>NZ_AP043781.1:2823906-3137673 GCF_055388505.1 Bisbaumannia salifodinae
ACCGAGAGCTCCAGGTGCTCGGCGGCGATGCGATTGATCAGCTCCACCGCCTCGGTCTCGTCCCGGCAATGGATCAGGGCACCACGCTGGGCCAGGGACTCCCGGGCGATGGCCTCCCGCTCCAGGCTCGGCAGCAGCCGTGCCATGGCCTCGGCCACCGCCTCCAGGTGCTCGGCGTCCCAACTGACGAAGATCGACTGGGCATCCTCGTCGTGCTCGGCCTGGGAGAAGAGGTCCATGGCCAGCCACTCCGGGTCGGTGCCGCCATCGGAGAGCACCAGGATCTCCGAGGGGCCGGCGATCATGTCGATCCCCACCTGGCCGAAGACCGCCCGTTTGGCGGTGGCCACATAGATATTACCGGGACCGACGATCTTGTCGACCCGCGGCACCGTCTCGGTGCCGTAGGCCAGGGCCGCCACCGCCTGGGCACCGCCGAGGGTGAAGACCCGATCGACGCCGGCCAGGTGAGCGGCGGCCAGTACCAGCTCGTTGAGCACCCCGTCCGGGGTCGGCACCACCATGATGATCTCCTTGACCCCGGCCACATGAGCGGGGATGGCATTCATCAGCACCGAGGAGGGATAGGCCGCCTTGCCGCCGGGCACATAGATGCCGGCACGATCCAGGGGCGTGACCTGCTGGCCCAGCACGCTGCCGTCGGCCTCGGTGTACTGCCAGGACTCGGGCTTCTGGCGCTCGTGGTAGACCCGCACCCGCTCGGCGGCGACGCGCAGGGCCTCGCGCTGGACCTCCGGCAGGCCGTCGAAGGCCTGACGCAGCCGTTCGGGCGTCAGGGTAAGTTCGTCCATGCCGTTGACCGAGAGGCGGTCGAAGCGATTGGAGAGCTCCACCAGGGCCGCATCGCCCCGGGCGCGCACGTCGGCAATGATCGCCTCGACCCGATGCTGCACCTCGGCATCGGAGACGCCTTCCCAGGCCAGCAGGCCGTCGAGGCGCGCGGTGAAGTCGGAGTCACGGGTGGAGAGTCGGGCGATATCGAGTGCGGTCATGGTTCTCTCTTGTCAGGGTCGACACGGGGCCTCCAGCATGCCGCCATCGATGATGGCGGGCAATCCCGAAGGCCCCATGGGCAGGGCTAGCGCGGTTAGCTACCGATTCCCATTGGACGTAGGGGCGCTGGCGCGATCAGGCCTCGGCGACCTGGCGACGCGCCGCCACGGCGGCCTCGAGGCGTTCCAGCAACGGCTTGAGGCGCTCGTGTTTCATGGTCATGGCGGCCTTGTTGACCACCAGCCGGGTGCTGATCTCGGCGATCAGCTCGCGGGGCTCCATGCCATTGGCACGCAGGGTATTGCCGGTATCGACGATATCGACGATCTCGTCGGCCAGGTTCATCAGCGGCGCCAGCTCCATGGCCCCGTAGAGCTTGATCACCTCGGCCTGGATGCCCTGCTCGGCGTAGTAGCGTCGCGCCACCTTGACGAACTTGGTGGCCACCCGGCGCCGGGCGTGGCTCGGCTCGGCGCCCTTGACCCCGGCGGTCATCAGCTTGCACTTGGCGATCTCCAGGTCGAGGGGCTCGTAGAGGCCCTCGACACCGTGCTCCAGCAGCACATCCTTGCCGGCCACGCCGAGATCGGCGGCACCCAACTGCACATAGGTGGGCACGTCGGTGGCGCGAATCACCACCAGCTTCACATCGGGCAGGTTGGTATCGAAGAGCAGCTTGCGGCTCTTGCCCAGGTCCTCGGCGGGCTCGATGCCGGCATCGGCCAGCAACGGCAGGGTCTCGTCGAGGATGCGGCCCTTGGAGAGGGCCAGGATCAGTTGTTTAGACATAAGAGGCTTCACAGGTCCATGGAATCAGGGCCGCCAGGCGCCTAGCCCGGTACACGGCGGATCTTGGCACCGAGCAGCTGCAGCTTCTCCTCGATGCACTCATAGCCCCGATCGATATGATAGATGCGGTCCACCAGGGTCTCGCCCTCCGCCATCATCGCCGCCACCACCAGGGAGGCGGAAGCGCGTAGGTCGGTGGCCATCACCGGTGCACCGGAGAGTCGCTCGACGCCGGTGACCACGGCGGTATTGCCCTCCAGGGCAATATTGGCGCCCATGCGGTTGAGCTCCTGGACGTGCATGAAACGATTCTCGAAGATGGTCTCCACCACGCGTCCGGTGCCCTCGGCCAGCGCATTCATGGCCACGAACTGGGCCTGCATATCGGTGGGAAAGGCCGGGTAAGGCGCGGTACGCAGATTCACCGCCCGGGGACGACGCCCCTGCATGTCCGCCTCGATCCAGTCCTCGCCGGTAGTGACCTTGGCACCGGCCTCCTCCAGCTTGGCCAGCACCGCCTCCAGCACATCGGCCCGGGTGCGACGCACCTTGACCCGCCCGCGGGTCATGGCGGCGGCTACCAGGAAGGTGCCGGTTTCGATACGATCCGGCATCACGTCGTGATAGCAGCCATGCAACCGCTCCACCCCCTCGATGGTGATGGTGTCGCTGCCCTGGCCGGAGATCTTCGCGCCCATGCCGATCAGGCACTCGGCCAGATCCACCACCTCGGGTTCCCGGGCGGCGTTCTCCAGCACCGTGGTGCCTTCCGCCAGGGTGGCGGCCATCAGCAGGTTCTCGGTGCCGGTCACGGTGACGGTATCGAAGAAGATGGTCGCCCCCTTGAGACGACCCTCGACCCGGGCGCGGATATAGCCGCCCTCGACGCGAATGTCCGCCCCCATGGCCTCCAGGCCACGGATATGCAGGTCCACCGGCCGCGAGCCGATGGCGCAGCCCCCCGGCAGGGAGACGTCGGCATGGCCGAAGTGGGCGAGCAGCGGCCCCAGCACCAGGATGGAGGCACGCATCTTCTTGACCAGCTCGTAGGGGGCATGGCAATCCCGTACCTGGGCACCATCGAGCTGGATGGTCATCTTCTCGCCCATCACCGGCTCGACACCCATGCGCCCGAGCAGCTCCAGGGTGGTGGTGATGTCCTGCAGATGAGGCAGGTTACCGATGGTCACGGGCCCCTCGGAGAGCAGGGTCGCACAGAGGATCGGCAGGGCCGAGTTCTTGGCGCCGCTGGCCCAGACTTCGCCGTCCAGGGCGCCATTGCCGGTAATGATCAACTTGTCCATGCGGCGGCTCAGGCTCCGGTGTTTTCCGGGGCCCCTTGCCACTGGGCCGGGGTATAGGTCTTGATGCTCACGGCGTGCAGGGCGCCACTGGCGATCTCCTCGGCGAGGGCACCATAGATCAGCTGCTGACGCTTCACCGGCGAGAGCCCCTCGAAGACGTCCCCTACGGCGATCACCTGGAAGTTGCAGCCTTCGCCCTGGATATGGAAGTCACAGCCCTCGATCTGGGCCTCGAGCCGCGCCTTGACATCACTGGGTTGCATGGGCGTAAGCCTCCTTGAGTGGGTAGCAGGCGCCCTCGGCGGGCGCAGCGGGAATCGTGGAGGCCCATGGTAATCAAAAGCGCCGCCGATGGCGATGGCGGCGCGCGGCGACAACCGGCCGGCGCGCCGTCTCCGGGGCGCGACAGGCGCCGCTCAGGAGGTCGCGGCCCCCACGCCGGGCAGCAGGGCATCGAGGTCCGCCAAACGGGTCAGCCGGGCCAGGGGGGCCGAGAGCGCCACCTCGGTCACCTCGGCGCCGACGCCGCGGCTGTCGCGCAGCCACTGCAGCAGCATGCTCAGGGCCGCGCTGCTGACCCGGTCGACGCCGCCGAGATCGATCACCACCCGGCTGCCGGGGGGCAGGTCGGCGAGCCAGTCGCTACCGGCGGCGGCCAGGGAAGCGGCGACCTCGAAATCCACGTCCCCGTCCACCCGCAGACGATTCCCCTCGACCGAGAGGCGCACCCCCTGGGCCTCGAGCAGCAGCGTCATGCACCGCCCTCTTCCAGAGCCTCGGCGCCCACCTCCGGTGCCCAGGTATCGATCACGGCGTCGTAGTCGCGTCCCTGGTCGCGCATCGCCTGATCGAACTGATTGCGGAAGGTCAGGCCCAGGTTGATGCCGTTGACGATCACATTGACCACCTTCCACTGGCCATCGCTCAGGCGCAGGGAGTAGCTGACCGGATAGACCTGACCGTCGCCGGCCACCACTTCCATCTCGACGCTGGCCTGGTCCGGCTGGCGGGAGGGACGCTGGTTGTCCAGCACCCGCAGCTCGCGATAATCGAAGGTCACCAGGCCCTTGACGTAGGTGTCGATCAGGGTCTGGCGGAAGGTGGTGGCGAAGCGCGCCCGCTGCTGGGGGGTGGCATTCTGGAAGTAACGCCCCATCACGCTGGCGCCGATATAACGGAAGTCGGCGATCTCCTCGAGGCTCTCGTCCACCAGGGACTCCAGCTCGTCGAGGTTGTCGGCGAAGTAGTCGCGCCGTCCCTCGATCTGACCCATCAGCTCATCGATGCTGTCGCGGATCAGTCGCTCGGGGGAATCGCTGGACTGGGCCAGGGCCGGCAGCGCCAGCATCAGGCACAGCAGCACCAGCCAGGGACGCAGCAGGGTCGGGGTAAGGGTATTCATGGGGCCATCCTTTTTTCTCTGGGGTGACTCAGTCACTGACCATATTCGACACGAACTGCTGGATCAGCTCTTCCAGCACCAGGGCCGACTGGGTATCGGTAAGGGTATCGCCATCGCCCAGGGTCTCGGGATCGCCCCCCGGCGAGAGGCCGACATACTGCTCGCCGAGCAGGCCGGCGGTGAGGATCGCCGCGGTGGTATCCCGGGACAGGCGCTCCTCCAGCTCGGCATCCAGCTCCAGGGTGACCCGGGCATCGTACCAGTCGGTATCCAGCTCGATGGCACTCACCCGCCCCACATTGACCCCAGCCATGGTCACCCGGGCACGGGGCTTGAGGCCGCCGACATTGGCGAAGTTGGCCTGCAGCGTGAAGGTATCCGCCGGCGTCGACAGACTCAGCCCGCTGACCCTCAGGCCCAGGAACACCAGCCCCAGGATACCGGCCAGCATAAACAGCCCGACCCCCAGCTCCATCGTCTTGCTACGTTTCATGCGCGCTCTCCGCCAACCATCACCCGACTACCCTGCATCGTCTTTCCCTCGCCGTCCGGCATCGACTCGCTCCATTGATTCACACGCCTCATGACAGGCCGCCGAACATCACCGCGGTCAGCACGAAGTCGAGCCCCAGCACCGCCAGGGAGGAGTAGACCACGGTGCGGGTGGTGGCCCGGGAGATCCCCTCCGAGGTGGGGATCAGGTCATAGCCCTGGAAGACCGCGATCCAGGTCACCACCACGGCGAACACCAGGCTCTTGAGCATGCCGTTCCCCACGTCGGCGATAAAATCGACGCTGGCCTGCATATTGCTCCAGTAGGAGCCCTCGAAGAGCCCCAGCCACTCGACCCCCACCAGGAAGCCCCCGTAGATCCCCACCACGCTGAAGCCCACGGTGAGCAGCGGCAGCGACACGAAGCCGGCCCAGAGGCGTGGCGCCACCACCCGCCGCAGGGGATCGACGCCGATCATCTCCATGCTGGTGAGCTGCTCGGTGGCCTTCATCAGGCCGATCTCGGCGGTCAGCGCCGAGCCGGCGCGCCCGGCGAACAGCAGCGCCGCCACCACCGGCGCCAGCTCCCGCAGCAGCGACAGGGCCACCATCTGGCCGAGCGCCTGCTCGGCACCGAAATCGATCAGGATGGTGTAGCCTTGCAGGGCCAGCACCATGCCGATAAAGAGCCCGGAGACCAGCACGATGGCCAGCGACAGCACCCCGACGAAATGCATCTGCCGCAACCAGAGATAGACGCCCTCCCGGGAGGGGCGCCCCAGGGCCGACTGGGCCAGGAAGAGGCCGGAACGCCCCAGGGCCTCGAGCAGGTCGCAGCCCCGGCGCCCAAGGGCGATAACGCGAGGAATCATCGCTGCGCCCCTGTATCGAGGATATCCCCGTAGAAATCCACCGCCGGGTAGTGGAAGGGCACCGGGCCGTCCGGTTCGCCATGCACGAACTGGCTGACCCGGGGGTCCTGCTCCACGTCGAGGCTGGCCGGCGTGCCCTCGGCCATCACCTGGCCGTCGGCGATCACATAGACATAGTCGGCGATGGAGAGGGTCTCCTTGATATCGTGGGAGACCACCACGGCGGTCAGCCCCAGGGCCTCGTTGAGGCGCTTGATCAGCTGCACCAGCACGCCCATGGAGATGGGGTCCTGGCCCACGAAGGGCTCGTCATAGAGGATCAGCTCCGGGTCCAGGGCGATGGCCCGGGCCAGGGCCACGCGACGCGCCATGCCCCCGGAGAGCTCCGCCGGCGTCAGATGGCGCGCCCCGCGCAACCCCACCGCCTGGAGCTTCATCAGCACCAGGTCGCGAATCATCGGCTCCGGCAGGTCGGTATGCACCCGCAGCGGGAAGGCCACGTTCTCGAAGACATCCAGGTCGGAGAACAGGGCCCCGCTCTGGAACAGCATGCCCATGCGCCGGCGCAGCCGGAACAGCGCCTTGCGGGAGAGCGCATGGACGTCCTGACCGGCGATGCACACCCGCCCCGCATCGGGCACCAACTGGGCGCCGATCAGCTTGAGCAGGGTGGTCTTGCCGGTGCCGCTGGGCCCCATGATGGCGGTGATCTTGCCACGGGGAATACGCATCGAGACCCCGCGGAAGATCTCCTTGTCACCGCGGGAGAAGTGGAGATCGTCCACCTCCACCAGAGGGGTATCCGTCATCGCTCCGGGTTTCCTTGGATAATTATCGAACATCGTATCCTAACCGGGCCCATTCCGACTACCCTCGGCGTCGCCTCCCTTGATTCGATGGTCGCCCACGCGTTTAATGGGCGCCCCGCCCGCCAAGGATATGCTTCGATGTTGATCGCCCTGCTCGCCGTGCTGCTCGGATTCGCCGGCCTGCTGTGGAGCGCCGACCGCTTCGTCGGGGCCGCCGCCGCCACGGCTTATCGGGCGGGCATGAGCCGGCTGCTGGTGGGCATGACCATCGTCGCCCTCGGCACCTCGGCGCCAGAGATGCTGGTCGCGATCATGGCCGCCCTGGATGGGCTCCCCGACCTGGCCACCGGCAACGCCCTGGGCTCGAATATCGCCAATATCGCCCTGGTGCTGGGCGCCACCGCCCTGGTGGCTCCCATCCCGGTGCGCTTCTCCCTGGTCCGCCGCGAGTTGCCGCTGCTGCTGGGCGCCACCGGCCTGGCCGGCTATGCCCTGGCGAACGGCATCCTTGGCCGCTTCGATGCGCTCTTCCTGCTGGCCCTGCTGGGCTTCAGCCTGTGGTGGCTATTCCGCGCCGACACCCCCGACGAGGCCTTCGAGGGGGAGATCCCGGCCATGCGCCTGCCGCCGGCCCTGGCCTGGTTGCTGGTGACCCTGGTGCTGATGGTGGTGAGCTCGCGCCTGCTGGTGTGGGGCGCCAGCCAGATCGCCGCCGGCTTCGGGGTCAGCGAACTGGTGATCGGCCTGACCCTGGTGGCCATCGGCACCAGCCTGCCGGAGCTGGCCGCCTGCATCATGAGCGCCCTGCGCCGTCATCACGACCTGGCCATCGGCAACGTCATCGGCTCCAATCTCTTCAATATGCTGGCGGTGCTGCCGATTCCCGGCTTATTGGCCCCGGGAGCCGTGGATGGCGCCGCCGGTAGCCGTGACTTCCCGGTGATGCTGACCCTGACCCTGGTGCTCGGCGCCTGGCTGCTATGGCAGCGCCATGGCCGGTTGGGGCGCCTGCCCGGCGCCCTGATGCTGATCGCCTATGCCGGCTACCTCGGCCTATTGGCCCTCGACCTCACTTGAGCTCAGACCCGCAACCGGCAACAATCCCCCCATGACACCGACACTCGATTTCGACTTTCGCGCCAGCGCCCGCCGCACCCTGCAGCTGGAACAGCAGGCGCTGGGCGCCCTGATTCCCCGCCTCAATGGCGACTTCGACCAGGCCTGCCGGCTGCTGCTGGCCTGCCGCGGCCGGGTGGTGGTCACCGGCATGGGCAAGTCCGGCCATATCGGCGGCAAGCTGGCCGCCACCCTGGCCAGCACCGGCACCCCGGCCTTCTTCGTGCATCCCGGCGAGGCGAGTCACGGCGACCTGGGCATGATCACCCGCGGCGACGTGGTGATCGCCCTCTCCAATTCCGGGGAGACCGGCGAGGTGACCGCCCTGCTGCCGCTGCTCAAGCGCCTGGGCACGCCACTGATCAGCCTCACCGGGCGCCCGGCCTCGACCCTGGCCCGCCACGCCGATGCCCACCTGGATACCGGCGTCGAGCGCGAGGCCTGCCCCCTGGACCTGGCCCCCACCGCCTCCACCACCGCCGCCCTGGCCATGGGCGATGCCCTGGCGGTGGCCCTGCTCGAGGCCCGCGGCTTCACCGCCGAAGAGTTTGCGCTGTCGCACCCCGGCGGCAGCCTGGGCCGCCGCCTGCTGCTCAAGGTCGGCGACCTGATGCACCAGGGCAAGCGCCTGCCGACGGTGCCGCTGGGCAGCCCGCTGCGCGACGCCCTGCTGGAGATCACCCGCCAGGGACTGGGCTTCACCTGCGTGGTGGACGAAGACGGCCGACTGAGCGGAGTCTATACCGACGGCGACCTGCGCCGCACCCTGGACCAGCACAACGATCTCAGCCAGCTCAAGGTGGACGACGTCATGACCCGCCCCGGCAAGCGCATCGGCCCCGAGGTACTGGCCGCCGAGGCGGTGCGCGTCATGGAAGACAACCGCATCACCGCCCTGGCGGTGGTGGACGACGCCGGCCGCCCGGTCGGCGCCCTGCATATGCACGATCTGCTGGCCAGCGGCGTGATCTAAGGAGCCTCCATGACCTTCGACTCCCCCTGCTCGACCCGACCCCGCTCGACCGCGCCCGCGGGGTTATGCACGACCCGCTGGCCAGCGGCGTGATCTGAGGAGCCTCTAAGGAGCCCCCATGACTTTCGACTCCCCCCTGCTCGACCCGACCCTGCTCGACCGCGCCCGTCGGGTGCGCCTGCTGGCCCTGGACGTGGACGGCGTCTTCACCGATGGGCGCCTCTATTTCCAGGCCGATGGCGTGGAGATCAAGGCCTTCCACACCCAGGACGGCCAGGGCATCAAGCTGCTGCGCCGCGCCGGCATCGAGGTGGCCCTGATCACCGGCCGCGACTCGCCCATGGTCAGCCACCGCGCCGCGGCCCTGGGCATTCCCCATGTCTTCCAGGGCCGCGAGGACAAGCTCGCCGCCCTCACCCAGCTCGCCGAGCGCCTGGCGCTGCCCTGGGAGGCCATCGCCTACGCCGGCGACGACCTGCCGGACCTGGCGGCGATTCGCCGCGCCGGCCTCGGCATCAGCGTGCCCAATGCTCCCGCCTATGTGCGCGGCCAGGCCGACTGGGTCACCGAACGCGGCGGCGGCCATGGCGCCGTGCGCGAGATCTGCGACACCCTGCTCGAGGCCCAGGGCCACTGGGGCGCGGTGATCGACACCTACCTGCATGGCCAGGGCCATGAGAACCGCTGAGTTACTGGCCACGCCGCTGGCCCGACGCCTGGGCCTGCTGGTCCTGCTGCTGGCCCTGGGGGGCGTGCTGGTGGTGCTCACCGAGCGGGAGCCGGCCCCACCGGGACCGGTACCCCAGGACGAGGCCGGCGAGCCCGACTACTATCTGGAGCAGGCGGAGCTGGTGCGCTACGACGCCGAAGGGTTCCCCCATCAGCGCCTGAGCAGCCCGCGCCTGGCGCATACGCCCCATGACGACGTGCTGCGTGCCCAGACACCGATCTCCCATCTCTACGATAACGAGGGGCGCCACTGGATCGCCCAGGGCGAACAGGGCACCCTGGCGGATCGCCGCTTGACGCTGAGCGGCGATGCCAGGCTCAATGCGCCTGACGCCGGCTGGCAGCTCAGCACCCAGGAACTGCACCTGGACACCCGCACCCAGCATGCCTGGAGCGACACCCCGGCGCGCTTCGAGGCCCCGCCCCAGCGTACCGAGGCCGAACGCTTCGAGGCCTGGCTCGAGGACGGACGCCTGCAACTGGAAGGCCGGGTGCGCGGCCACCACCCCCCCGCCCAGGAGTGAGAGTGATGCCCCCTGCCGCTTCCATGAGGACCCCATCATGAGTTATCCAAGCCGCCAATGCCTGATCGGCTGGCTCGCCGCCGGCCTGCTGGCCCTGGCCACCCCCGCCCTGGCTCAACAAGGCGAGCCCATCGAGGTGGAGGCCAACCGCCTGGAACTGGACGACCGCGCCGGCACCGCCGTGTATAGCGGCGAGGTGGACATTCGCCAGGGCAACCTGCACCTGACCGGTGCCCGGGTCGAGATTCAGCGCAACGAGGCCGGCGAGGTCTCGCGGCTCACCGCCACCGGCGAGCGCGCCTACCTGGAACAGAACCCCGCCGACGGCGAGCGCGTCCAGGGCTGGGGCCGCACCATCATCTACCACGCCGCGGAGCGGCGGGTGGAGCTGATCGATCGCGCCGAGCTGCACCGCGGTGCCGACACCTTCAACGGTGCCTACGTGGAGTATCAGATCGACCGCCGCCTGGTGGAGGCCCGGGCCAGCACCGAAGGCACCGACCGCCAACGAGTGCGCATGACCCTCACCCCGGAACAGCAGTAAGGGCCGCCATGAAGACCCTGACCGCCAGTCATCTGGCCAAGAGCTACAAGCGCCGCCGCGTGGTCCGTGATATCAGCCTCGCCATCGAGCAGGGCAGCGTGGTGGGCCTGCTGGGCCCCAACGGCGCCGGCAAGACCACCTCCTTCTACATGATCGTCGGCCTGGTGCGTGCCGACGCCGGCAGCGTCGCCATCGACGACCGGGATCTCTCCGAGGCGGCCATGCACGAGCGGGCCCGGGCCGGTATCGGCTACCTGCCCCAGGAGGCCTCGATCTTCCGCAAGCTGTCGGTGGCCGACAATATCCTGGCCATCCTCGAGACCCGCAAGGACCTGGATCGCGCCGACCGCCAGGCACGCCTGGAGGCCCTGCTCAACGACTTCCACATCACCCATATCCGCGACAACCTGGGGATGAGCCTCTCGGGGGGGGAGCGGCGCCGGGTGGAGATCGCCCGGGCACTGGCCACCGAACCGACCTTTATCCTCCTCGACGAGCCCTTCGCCGGGGTCGACCCCATCTCGGTGGGCGAGATCAAGGGCATTATCCGCGCCCTCAAGCAGCGCGATATCGGGGTGCTGATCACCGACCACAACGTGCGCGAGACCCTGGATATCTGTGATCGCGCCTATATCGTCGGCGACGGCCAGATCATCGCCGAGGGCGATGCCGAGGCGATCCTCGCCAACCGCCGGGTGCGTGAGGTCTATCTGGGCGAGGACTTCCGCCTCTAGGAGCCCTGATTAGGAGCCCTGATTCGTTAAATAGCGCACTATTCGCCTTATCCGATCGATCAACTCGTCTCGAACTCCGTCTTTCTCGCGACCGGTCAGATCCGACAGGCTCCGGGGGCCGAGCACCAGGAATCGGTGCTGCCAATAGGCTGAAAGTCTTAGTTTCAAGATCGATTTGGCATACTCATTGCGCTTGGCATATAACTTGCTTAGAAGTCATGTCTAATAGGCTTGCAAGGGCCCCGACAGCGGGCTAGGGTGTGCCCCACGCTTGTCACGGAATCCTAGCCCACCATGGCAATGAAACCCTCGTTGCAGCTTAGGGTCGGCACCCAGCTGACCATGACCCCGCAACTGCAGCAGGCCATCGCCCTGCTGCAGCTCTCCACCCTCGACCTGCGCCAGGAGATCCAGCAGGCCCTGGAGTCCAATCCCATGCTGGAACTGGACGAGGCCTATGGGGAACAGGCGGTGGAAGCGCCCAAGGAGGACGAGTGGTCCGAGGGCATCCCCGAACAGCTCTCCGTGGACAGCGACTGGTCCGATACCTACCAGGACATGGCTCCCAGTGGTGGCGGCGAGGCGCCGGACTTCGAGCGCAACGCCGACACCCCCAGCCTGCGCGACCATCTCAGCTGGCAGCTGGCCATGACCGACCTGGAGGCCCCCCGGGAGCGGACCATTGCCGAGAGCCTGATCGATGCGGTGGATACCAACGGCTACCTCGCCTCGCCCCTGGAGGAGATCTCCGAGGGGCTGCGGGACCAGGGCCTCGGCGGCCTCAAGGTCGCCGAGGTCGAAGCCCTGCTGATGCGCCTGCAGCAGTTCGAGCCTACCGGGGTCTTCGCCCGGGACCTGCGCGAGTGCCTGCTGCTGCAGCTCGGCACCCTCCCCGAGGACACCCCCCTGCTGCCCCAGGCCAAGCGCCTGGTGCGCCAGTTCCTCGAGGCCCTGGCGGGAGACGATCGCAAGCTGCTCAAGCGCCGCCTGCGCCTCGAGGACGACCAGCTGGACGCGGTGATCCAACTGGTGCGGACCCTCGATCCACGCCCCGGCCAGGCCTATGCCGACATCGGCAGCGACTATGTGATCCCCGACCTGATCGCCCGCCATACCCGCGACGGCTGGCGTATCGAACTCAATCCGGAGGCGCTGCCGCGCATGCGCATCCAGCCCGACTACGCGGCCTTGATCCGGCGCGCCGACAAGAGCGACGACAACACCTTCATGAAGCAACACCTGCAGGAGGCGCGCTGGCTTCTCAAGAGCCTCTCCAGCCGCAACGATACCCTGCTGCGGGTGGGTCAGGAGATCCTGACCCGTCAGCTCGACTTCCTGGAGCAGGGCGAGGAGGCCATGAAGCCGCTGGTGCTGGCGGACATCGCCCAGGCGGTGGAGATGCACGAATCCACCATCTCCCGGGTCACCACCCAGAAATATATCCACACGCCCCGGGGCGTCTTCGAGCTCAAGTACTTCTTCTCCAGCCAGGTGGGCGGTGGCGAGGGCGATGCCCACTCCAGCACCGCCATCCGCGCCCGCCTCAAGAAGCTGATTGGCGAGGAGCCGCCGCGCAAGCCGCTCTCCGACAGCAAGCTGGTGGCCCTGCTGGCCGATGACGGCATCCAGGTGGCACGGCGCACCGTGGCCAAGTATCGCGAGGCCATGGGCATTCCCCCGTCCAGCGAGCGAAAACGTCTCTCCTGACCGACGGCGGTTTCGTCGTTTATCGGAAAAAACCATTTATCCCATTGATCTCAATGGGATAAAAACCCCACAAGGCTTGCGTTGGAAATCCCCGACGCCAAGGGGTTTGCAGGGCCGTAAAAAGGGTTACAATCGAGATGCCACCCGCAGGAAGAGGAGCGTGCCATGCAAGTCAATATCACCGGCCATCACGTCGAACTGACCGATGCACTGCGTGACTATGTGAACGAGAAGCTCGCACGACTGGAGCGGCATTACGACAATATCACCACGGCACAGTTCACCCTGTCCGTCGAGAAGGAACGCCAACAAGCCGCTTGCGTACTCCACGCTGCCGGTGCCGATCTGCACGCCGAAGCCCAGGATGGTGACATGTATGCCGCCATCGATGCGCTCGCCGACAAGCTCGACCGTCAACTGGTGAAACACAAGGAAAAGGCACAGGCACGCGCCCAAGGCGCCGGTGCCCGCTAACCCTCCATGACACTGCAATCCATCCTTCCCCCCGAGCGGGCGCTGTTCGATGTCCCCGGGGGGAGCAAGAAACGGGTGCTGGAGTTCTTCAGCACCTTTATTGCTCAGAACACCCCCAGCCTCGATAGCCAGGAAGTCTTCAGCCGACTGATCGGCCGCGAGCGCCTGGGCAGTACCGGCATCGGTCATGGGGTGGCGATTCCCCATGCCCGCAATGCTCACTGCAAGGCGCCCCTGGCCGGCTTCCTGAAGCTGGCCGAACCGGTGGACTTCGACGCCGTGGACGGCGAGCCCGTCGATCTGGTGTTCGTGCTGCTGGTGCCGGAAGAGGCCGACGACACTCATCTGACCCTGCTGGCCCAGGTGGCCGGGGTGATGAACGACGCCGAGACCCGCCAGCGCTTGCGCCGCTGCGAGAGTCAGCGCCAGCTCTATGACACCCTGATCGAGGCCATCGAGCGCCACGCCGCGCCCGGCCCTACCGCCGCGCCCTGAGCGAATGGCGCCACCCCACAGGCAGCCAGGAGAGTGCCATGCAACTGGTGATCATCAGCGGCCGTTCCGGGTCGGGGAAGTCGATCGCCCTCCAGGCCCTGGAAGACCTCGGCTTCTACGCCATCGACAACCTGCCGGCCATGTTGCTGGGGTCCCTGGTGGACGAGCTCCAGGCCGACGAGGCCCGCTACGATGCCATCGCGGTCAGCATCGACGCCCGCAACCTGCCCGGCGCCCTGCGGCGCTTTCCGCAGCTGCTCGATGAAGTCCGCGATCGCGGCATCCAGACCCAGATCGTCTACCTGACCGCCGATGCCCGCATCCTGCTGGAGCGCTACTCCCACACCCGGCGCCGCCATCCGTTGACCCGCAACAGCGAAATGACCCTGGCCGAGGCCATCGAGCGAGAGGAGCAGGCGCTGGGAGAGATCCGCGACCTGGCCGACCTGGTGATGGATACCTCGCGGCTGTCGCTCCACGACCTGCGCTCACGGATCACCGAACAGGTGGCCGGCCACCAGGCCGGCCAGTTGACCCTGACCCTGGAGTCCTTCGGCTTCAAGCGCGGGGTGCCCCTGGATGCCGACACCGTCTTCGACGCCCGCTGCCTGCCCAACCCCTACTGGGATCCGCGCCTGCGCGAGGCCACCGGTCGCGACGCCTCGGTGGTGGCCTTCCTGGAGGGCTACCCGGAGGTGGAGGCCATGGCCGAGGATATCCAGCACTGGCTGGAGCGCTGGTTGCCCGCCTACCAGGCCAGCCGGCGCAGCTATGTGACGGTGGCGGTGGGCTGCACCGGCGGTCAGCACCGCTCGGTCTATCTGGCCGAGCGTCTGGCGCGCCACTTCGCCGCCGGCTATCCGGGACTGCGCCTGCGCCATCGGGAACTGGGCATTCACACCGACTTGGGAGAGCCAGATGCCAGCCCCCTGCAAGGAAGCTCGAGGCATGCCGAGCCGTGAGCTGACCCTGACCAACAAGCGTGGCCTCCACGCCCGCGCCGCCACCCGCCTGGTGCAGTGCTGCCAGGAGTACGACGCCCGGGTCACGGTCTCCCACCAGGGCCGCGAGGCCGACGCCGCCAATATCATGGCCCTGCTGATGCTGGCCGCCCCCTGCGGCAGCCGACTCACCGTCAGCGCCGAGGGGGATGACGCCGAGGCGGTCCTCGAGGCCCTGGCGGCGCTGGTCGAGGCCCGCTTCGACGAAGGGGAATAACCCCCGGCGCCGCCAGATCTGGAAGCCAGCAGACTACCGCCACACGGCCTCCGGGCAAGAGAGGCGAGCGATTTCGCCGGGGCGCCGACGGGCAGCGAGCCGGGTAGCGCAAAATCGACAGGGATGTCGAGTTAGGACGTGCGCGTCTGCGACCGGCAACAGGGAGGTTGTTCCGGCCCGTGCGCGTCACCCGGCTCGCGAAGCGTCGGGGTTGCGTTCCGGCGCCGAGCGAGCCTTCTTGCCCGGAGGCCAATCCCGACGCCGGACGACGCCCGGCCTAGCTTCCGGCGATGGTCATATCGTCGATCAGCCAGCTGCCGGTATGGATGCTGCCGCGGGTATCGATATCCTCGCCGACGCCGGCCAGGTTGGCGAACATCTGCGCCAGGTTGCCGGCGATGGTGAACTCCTCCACCGGATACTGGATCTCGCCGTTCTCCACCCAGAAGCCCGCCGCGCCGCGGGAGTAATCCCCGGTCACGCCATTGACCCCTTGGCCCATCAGCTCGGTCACCAGCACGCCGCGTCCCATCCGCTCGAGCAGCGCCTCGCGGCTGGCCAGGGGTGCCTGGAGGCGCACGTTACGGGCGCCACCGGCATTGCCGGTGGTCTCCAGCCCCAGCCGCCGGGCGCTGTAGGCGGAGAGCATATAGCTGGCCAGGCGCCCCCCCTCGATAAAGGTATTGTCGCGGGTATAGACGCCGTCGTTATCGAAGGGGGCACTGGCCATGGCGCCCCGCTCCAGGGGCCGTTCCACCAGCGAGAACCAGTCCGGGAAGAGCGGCTCGCCGAGCCGGTCGCAGAGGAAGGAGGCCTGGCGATAGAGGGCCCCGCCGGCGATGGCGCCGAGGAAGTGACCCACCAGGCCGGCGGCCTGGGTCGGGTCAAAGAGCACCGGGAAGCGCCCGGTGGCGGGACGCCGGGCACCCAGCCGGCGCAGGGTGCGCTCGGCGGCGCTGGCCCCCACCGCCTCGGGGGAACGCAACTGGCGCGGGTCGCGCACGCTGCTGTAGTCGTAGTCCCGCTGCATGCCCTGGGCGTCCTCGGCGATCAGCATGCAGGAGAGGGAGTGGCGGCTGCCCCGCTGGCTGCCCAGGAAGCCATGGCTATTGCCATAGACCCGCACCCCCTCGCCGCTGGAGAGGCTGGCGCCATCCGAGTTGCTGATGCCCGCCACGCCGCGCCCGGCGGCCTCGCAGGCCAGGGCCAGGTCGATGGCGGCATCGGTGCTCAGCGCCCAGGGGTGATGTACCTCCAGGTCTGGAAGCTCCTGGGCCATCAGCTCCGCCGGGGCCAGGCCGGCGGCCGGATCCTCGCCGGTATGACGGGCGATGGCCAGGGCCTTCTCCACCGCCGCGCTCACCGAGGCCTCGCCGGTATCCGAGGAGGAGGCGCTGCCCTTGCGGTGGCCCACATAGACGGTGACCGCGAAGCCCTGGTCCCGGGAGAGCTCGACGCTCTCCACCTCGCCCAGGCGCACGCTGACGCCGACCCCCTGGTCGACGCTGGCGCCCACCTCGCAGGCGTCGGCCCCCAGCCGCTTGGCCTGCGCCAGGGCGGCCGCTACCCGCGACTCCAGTAGCGCCTGTTGGGCGGCGGCATCGAAAGCCTGTGTCATCTGATTCTCCCTCTGATCATTCTGTGTGAATGCTACGCGCACCGGCCGGGCTGGTATACTCTGCCCTACACTCCGATGCTGATGGTAATGGCATGTCCTTCGATTCCCCCGCCGACCAAGACGGTTGGCAGAGCAAGACCCAACGCAAGCAGGAGATGCACGCCCTGCAGGCCCTGGGCGAAAAGATCATCGCCCTCTCCGATGCCCAGCGCGCCAAGCTGCCGCTCTCCGACGATATGCTCGCCGCTGTGGAGGAGACCGGGCGCATCCGCTCCCGGGAAGCGCGCCGCCGCCATATGCAGTACGTCGGCAAGCTGATGCGCAAGGAAGACACCGAGGCGATCCAGGCCGCCTTCGATGAATTCGAGCAGGAGAAGCTGCGCCGCGACCACGCCTTCCATCGCCTGGAACGCTGGCGGGATCGCCTGATCGAGGAGGGTGACGAGGCGGTGGAGGCCTTTGTCGCCGACTTCCCCGACGCCGACCGCCAGGCGCTGCGCCAGTTGATCCGCAATGCCCAGCGCGAGCGCGCCGCCGACAAGCCTCCGGCCAGTTCCCGCAAACTCTTCAAGCTGATCCGCGATACCGCCGGCCTGTAAATCAACGGCTCCACCCAATCTCGCGGAACGTCGCCGAGCGAAGGCCAGACAAGGCGGCGTTCGGCGAGCCAGCGGAGTGTAGGCCCCTAAATGAGCATGGCGAGCCGAGCGCCAACGCCGTATGGGCGAGCGCAGGCACCTTCCCTCAGGAGGCGGTGCCGCCCACGGTCAGCTCGTCCAGCTTCAGAGTCGGCTGGCCGACCCCCACCGGCACTCCCTGCCCCTCCTTGCCACAGACGCCGACCCCGGTATCGAGCTCCAGGTCATGACCGATCATCGACACCCGGCCCATGGCCTCGGGGCCGTTGCCGATCAGGGTCGCGCCCTTCACCGGCGCGGTGATCCGCCCGTCCTCGATCAGGTAGGCCTCGCTGGCGGAGAAGACGAACTTGCCGGAGGTGATATCCACCTGGCCGCCGCCGAAGCTCACCGCATAGATCCCGCGCTTGACGCTCTTGAGGATATCGGCGGGGTCATCCTGGCCCGCCAGCATATAGGTGTTGGTCATGCGCGGCATGGGCATATGGGCATAGGATTCGCGGCGCGCATTGCCGGTGGGCGCCATGCCCATCAGCCGCGCATTGAGCTTGTCCTGCATATAGCCGGTGAGGATGCCATCCTCGATCAGCGGGGTGTATTGGCCCGGGGTGCCCTCGTCATCGACGCTCAGGGAGCCGCGGCGATCCGCCAGGGTGGCATCGTCCACCACCGTCACCCCGGGAGCGGCGACCCGCTCACCGAGGCGTCCGGCGAAGGCGGAGCTGCCCTTGCGGTTGAAGTCGCCCTCGAGGCCATGCCCCACCGCCTCGTGGAGCAGGATGCCCGGCCAGCCCGGCCCCAGCACCACCGGCATCTGGCCGGCCGGCGCGTCCACCGCCTCCAGGTTGACCAGGGCCTGACGCACCGCCTCCTTGGCATAGCGCTCGGCCACCCCCTCGTCGCGCAACCGCGCCATGGGGTAACGCCCGCCGCCGCCGGCGCTGCCGCGCTCGCGGCGGCCGTTGCGAATGGCGATCACGCTGACATTGAAGCGCACCAGGGGACGCAGATCCGCGGCCAGGGTGCCGTCGCTGGCACGCACCAGCACCACCTCGTAGAGGCCGGTCAAGGAGGCGCTGACCTGGCTGACCGCCGGGTCCACGGCCCGGGCGATGCGATCGGCCTCCTTGAGCAGGGCGATCTTCTCCTCGGCGGAGAGGCCGGCGAGCGGGTCCTCGGCGCCATAGCGGGCCGGGTGGGCGCGCACCGCCACCGCCTGGGACGAGAGCCGAGCGCCGCCGCGGGCGATCCCGGAAGAGGTGCGCCCGGTATCGGCCAGGGCCTCGGCGGTGATCTGGTTGGAGTAGGCGAAGCCGGTCTTCTCGCCGGTCATGGCGCGCACGCCCACGCCGCCGTCGATGTTGTAGCCGGCCTCCTTGACCTCGCCATCCTCCAGCACCCAGCTCTCATGCCAGCTGCGCTGCAGATAGAGGTCGGCGAAATCGATCCCCGCCCCCAGGGCGTGGCCGAGGCCGGCGTCCAGGTCATCGAGGCCGAGGCCCGTCGGCGCCAGCAGCGTCGCGACGGCGGTGTCCAGGGCCTGATCCGCAGCGGGCACGCTAGTCGGTTGATTCATTCGGCGTCTTCCAGTGTGATCCGCGGTGAGGTCCAGGGACCCCGCACGCGATAGTGAATTCGAGTCACCCGATCGAGGGCGCCGCCAAACAGGCGATGGGCGATAAAGAGGGCACCGCCCACCACCGGGGCACCGGCCACCACCGCCGCCAGCGGCAGGTTCTGACTCAAGGGTAACGTAACCGCCAGGTGTTGATCGAGCTCCCGCCGCGCCAGGTCGACCCGACCATCGAGGCTGAAGGAGGTCGCCGGGCCGCGCACCTCCACCGGTCCCTGGGTCTCGAGAATGCCGCCGTAGAGGGTGGCCACCCCTTCCACGCTGTCGAAGGCGGTGCCGCGGCGGGTCAGGTCGGAGAAATCGAGCTGCAGGCGACGCAGCAGGTTATCGAAGTTGAGCAGGCCGATCAGCTTGGCGGAAGGCGACTCGAGATAGCGGAAGCGGCCGTTCTCCAGGCTCACCGCCAGGCTGCCCCGGGAGTGCTCCAGGGCGAACTGCCAGGGTGCCCCGGGCCAGGCCAACTGGGAGTCGACACGGGTCCGCTCGTTGCGGATCGCCACCGGCTGGGCCAGGCGCTCCAGGGCCGTGCCCAGGTCGCCCCCGGTCAGGGCCAGGCGGCTGCGGGTCAGGCTGGCCGCCGGCCCCGCCGACTCCCAGGTCAACTCGCCACTGGCCTCGACGTCCCCCAGCACCAGTGCCAGGGGCGCGATATGCAGCCCCTCCGGGGTGCCCCGCCACTCGGCGCTCAGCGGGCCGAAGTGCTGCCCCTGGCGCATCAGGCTCGCCACGTCGAGGCGCCCCGCCGGCAGCTGTCGCACCCAGCCGGCCAGGGGCTCCGGCTCCGGCTCTGGCGCCACCTCATCGAACAGGGCCACGCCCTCGGCGGGCATCGGTATCAGGGCGTCCAGGTCCAGGCGCGCCAGGTCGATCTCCAGGGCCTGGGCCCGCTCGGGGCGATAGCCGGCCTGGCCCTCCAGCAGGCTGCCATCCAGGTCGAGACGCCACCCGCCCGCCTCGGGCATGGCCCGGGCCTGCAGCGAGCCCAGGCAGCGCGCCTCCATCAGCAGGCAGTCGGTGGCCAGATCCAGGGTCGGCGGGGAACCGGCGCCGCTTCCGCCGCCGCCCAAGAGCGGCGCCAGGGCCGCCGCCCAGGGGGCGGGGTCGAGCCGCGCCGGTCGCCAGCTCACCTCGAGGCCGGGGCGGGCCGGCCAGGTGGGGGACTCGGGCCAGCGCTCCAGCCATAGCTGGCCCTGGGCCCCCTGGGCGCTCTGCTCCCGCCAGCGCAGTCGCGCCAGCCCCTCCAGCTCGGCGGTGAGCCGCCCGCTCTGGGTATCCATCTCCAGCCACAGCGGACGGCGCTCCTCGGCCGGCTTGGCGAAGGGCGCCGGCAGGCCGAGGGCCAGGCCCTCGAGGGAGCTGTCCAGGCGCAGCCGAGCCCCGCTTTCCGTCAGGGTCAGGCGCCCGCGATAGGGCAGTTGCCCCGTCACCGGGACGCCCTCCCCGGGGAGTCCGCCCCAGGCCAGCAGGCGAGGTGCCTCGGCCTGTCCCTCGAAGTCGATACGCTCGCTCTCCAGGGTCGCGGTGACGGGCCCGCCCAGTGCCCGCCCGTCGAGGCGCCCCTCCAGCCCCCCCTCGCCGGCTCGATAGCGATAGGCCAGGGGCCCGGTCACCGACGTCAGGTCCAGCGTCAGCGGCCGATAGCGGACCCGGGGTATGTCCAGGGCCGTCTCGATGTCCAGGTTCAGGGCGTCGGGATCGCTCAGCGGCAAGTCCAGCGCCAGTTGGCCCTGGATATGCCCCGCTTCGCTCCAGGCCCAGTCCTCCAGGGCCTCGAGCCCCTCCAGGGGCACGGCGCCAAGATAGTTGACCAGATCGGTGGCGCTGCCCTCGATGGCCCCGCCGACGGCGAGCTCCCCGTCGGGGCTCAGGGTCACGCGTCCGTCACTGACCGCCAGGCCATGGCTCTCGGCCCGAGTCACCTCCGCCATCATGGCCAGGTCGGTGAGGGTCAGGCGGCCTTCCACGCCCTCCAGGGCCGGCCAATCCGGCAGGTAAGGTAATCGCCCCTCTTCGATGGCCAGATCGAGATCCAGACGTATGTCCTCCGCCCGCACGCCGTCGAAGAGCGGTTGGTGCAACGCCAGTCGCCCCTCGGTCACCCGGCCCGCGACGCCGCCGGCGAGCCAGTCACCCAGCTCGTCGCCGAAGATCCCCATGGGCAGCCAGTCCACCAGGGGCGTGGTGAGCGCATCCACCTCGCGAAAGTCCAGCGCCAGCCCCATGATGCCGGGGCCCCCATTGCCGAGCACCAGGCCGAAGCCCCCCGTCACCTCGGCGTCACGCCAGCGCGCCTCGAGGTCGCGACCGCTGACCCGCGTCAGGCCATCGGCATAGGTCCAGCCCACGATCCCGGAGGCGGCATCCAGGGCCATGGGACCGGTAAAGAGATGGGGGAAATGCAGGGTGGTATCGCCGACGCCGGTGAAGCGAATCTCGCCGGCCAGGTCCCGGGCCTCGACCCAGGCATCCAGGGGCCCGCCCCCGGGGGCGCCCTCCCAGGGCGACACCGCCACCTGGCGCAGGGCCCCCCGCGCCAGCCAGTGACCGTCGCGAAAGCCGAAGGCGAAACCCTCCACCCAGCCCTGGGGGTCCAGGGTGTCGAGCAGCCGCACCAGCCCCTCGGGCAACGGCAGGCGCTCGCTCCAGTCGGCCAGGGCCGGCAGTTCGAAGCCATCGGTGGTGACCCACCAACCCGCCCCATCGCCGCGCAGGCGCCAGCGACTGGGCAGGGCCGGCCCCTGGGCCACGCCTTCGGCGTCGGCGGCCAGGTTGAGCCAGGCGTTCCAGGCCTCGCCCTCCCGCAGCCACTGCCCCTCGGCGCGGATATCCGCCAGCGCCAGGCTGGCCTGCTCGTGGCCGATCGCCAGCTCCGGCACCTCCAGGGCCAGGCGCACATCCGCCAGCGCCCCCTGGTGCCAACGCCCCCATAGGGTCGCATCCCCTTCCGCCCGCTCCAGGCGCAGGGGCTCGTCGCCGCTCAGCAGACGCACCAGCTCCACCAGGCTGGAGAGCTCCATCTCGGCCTGCATGGCCGCATTGAAGTCGGCCAGGCCACGCGGTCCCGGCAACACCTCCGCCACCACCTCTAGGGCGGTCTGTTCCTGCCCCTCCACATGGACCCAGCCCTCCAGGTGCAGGCGCCGCTCGTCGCCGGTCATCAGCAGGCTGGGGGCCTCCAGGGCCACACGGCGCTCCTGGCCGTGCAGCACCAGGCGCACCTGGCGCGCGTCCAGGCGCTGGCGCAGCAGCAGGCCGACCCAGGCGTCCAGGCGCGAGAGATCGAAATCGGGGCTCGCCGCGAAGGGCAGCTCGGCGGGGCGCGGCCAGTGCCAATGACGCTCCTCGTCCTGATAGAGGTGCAGGGTGAGCCCCTGCACCCGGGCCTGCGAGGTCACCGGCACCCCGGCGCCCAGGGAGGCCAGCGTATCCAGGCGCAGGCGCGCCTGGCGCAGCTCCAGCAGGGGGCGGCCCTCGAGGGTCAGCCGCAGGTCGCGCAGGGCGAGCGAGGGGTCGAGGCCATGCAGGCCCGCCTCCAGCTCGCCGATATGGGTCTCGGCCCGGGTACGCTCGGCCACCAGCCGCTCGAGGGGCTCACGCAGCGCCTCCGCCTGACCGGCCACCAGGCGCCAGCCCAGCAACAGCAGGGCCAGACACAGCAACACCAGGGCCAGCAGGGTCAGCACCCAGCGCCCGGCGATCCGCCACCCACTCATGCCTGCCCCTCGTTCATCGGCCTCGCCTCCTTCGCCGCCAGCCCCGGGCCTTCCTGGCCGGGAGGGTATCGATCACATCAGCACGATATCGTACTGCTCCTGGGAGTAGTGGCCCTCCACCTGGAAGCGGATGGTCTTGCCGATAAAGGCCTCCAGGTCCGCCACCGCCGCCGACTCCTCGTCGAGCAGGCGATCCACCACCGCCTGGGAGGCCAGTACCGTGTAGGTCTCCGGCCCGTAGGCGCGCTCCTCGCGGAGGATCTCACGGAAGATCTCGTAGCAGACGGTCTCCGGGGTCCTCAGGGTGCCGCGCCCCTCACAGGTGGGGCAGGCCTCGCAGAGGGTCTGCTCCAGGCTCTCCCGGGTGCGCTTGCGGGTCAGCTGGACCAGGCCCAGCTCGGTGACCCCGGTACACTTGGTCTTGGCGTGATCCCGCTCCAGGGCCTTCTCCAGCACCCGCAGCACCTGGCGCTGGTGCTCGGCATCCTCCATGTCGATGAAATCGATGATGATGATGCCGCCCAGGTTACGCAGCCGCAGCTGGCGGGCGATGGCGGTGGCCGCCTCCAGGTTGGTCTTGAAGATGGTCTCTTCGAGATTGCGATGGCCCACGTAGCCGCCGGTGTTGACGTCGATGGTGGTCATCGCCTCGGTGGGGTCGATCACCAGATAGCCGCCGGACTTGAGCTGCACCTTGCGCCCCAGGGCCTTGTGGATCTCGTCCTCGACGCTGTAGAGATCGAAGATGGGCCGCTCGCCGGGATAGTACTCGATGCGCTCCACCGCATCGGGCATGAACTCCTCGGCGAACTCCTTGAGCTTGACGTAGTTCTCCCGGGAATCGATGCGCACCTTCTCGATCTCGTCGTGCATCTGGTCGCGCAGGGTGCGAATAAACAGCGGCAGGTCGTCGTAGATGACGCTGGGCACGCCGGCGGTCACCTTGCGCTCGCTGACCTTGCGCCACAGCCGCAGCAGGAAGTGCATATCGGAGAACAGCTCCTCCTCGCTCACCCCCTCGGCGGCGGTACGGATGATAAAGCCGCCCTCCACCTCCAGTTCCTGCTGCGCCTGGCAGACCTCCACCAACTGGCGCAGGCGCTCCCGCTCGCCCTCGTCCTCGATGCGCTGGGAGACGCCGTTATGGGGGGCATCCGGCATATACACCAGGTAGCGGGAAGGCACCGAGAGATGGGTGGTGAGCCGCGCCCCCTTGGTACCGATGGGGTCCTTGGTCACCTGCACCACCAGCGACTGCCCCTCGTGGAGCAGCTGACTGATGGTGGCCTGCTCCTCGGCGGGGGTATGGGCCGCCATCACCTCGTGGGCATGGATAAAGGCGGCCCGCTCCAGGCCGATATCGACGAAGGCCGCCTGCATGCCCGGCAGCACCCTGACCACCTTGCCCTTGTAGATATTGCCGACGATGCCCCGCCGCCGGGAACGCTCGATAAAGGCTTCCTGAAGCACGCCGTTTTCGACCACCGCCACGCGGGTCTCCATGGGTGTCAGGTTGATCAGTACTTCACCACTCATGCGGGATTCCTTGTCGTTGGCATGAAGGCATTATGCCATAGGGGGCAAGCCCCCCGACCAAAGGGGGAGGCCCTGGCGGCGCAGCAGCTCGGCGCTCTCATGGAGCGGCAGCCCCACCACGGCGGAGTAGCTGCCCTCCAGGTGCATGACGAAGATCGACGCCAGCCCCTGGATGGCATAGCCACCGGCCTTGTCGGCGGGCTCGCCGCTGGCCCAGTAGGCCTCGGCCTCGCGGCTCGAGATCTCGCGCATCCATACCCGGGTGGTGACCGCGGCCTCCAGCAGGCCCGCCGGGCCATTCACCGCCACCGCGGTAATCACCCGATGCTCGCCGCCGGAGAGTGCCGCCAGCATGGCCAGGCCATCCGCCTTGTCCCGGGGCTTGCCGAGGATCCGCTCGCCCAGCACCACCACGGTATCGGCGCCCAGCACCGCCTGGTCCGTAGCGGCCCCCGCGGCGCCGGCCAGGGCCTTCTCCCGGGCCAGGCGGGTCACATGGGCCAGGGGCGCCTCCTCGGGAGCCGGGGTCTCGTCGATATCCACCGGGCGCACCAGCGACGCGACGCCGATGGAGGCCAGGAGCTCGCGGCGCCGCGGCGAGGCCGAGGCAAGGATCAGGGAGGCGGGCATAAGGACTCCGATTCAGCCGAGGGCGAAGCGGCGTCGCAGCGCCTGCAGCATGGTAAAGAGCCAGGGCCACAGCAGGGCGCCGATCAACGACGACAGCAGGAAGGCGAGATGGATAGAGAAGGGGCCGAACAGGGTATTGAGCCACTGCCGCACCAGCTGCACCAGCCCCAGCAGGACGAAGACCAGGACCGCCTGCTGCACCAGGGAGTAGGCGCGCATGCGCTGATAGACCAGGGCGCAGAGGAAGGCCAGCAGCGAGAACACCAGGGCATTCTGCCCCAGCGGCGCCCCCTCGATCAGATCCAGCAGCAGCCCCAGCACGAAACCGTGCAATACCCCGACGCGGTGAGGCGCCGCGACGCACCAGTAGACCAGCATCAGGCCCAGCCAGTCGGGACGCCAGATCAGCCAGCCATCGGGCAGTGGCATCACCTGCAGGCACAGGGCCAGCAGCAGGCTGATCCAGACCAGTAGCAGACCTCGGACTCCCAGGGCACCCATCAGCGTTGCAGCTCCTGTGGCGGTTCGACGACGGTAAAGGATTCATCCCATAGCGCCTCCCCCGGACGCGGCTCCGGCGGCGGGGGAGGAAACAGCAGCAGGAAGTGGCGCGAACGCTGCAGCTGTGCCGAGGGCTCGGCGATGACCCGGGCGAAGGGCTCGCCGGGGTCGTGCTCCACCGACACCACCCGCCCCACCGGATAGCCCTGGGGGAAGCGCCCCGCCAGCCCGGAGGTGAGCAACCGGTCGCCGACCCGGATATCGGCGGTATCCGGCACATGCATCACGTTCAGGCGCTCATAATGACCGGTGCCCTGGACCACGAAGCGCAGACCATTGCGAGTCACCTGCACCGGCAACGCATGGCTGGCGTCATTGATCATCAACACCCGGCTGGAGTAGGCAGAGACCGCGGTGATCTGGCCCACCAGCCCCGAGGCATCCATCACCGGCTGGCCCACATAGGCGCCATCGCGACGACCGCGATCGATGACCATCTGGTGGGTGAAGGGATCGGAGTCCAGGGAAAGCAGCTCGGCGGTGATATAGGCCATGTCATCCCGCCGCGCCGCCTGCAGCAACTCGCGCAGGCGCACGTTCTCGGCGGTGAGGTGGGCCATCTGCTGGGCACGCTGGGAGAGGGTCAGCAACTGCTCGCGCAGGCGCCGATTCTCCTCCACCAGGGCTCGCTGATCGGAGAGCGCCAGGGCCCCCCAGGTGAGCACGCCGCTGGGCAGGCTGACCATCCACTGGATGGGCGCCACCACGGTGGTAAGCTGGGCACGCACCTCGTCCATGCGCGTGAAGCGGTGTTCCGCAAACATCAGGCCGAGTGCGGCTATCGCACACAGCAGCATGCGATAGCCGGGCACCGCACCGTGCGAGAACAACGGTTTGATAGGCGTTCTCCCCGAAGTCAGCCCGGCCCGGAAATCAGTCGCTGGAAAGCAGCTCGAAGGTATGCTGGTCGATCATCTCCAACGCCTTGCCGCCACCGCGGGCCACGCAGGTCAGCGGGTCCTCGGCGACGATCACCGGCAGGCCAGTCTCTTCCTGAATCAGCTTGTCCAGATCGCGCAGCAGGGCCCCACCGCCGGTCAATACCAGGCCACGCTCGGCGATATCCGAGGCCAGCTCCGGGGGCGACTGCTCCAGGGCGCTCTTCACCGCGGTGACGATCGAGGAGAGCGTCTCCTGGAGGGCGTCGAGGATCTCGTGGGAGTTGAGGGTGAAGCTGCGCGGAATGCCCTCGGCCAGGTTGCGGCCGCGCACGTCGATCTCGCGCAGCTCGCCGCCGGGATAGGCACAGCCGATCTCCTGCTTGATGCGCTCGGCGGTGGCCTCGCCGATCAGGCTGCCATAGTGACGGCGCACATAGGCGATGATAGCCTCATCGAAGCGGTCGCCGCCGACGCGGATCGACTCGGAATAGACCACGCCATTGAGCGAGATGATGGCGATCTCGCTGGTGCCGCCACCGATATCCACCACCATGGAGCCCTGGGCCTCCTCCACCGGCAGGCCGGCGCCGATGGCCGCCGCCATGGGTTCCTCGATCAGGAACACCTCGCGAGCCCCGGCGCCCTCGGCGGACTCCTTGATGGCGCGACGCTCGACCTGGGTCGACATGCAGGGCACGCAGACCAGCACCCGCGGGCTGGGAGTCAGGAAGGTGCTCTGATGCACCTTGCGGATAAAGTGCTGGAGCATCTGTTCGGTCACGGTGAAGTCGGCGATCACGCCATCCTTCATCGGCCGGATGGCGGTGATGTTACCCGGGGTGCGGCCCAGCATGCGCTTGGCATCCGACCCCACCGCAGCCACGCTGCGCATATTGCCGGCCTGGCGAATCGCCACCACCGACGGTTCATCCAGCACGATGCCCCGTCCACGGACATAGATCAGCGTATTGGCCGTTCCCAGGTCGATGGACAGATCGCTGGAGAACAACCCCCTTAAACGTTTAAACATGAAAGTCTTTCACCTAGTGCAGACCGGAACCGGAACCCTGTGCGGAGGCAAACGGTATCATCGCCACCCGGAAGCGGCAAGCGACAACGCCTGCCAGCCGGGCCAAGATATGGTACCTTTTGGCGTTATTTTCCCCGTACCGATGGGCCTCGCCCCGTGGCAGCCTGTCGGTCGATGTTCATCCTGTTAAGGAATTCCGATCATGGCGCTTGAACAGACCCATGTGCAGCGCGCGGCGCATCTGGCACGCCTGGCGCTGGATGACGCGGACGCCGACCGCTACCTGGACGACCTGAGCAATATCCTGGCGATGGTCGACCAGCTCCAGGGCATCGATACCACGGGGGTCGCCCCCCTGGCTCACCCCCTGGACGCCACCCAGCGGCTGCGCGCCGACGAGGTCACCGAAGTCGACCGGCGCGAGACCTTCCAGCGCTGTGCCCCGGCGGTGGAGAACGGCCTCTACCTGGTGCCCCGCGTGGTCGAGTGATCGCGCCCGACGTTACCCTGTCCCGACCCGGAGACACTCACCCGATGCATGACAAGACCCTCCGCGAACTGGCCGCCTCCCTGGAGGCCGGCGAGTTCTCAAGCCGCGAGCTGACCCAGGCGCTGCTCGGGCGCATCGATCGCCTCGACGGCGAGCTCAACAGCTTTATCAGCGTCACCGCCGAGCAGGCGCTGGCCGCCGCCGACGCCGCCGACGCCGCCCGCGCCAAGGGTGAGGCGGGCCCGCTCACCGGCCTGCCCCTGGCGCTCAAGGACATCTTCTGCACCCAGGGCGTCAAGACCTCCTGCGGCTCGAAGATGCTCGACAACTTCGAGGCGCCCTACGACGCCACCCTGGTGGAGAAGCTCAAGGCCGCCGGCACGGTGAGCCTCGGCAAGACCAATATGGACGAGTTCGCCATGGGCTCCTCCAACGAGAACAGCTTCTATGGCCCGGTGAAGAACCCCTGGGACCTCGGCGCCGTGCCCGGCGGTTCTTCCGGCGGCAGCGCCGCCGCGGTGGCCGCGGGCCTGGTGCCGGCGGCGCTGGGTACCGATACCGGCGGCTCGATCCGTCAGCCGGCGGCCTTCTGCGGCATCACCGGCCTGAAGCCCACCTATGGCCGGGTCTCCCGCTACGGCATGATCGCCTATGCCTCGAGCCTCGATCAGGCCGGCCCCATGGCCCGCAGCGCGGAAGACTGCGCCCTGCTGCTGGGCGCCATCGCCGGCCACGACGTACGCGACTCCACCAGCGTGGCCCGCGGCGTGCCGGACTACACCGCCACCCTCGACGACTCCCTGTCGGGGCTGAAGATCGGCCTGCCCAAGGAGTACTTCGGCGAGGGCCTGGATCCGGCGGTGGCCGAAGCGGTCCAGGCGGCCATCCGGGTCTACGAGTCGCTGGGCGCCACGGTGCGCGAGGTCAGCCTGCCGCATACCCACCTGGCGATCCCCGCCTACTATGTCATCGCCCCGGCGGAGGCCTCCTCCAACCTATCGCGCTTCGACGGCGTGCGCTTCGGCCACCGCTGCGACGCCCCCCAGGACCTGATCGATCTCTACAAGCGCTCCCGCGCCGAGGGCTTCGGCGAGGAGGTCAAGCGACGCATCCTGATCGGCACTCACACCCTCTCCGAGGGCTTCTTCGACGCCTACTACACCAAGGCCCAGCAGGTGCGCCGGCTGATCCGCCAGGACTTCCTGGACGCCTTCGAGGAGGTCGACGTGCTGATGGGGCCGGCCTCCCCCACCCCGGCCTTCGACCTGGGCGCCAACAAGGACCCGGTCTCCATGTACCTGCAGGACATCTACACCATCGCCATCAACCTGGCGGGCATTCCCGGCATCAGCGTGCCGGCGGGCTTCGTCGGCCGCCGTCCGGTGGGCCTGCAGATCCTCGGCAGCCACTTCGCCGAGGCCCAGCTGCTCAACGTGGCTCACCAGTTCCAGCAGGCCAGCGACTGGCACCTGCGCCGCCCCGATTTCGCCAAGGAGACCGCATGATGGAATGGGAGACCGTGATCGGCCTGGAGGTCCACGTTCAGTTGGCCACCAAGTCGAAGATCTTCTCCGGCGCCTCCACCGCCTTCGGCGCCGAGCCCAACACCCAGGCCTGCGCCGTGGACCTGGGCCTGCCCGGGGTGCTGCCGGTGTTGAACGAAGCCGCCGTGGCCATGGCGGTGCAGTTCGGCCTGGCGATCCATGCCGAGATCCCCGAGATCTCGGTGTTCGATCGCAAGAACTACTTCTACCCGGACCTGCCCAAGGGCTACCAGACCAGCCAGATGTATCACCCCATCGTCGGCGCCGGCGAGGTGGAGATCACCCTCGACGACGGCGGCACCAAGCGCATCCGGGTGCACCACGCCCACCTGGAGGAGGACGCCGGCAAGTCGCTCCACGAGGACTTCCACGGCATGACCGGCATCGACCTCAACCGGGCCGGCACGCCGCTGCTGGAGATCGTCTCCGAGCCGGATATGCGTAGCGCCAAGGAAGCGGCGGCCTACCTCAAGGCGATCCACTCCATCGTCACCTACCTGGGCATCTCCGACGGCAATATGGCCGAGGGCTCGATGCGCTGCGACGTCAACGTCTCGGTGCGCCCCAAGGGCCAGGCGGAGTTCGGCACCCGCGCCGAGATCAAGAACGTCAACTCCTTCCGCTTCGTGGAGCGGGCCATCGCCTATGAGGTGGAGCGCCAGATCGAGCTGATCGAGGACGGTGGCCGGGTGGTCCAGGAGACCCGCCTCTATGACCCGGAGCGCGACGAGACCCGCGGCATGCGCACCAAGGAGGAGGCCAACGACTACCGTTACTTCCCCTGCCCGGACCTGCTGCCGGTGGTGCTCGACCAGGCCTACGTCGACCACCTGCGCGACAACCTGCCGGAGCTGCCCGACGAGAAGCGCGCGCGCTTCCAGAGCGAGCTCGGCCTCTCCGCCTACGACGCCAGCGTGCTCTCCGCCACCCGCGAGATGGCCGAGTACTTCGAGGCGGTGAAGGACGCCTGCGGCGACGCCAAGCCCGCCGCCAACTGGGTGATGGGCGAGCTGTCCGGGGCGCTGAACCGCGAGGGCCTGGCCATCGAGGACAGCCCGGTCTCTGCCGCTCAGCTGGGCCAGTTGATCGCTCGGGTACTCGACGACACCATCAACGGCAAGGCCGCCAAGCAGGTCTTCCAGGCGCTGTGGAATGGCGAGGGCGACTCCGCGGACGCCATTATCGAGGCCAAGGGGCTGAAGCAGGTCACCGACAGCGGCGCCATCGAGGCGATGATCGACCGGGTGATCGCCGACAGCCCCGCCCAGGTGGCCCAGTATCGTGACGCCGAGCCGGACAAGCGCGGCAAGATGATCGGCTACTTCGTCGGCCAGGTGATGAAGGCTTCCCGGGGCACCGCCAACCCCCAGCAGGTCAACGCCCTGCTCAAGGAAAAGCTCGACGCCCTGTGTTGAGCAGCGGAGGCGGGCCGCCGCGGCCCGCCCCTTCGACTTCAGAGGACGACCCATGGCAGACGATGTCGGCGCGCGACTGCGCGCCCTGCGCAACCTCAGGGGCATCTCCCAGCGCGAGCTGGCCAAGCGCTGCGGGGTCACCCACTCCAGCCTGTCGCTGATCGAACAGGGCAAGGTAAGCCCCTCGGTGAGCTCCCTGAAGAAGATCCTCGACGCCATTCCCATGGGCGTCGGCGACTTCTTCACCATGGACCTGGAGAGCCGCGACCAGGTCTTCTACTCCGCCGACGAGCTGGCCGACATGGGCAGCGGCGAGGTGATCTTCAAGCTGGTGGGGGCCAACCGGGAGGCCCGGGCGCTCTCCTTTATGATCGAGACCTACCCGCCGGGCACCGATACCGGCCGCGAGATGATCGCCCACCAGGGCGAGGAGGCCGGGGTGGTGCTGGAGGGCGAGATCGAGATCACCGTGGGCGCCGAGAGCCGGGTGCTGGGCCCCGGCGAGGCCTACTACTTCGATACCAATGTGCCCCACCGCTTCCGCAACGCCGGCAAGGCCCCCTGCCGGCTGGTCAGTTGCTGCACCCCCGCCAAGGCGTTCTAGCCTCGCTCCCCGCCCCGGCGCCGCCGGGGCGCCCTCCTCGAACAAGGCATTGACCGAGACACCGGGGCACCCCATGCTTTAGGGAGCCCGGGCGCATAAATCGGGCAGGAACGGCGCAGATCCGAACTCGAGGGGTTTCCTTTCGGCCTGGTGCCGAATGATCGATGACTTCCCGAAAAAGGTACTCCTTATGCACTTCCGATTACTGCTGATCTCTCTCCCCCTGCTGTTGACACCTCTGCTGGCCACCGCCCAGGAAGAGGAGCCCCAGCCAACCAATGACGTGGTCGTCGAAGAGAGCGAACCCGCCGCCATCAACCAGGCCGCCGAGACCCTGGAGGGCCACCTGACGGACGAGGCCATGCCCGAGGCGGCCGACTTCGGCCTGGAGACAGCCCATGAGGCGGTCAGCCAGGGCGGCGTGGACGGCCAGGCCGTGTCCGAGAGTGCTAGCGACGGCCGTAGCGAGTCCGGTGCCGGCAGTGCCGGTGGCGGTGCTTCTGGAAATGGCGGTGCCGGTGGTGCCGGCGGTGGTGCCGGCGGCGGCGGTGCCGGCGGCCGCAACTAAGCCGCCCAGCACGGCACGAGTGCCCGCTACCCTAGGGTAGCGGGCATTTTATTGCGCTTATCCCCCGGTCGCTTTGACAGCCACCGAGGAAGCTGGAATCATGTTTGTGAAAATCATTTCCACAAAAGGATTCCGAGCATGCCCATCGTCAATATTCAACTGATCGAAGGCCGCAGCGACGCCCAGAAGGAGGCGCTGATCGAGAAGGTCACCGAGGCCTGCGTGGCTTCCATCGACTGCACCCCGGAGAGCGTGCGCATCCTGCTCTCCGATGTCTCCACCCAGCACTTCGGCGTGGCCGGGGAGTCGGTGGCCAAGCGCCGCGCCGCCAAGGAAACCGCTCCCTGATCCATCGCAGAGCACGCAAAGCCCCGCCGCACGGCGACCGGCAGGGGGCGCCATCAGGCCCGTGGCCTTGCGCCCCCTCCGATGGAGGCTAGCTCGCCTCGCCCTCCCCGACACCCGGCTATCCACGACTGCAGCCTTGCCGGCGTGCCCCAGATCCCCACTGGGCCTCATCGCCTGTCGCGACGGGCTACCGGCCATGCCAAACCAGCAGCATGAGCGCGTTTCCACTGAGCACTAGGCCCCGGTATCCTCAGGCGGCGTCGCGATGATGCCCCCCGGGGGGCCGATCATGCGACACAACTCATCGACGGCCTTCGAGCCACTGTCCTTGCGCCAGGTCAGCATCAGCTGCGACGTGATCGGCAGGTCCTCCAGCTCGTAGGCCACCAACTCGCTCTCCCCCCGCACCATAATGCTCGGCATGATGGCATACCCCATACCCGTGGCCACCAGGCTGCGGATGGTTATGTCGTCATGACACTCCTGGACGGTATTGGGCACGATGCCCGCCTGCCGGAAGCACCGATCGACCCTGTCGTAGCTGCCCGGCGTCGAGTCGCGACTGAAGCGGATGAAAGGGGCATCGGCGAAGGCTCGCAGCGAAGTCGGTGGCGCCTCCGTGAGGGGATGGCAGCGGCTGACGATGACGGCCATCCGGTAACTGGCGATCGGCAGGTAGGCCAGCCGGGGATCCTCTTCCCGCTCGGTGAACAGAATGCCGGCATCGATGCCGCCCTCGAGAATCGCATTCGTCTGCGGGCCCGACAGCATCGATTCCAGGATCAGTCGAATGCCCGGATTCTGCGCCCGGAAACGACTGATCAGGCTCGAGATGCTCGGAATATAGGGATGAATGGTGGTGATGCCGATCGAAAGGCTGTCACTGAAGCCATCCGAGATGGCTCGGGTCTTCTTGGCCACGCTGTCCAGCTCGGCCACCAGTCGGCGACCGTTGTCATAGAGGAACTGTCCGGCGCGCGTCAACGACACCCCCTTGCGATCACGCTCGAAGAGCCGGGCCCCGACCCGCTCCTCGAGCAGACGGATCTGTCGCGTCAGGGCGGGCTGGGCGACCGGGATCCGTCTGGCCGCCGCGGTGATGGAACCGGCGTCCACCACGGCGAGGAAATACTTCAGTTTCTTGATATCCATGGGCCTGTCTCAGCGCTCGGACCAGGCAGCATACCAAAAAAGCATGACCGCATAGGAAAGAAGTATTTTTTCTCCCCTCAATGGCCTGAGCATACTGGAAAACCGCTTATCCCAGGGCCGGTGGATGGGCGCTGCACAGGGGCAGCGATACCACTTCCGCCTCACTCCCGACCAGAACAAGCACAGGACAATGTGATGCAAGAGCGTGATGTACAACGAATGATCGCCTTTCGACGGGAGCTTCACCGCTATCCCGAACTCTCCTGCGAGGAACACCAAACGGCACAGCGCGTCGCGACCATGCTGCGCGATATCGGAGTCGACGAAGTGCATGAGGGGATCGGCGGCCATGGCATCGTGGCCGTTATCCACGGACAGCGGCCCGGCCCGGCCGTCGGCCTGAGGGCCGACATCGATGCCCTGCCCCTGCAGGAAGCCACCGGACTGGCGCACGGCTCGACCCATGACAATGTCATGCATGCCTGCGGGCATGATGGCCATACCGCCATGCTGATGGGCGCGGCCCTGGACCTGATCCAGACACGCCCGGCCCGAGGCCGGGTCATCCTGATCTTCCAGCCCGCCGAAGAGCTGGGCACCGGCGCCCCGGCGATGCTCGAGGACGGACTGCTCGAGCGCTTTCCCGTCCAGGCCGTCTTCGGCCTGCACAACTGGCCGGGCGTGGAAGCGGGCGCCTTCGTCATCCATGACACCCCGCACATGGCCTCCAGCGATGATTTCGAGCTGTGCTTCCACTCCGAAGGCGGACATGGGGCCATGCCGCACCTGACCACCGATCCGATCGTCGCCGCCGGGCTGTTCGTCACCGCGGTACAGCAGATCGTCAGCCGCAACGTCGACCCCGAGGAGATTGCCGTGGTCAGCCTGGGCAGCCTGCAGGGCGGGCATGCCAGCAACATCATTCCCGCCACGGCGCGACTGAAGGGCACGGCCCGCTGCTTCAAGCCCGACGTTCGCCGCCAGCTCGAAAAGCGGATTCGCGAGGTTGCCGAGGGTATCGCCCGTGCCAGTGGCTGCGACGTGACGCTGAACTATGTGCCCTCGACTCCCGCGGTGGTCAACGACACCGCCTGCGCCAGGCTGTGCCGGGAGGTCGTCGAGGCGCACTGGGGCCGAGATCGCCTGGCCTCTCATCCCATCAGCATGGGCGCCGATGACATGGGCTTTCTGCTCGAGGCCGTGCCCGGCGCCTATGGCTGGATCGGCAACGGCAAGGGTACCGCGGCTCCCGCGCTGCATCAGCCGGACTACGACTTCAACGACGATATTCTGGAGGCGGGCAGCGATTTTCTCGCCGGCGTGGCTCGGCGCTTCCTCGATAACAATCACTAGATCCTGAGGCTTGGCATGAACGATTTCGACACAACAACGACACTCGAGACGGCATCACCGCGAACGCTGAAGTTCCCACATATCTTCGTGGTGTTGTTCACCTTCATCTGCATCGCCGCGCTATCGACCTACCTGATCGATGCGGGCAGCTATGAACGCACCACCACCGAGCAGGGCCGGACCGTGGTCGTGCCGGGCAGCTACGCCCCGGTGGACACCGACCCGGCCGGCTGGCTGACGCCCTTCATGGCAGTCTTCGAGGGCATGCGGGAAGGCAGCAGCATTATCTTTTTCATCTTCATCTCCGGCGGCGCCTTCGGCGTGCTCAAGGCCACGGGAGTGCTGCAGACCCTCGTGGCCAGCCTCAGCCAGGCTCTCTCCGGGCGCGACATCGCCTTGATTCCCCTGCTGATGCTGCTATTCGCCGCCGGTGGCGCCACCTTCGGCCTGGCCGAGGAAACCATCGCCTTCATCATCATTCTGGCGCCGATGCTACGCCTGCTGGGCTATGACTCCATCACCGCCGCCGCCGTCCCCTTGGTCGGCGCCGGTGCCGGCTTCTCGGCGGCCTTTATGAATCCCTTCACCGTCGGCGTGGCCCAGGATATTGCCCAATTACCACTCTTCTCCGGCATGACGCTGCGCGCCTGCTACTGGACGATCTTCGTCGGTGTCAGCATTGCCTTCGTGACGCGCTACGCGGCCAGGATCAAGGCGCATCCCGAGCGCAGCCTTACCTACCACAGCGACCGCCGACAATTCGGCAACCCCGCCCCCCTGCAGGGAAAGCAGCGACTGAGCCTGTCAGATAAGCTGGTGCTGTCGGCATTCGTCGGGGCCATCGCCGGCATCGCCTATGGCGTTATCCGCCATGGCTGGTACATCGGCGAGATGTCGGGTGTCTTCCTGCTGATGGGGATCCTGGTGGGCGTACTGGCACGCATGGGACCCAACGAGATTGCCGAGCATTTCGTCAGTGGCTTCAAGGAGATCGCCATGGGCGCCCTGGTGGTGGCGTTCGCCTACGGCATCCTGATCGTGCTCAAGGATGGCAGCATTCTCGACACCATCCTGTATCGGCTCGAAGGGCTACTGAGCGGCATGCCGGCGGTACTGACCGCCATCGGCATGTTCCTGGTGCAGCTGCTGCTGAACTTCCTGGTGCCTTCCGGCAGCGGACAGGCGGCCCTGACAATGCCCCTCATGGTGCCCTTGGCCGACCTGGTCGGCGTGACGCGCCAGACCGCGGTGCTCGCCTTCCAGTTCGGTGACGGCATCTCCAATATCATCACCCCCACCTCGGGCTACTTCATGGCCGGCCTGGCCGTGGCCGGGGTGTCCTGGAGCAAATGGATCAAGTGGATATTGCCCCTGGCCCTCACCCAGCTGCTGCTGGCGAGTGGCATGATCACCCTAGCTCACCTGCTCTCCTGGACCTGAAAGGAATCCTCCCATGACGATCAAGCGCATCACCTTGCATGGCATCCGCCTGCCCCTCAAGCGACCCTTCAAGATCGCCTACGACAGCTACGAGGAGATAGAGAGCCTGGTGGTCAGCATCGAGTCGACCAGTGGCGACATCGGCTGGGGCGAGGCCGTGGTCGACCAGCATGTCTCCGGCGAGACCTGGCAAGCGGCACGCAACGTCATCACCAAGGAATTGGCTCCCCTGCTGATCGGCAAGCCCGCTGACGATATCGGCGCCTTTCATCGTGCCGCCGAGGCGCGCATCCGGCACAACCCCTCGGCCAAGGCGGCCCTGGATATCGCCCTGCACGACCTGCTGGCCCGGCAGTGCCGGCGACCGCTCTACTCCCTGCTCGGCGGCCGCTGCCATGAACGCCTCGAGCTACCCTGCGTGATCAGCATGCTGTCGCCGGAGGAGATGGCACGCCAGGCCGACGAGGCGTGCCGGCAAGGCTTCCGCTCGATCAAGATCAAGCTCGGCGATGCGCCGGAAGCCGACGTCGAGCGTATCGCCCGGGTGCGGGAGGCGCTGCCGCCCGGCATGGCCCTGAGAGTAGACGCCAACCAGGGCTGGAGCGCCAAGCAGGCACTGGAGGTGATCCGCCAGGCCGCCCCCTACCGCGTGGAGTGGTACGAACAGCCGGTGTTCATCGAGAACCTCGAGGCCTTGGCCCGGGTGACCCAAGCGACGGAGGCGGTGATCATGGCCGACGAGCCGATCCACGGACTTCGCGACATGCTCCGGGTCATCCGTCTCGAGGCGGCCGACATGGTCAACATCAAGCTGATGAAATCCGCCGGCCTGCATGCCGCCCGCGCCATGGCCGAGCTGGGGATGGCGGCCGACATCCCCTGCCAGGTAGGCTCGATGGTGGAATCTTCCATCGCCACCCTGGCCGGTGCCCACCTGGCCATCGCCCATCCCAACATCATTGCCAACGACCTGGTCGGCCCCGAGATGATCTCAAGCGACGTGGCCGAGATGCCGGGCGACGGCACGCATATCCCCCTGGGCGAGTCACCGGGACTAGGCATCCGGGTCGACGGCGACCGAGTACGCGAACTCAGCGTCTTCGAGGAGCGCATCGACTGAGCCACCAAGCGCTCTTACCCACCCAGCACTTCGGCGTGGCCGGGGAGTCGGTGGCCAAGCGCCGCGCCGCCAAGGAAACCAGCGGTGCCTAAGCGCCGAGCGAAGCTTCTCCGAACACGCACTCGGGCCCGGCATTGGCCGGGCCCGAGGCGTTTCTGGGTAGCCGGTCCACACCACCGACCCACAAAAAAGCCGGCCCCGTAGAGGCCGGCAAACCGATAGAGGCAGACATCCGTCTATCAGTGCATCGCTCGTTTTATGGCGCCCCTCAGCCTTCCAGGGACATCCAGACGGTCTTGAGCTCGGTATACTCCGCCAGGCTATGGTGGGACTTGTCGCGGCCGTTGCCGGACTGCTTGACGCCGCCGAAGGGCACCGTCTGATCCCCCCCGGCCCAGTTGTTGACGAAGACCTGGCCGGAGTGGAGCTTGCGCGAGACGCGCATGATGCGGTCGATATCCTGGCTCCACAGCCCCGCGGCCAGGCCGTAGTCGCTGTCGTTGGCCAGGGCCACCGCCTCGTCCTCGCTATCGAAGCCGAACACCGAGAGCACCGGGCCGAAGATCTCCTCGCGACCGATGGTCATGGCCGGCGTCACCCCGTCGAAGACGGTGGGCGGGATAAAGTAGCCGGGCCCCTCGAGGGCCGTGCCGCCGGCGCGCAACCGGGCGCCCTCCTCGCGACCCTTGGCGATATAGTCGAGCACCCGGCGATACTGGGTCTCGTCGACCATGGCGCCCATAAAGCTCGCGGGATCCAGGGGGTCGCCGGGCTGCATGGCCTGGGCGGCCTCGACCACCTGGTCGACGAAGGCCTCGCGAATCGTGTTCTCCACCAGCAGGCGCGAGCCGGCGATACATACCTCGCCCTGGTTATGGAAGATCGCCGCGGCGGCGTGCTGGGCCACCCGGTCCAGGTTCTTGCAGTCGGCGAAGACCAGGTTGGGCGACTTGCCGCCGCACTCCAGGTAGACCCGCTTGAGGTTGGACTGGCCGGCGTACTGCATCAGCTGCTTGCCCACCTGGGTGGAGCCGGTGAAGGCCAGGCAGTCGACCTGCATGGACAGCGCCAGGGCCTTGCCCACGGTATGGCCGTAACCCGGCAGCACCTGGAAGACGCCCCGCGGCAGGCCCGCCTCCTTGGCCAACTGGGCCAGGCGCAGCGCCGACAGCGGCGACTTCTCCGAGGGCTTCAAGATCACGCAGTTGCCGGCGGCCAGCGCCGGGGCGATCTTCCAGGCGGTCATCATCAGCGGGAAGTTCCACGGCACGATGGAGGCCACCACGCCCAGCGGCTCGCGCAGCACCAGGCCCAGGCTGTCGTCGCCGGTGGGCGCCACCTCGCCGTAGACCTTGTCGATGGATTCCGCCTGATGGCGGACGCTACCGATGGCGCCGGCCATATCGCCCAGCGAACTGGAGACCGGCTTGCCCATGTCCAGGGTGTCGAGCAGCGCCAGCTCGTGCTTGTGGGCCTCCATCAGCTCGGCGAGGCGCAGCAGCACCCGCTTGCGCTTGGCCGGGGCCAGCCGCGACCAGTCGCCCCGGGCATGGGCGGCCCGGGCCGCGGCCACCGCGAGTTCGGCATCGGCGGCGTCGCAGCTGGCCACATGCGCCAGGGTCTCGCCGCTGGCCGGGTTGAGGGTGGCCAGGGTCGCGCCGTCGACGGCATCGACGAAGGCGTCGTCGATAAAGGCGCGGGTCTCCAGGCTCGGGATCAGGCGATCGGCCAGGGCTTGCCAGTCGGCACGGCTCTGGGGACGTTGGCTTGCGGTCATGCGGTCTCCTCCGGCTGCGGGGTCCGGGCCAGGCGCGCCGCGGTGGCGTCCAGGGCCGCTCGGGCCTTGCTCACCAGTTCATCGATTTCGGCGTGGCTGATCACCAGGGGCGGTGAAATGATCATGGTATCACCCACCGAGCGCATCACCAGGCCGCTATCGAAGCAGAAGTCGCGGCACAGGTTGCCGGCCCCCAGGGCCTTGTCGAAGCGCTCGCCGGTGGTCGGATCGATCAGCTCCAGGGCGCCCATCAGGCCCAGGGAGCGGGCCTGGCCCACCAGCGGATGCTCGGCCAGTTCGCTCCAGCGCTTGGCCAGGTAGGGGCCGAGGTCGTCACGCACCCGCTCCACGACTCCTTCGGTCTCCATCAGCTCCAGGTTCTTCAGCGCCACGGCGGCGCAGGTGGGGTGCCCGGAGTAGGTGAAGCCGTGGAAGAACTCACCGCCCTCCTCGATCAGGGTGTTGGCCACCCGCTCCCCCACCAGTACGCCGCCGATGGGCAGGTAACCGGAAGAGAGGCCCTTGGCGATGGGCATCAGGTCGGGCTTGAGGTCATAGTGGACGCTGCCGAACCATTCGCCGAGGCGCCCGAAGCCGCAGATCACCTCGTCGGCCACCAGCAGGATATCGTACTTGGCCAGTACCGCCTTGACCGCCGGCCAATAGCTCTCCGGCGGCATGATGGCGCCACCGGCGCCCTGCACCGGCTCGGCGATAAAGGCGCCGACGTTCTCCTCGCCGAGCTCGAGGATCTTCGCCTCCAGGGCCGCGGCGCACTCGCGACCGAAGGCCTCGGGGCTCAGGTCACGCCCCTCGCCGAACCAGTAGGGCTGGCGAATATGCGCGATGTTCGGCACGCAGGGACCGCCCTGGCCATGCATGGCGTCCATGCCGCCGAGGCTCATGCCGGCCAGGGTGGAGCCGTGGTAGCCGTTTTCGCGGCCGATGATCCACTGCTTCTCCGGCTTCCCTTTGAGGGCCCAGTAGCGGCGCACCATGCGCAGCACGGTGTCGTTGGCCTCGGAGCCGGAGCCGGTGAAGAAGACATGGCTGATATGCTCCGGCGCCAGCTGCACCAGCTTCTCGGCCAGCTTCACCGCCGGCGGGTGGGTGGTCTTGAAGAAGTTGTTGTAGTAGGGCAGCTGCTCCAACTGGGCGGTGGCCGCCTCCACCAGCTCCCGGCGGCCATAGCCCAGGTTGACGCACCACAGGCCGGCCATGCCGTCGAGGATGCGGTTGCCCTCGCTGTCATGGATATAGACGCCCTCGGCGCGCTCGATGATGCGGCTGCCCTCCTCCCCCAGCGCCTTGAAATCGGTGAAGGGGTGCAGGTGGTGAGCACGATCCAGGGCCTGAAAGTCACGGGTATTCATGGGTAAGGTCTCCAGAAAAGGCCCTCAGGCCGGCTGAGTGGGGGAAAAGGAGGAAGCGACGCCCCGGTAGACAGCGCAGGCCGCGGCGAAACCGCGGAACAGGGCATCGTGGAGGGCATGCTCGCGGGGCCGCCACTCCGGGTGCCACTGCACCGCCAGGGCGAAGGTGGCGGCATCCGCCACCGAGACCGCCTCGATCAGGCCGTCCGGGGCCCAGGCCTCGGCCACCAGCCCCTCGCCCAGGCGATCGACGCCCTGCTGGTGCAGGGAGTTGACCCGCGAGCGGGTGTCGCCGAGCAGGCCCGCCAGGGCGCCGCCGGCGCGCAGCTCCAGGTCATGCACCGGGGCATACTGGGCGGCCTTATCGACGCCGCCGGGCTCCCGGTGATCGAGCATCCCGGGCACTTCCTGCACCGCCTGATGCAGGCTGCCGCCGAAGGCCACATTGAGCTCCTGGAAGCCGCGACAGATGCCCAGCAGCGGCAGCTCCAGGGCCAGGGCCGCGTGGATCCAGGTCAGGGCGGCGGCATCGCGATCCCGGTCGTCGCGGGTATTCTGGGGCGCGCGCTCGGCGCCGTAGCGATGGGGCTCCACATTGGTGTAGCTGCCGGTCAACAGCAGCCCATCGACCCGGGAGAGCAGCTCCCGGGCCAGCTCGCGGTCATTCTCCTGATCGCTCCACACCGGCAGGATCACCGGATTGAGCCCATACTCACGCAGGGCGCTCAGGTACTTGTCGGTCACCATCTGGGCGGCGTGCCCCTCCACCTCACGGCGGCAGGCGATCACCCCCACCAGGGGTCGTGTCGTCATGGCTGGCTCCTCGCAGGATCGCTCGGGCGTTGTTATGGTTTACTCAACATACCGCCGTTGATTTATCTTTCCAAGCGCCCTCGCCGAAAAAACCGGAAAATCATAAATAAGATACTGTTTTTATTTAAAAAATATCCACTTTATCCAAAAGTCTAAGATCCACAAAAACGTAAAGGATTTGACAACACCCGCCCACCGAGAAAGGATAAAGGTCATCAACAACGACCATAAGCCCCATAGGTGAGCGCCATGTCTTCCACCCCCACCGATGACGTCCAGGCCTTTCTCGACCGCCACCCGGAGATCGACAGCTTCGACCTGCTGATCAGCGACCTCAATGGCGTCATCCGCGGCAAGCGCATCCCCCGGGACAACCTGACCAAGGCCTACAGCAGCGGCATCGCCCTGCCCGCCTCGGTCTTCGCCCTGGATATCAACGGCAACACCATCGAGGAGACCGGCCTGGGCCTGGCCACCGGTGACGGTGACCGCCTCTGCCGGCCGATTCCCGGCAGCCTGATGCCGGTGCCCTGGCTGCGCGGCGGCCGCCAGGGTCAGCTGCTGATGACCATGGTGGAGCCCGACGAGTCGCCCTTCTTCGCCGATCCCCGCCAGGTACTCTCCCGGGTACTGGGGCGCCTGACCGCCCTGGGCCTGACCCCGGTGGTGGCCCTGGAACTGGAATTCTACCTGGTGGACCGCCAGCGCACCGAGGCGGGGCTGATCCAGCCGCCGCGCTCCCCGGGCAGCGGCGAGCGCGCCACCCAGAGCCAGCTCTACTCGATGCTGGAGCTGGACGAGTACGCCGACTTCCTGGAGGAGATCCAGAGCGCCGCCGAAATCCAGGGCCTGCCCCTGGACACCGCCCTCAAGGAGTGCGCCCCGGGGCAGTTCGAGGTCAACCTGATCCACTGCGCCGATGCCGTCAAAGCCTGCGACAGCGCCGTGCTGCTCAAGCGGCTGATCAAGGGCGTGGCCCTCAAGCATGGCTTCGAGGCCACCTTTATGGCCAAGCCCTACGGCCAGGAGGCGGGCAATGGCACCCATGTGCATATCAGCCTGCTCGACGCCGAGGGCAACAACGTCTTCAGCGAGCCCGGGGACGATGTGCTCGGCAGCGCCCGCCTCAACCAGGCGGTGGCCGGGCTGCTGGAGCGCATGCCCAGCGCCATGGCGCTGTTCGCCCCCAACCTCAACTCCTTCCGCCGCCTGCAGCCGGGGCTCTATGTGCCCATGGCCCCCACCTGGGGCTTCGACAACCGCTCGGTGGCCCTGCGCGTGCCCTCCGGGCCGCGGGCGGCGCGCCGCATCGAGCACCGGGTGGCCGGCGCCGACGTCAATCCCTACCTGCTACTGGCCACCCTGCTGGCCTCCCTGCATGACGGCCTGACCCGCGAGCTGACCCCGCCGCCGGCGATCACCGGCAACGCCTACGACCAGGTGGAGAACAGCCTGACCAACAGCTGGCAGCAGGCCCTCGACCTGCTGGAGGCCGACGAGGTGCTGGGCGAGGCCCTGGGCCGCGACTTTATCCGCGTTTTCGTGGCCAACCGCCGCGCCGAGCGGGCTCAGGCCATGCAGGCGGTGAGTCAGCTCGAGTACGACTGGTATCTACGCCACGTCTGATCGCTGGCTGAAAAGTGGCTGCGCTCGGCCATGCGGCGTTAAAAATCGGCTCAAAGTACTCATTTACACCCCGTAAACTCGTACGCGAGCCCGGTCCGTCTTTTCGCCGATTTTTGCCTTGCCTGACCATCGCTCGCTCACTTTTCACCTCAGCGACTCTCTCAGCGCACAACACCAAAAAAACACGGAATCTCCGGCTCGTCTCACGAGCCGGCGGGCCGGGATTTGCCCATCCCAACGACCACCACAACAACGAGGCAAGCTCCATGGAAACTCCCAAACGACGACTCTGGCTGACCGGCCTGCTGCTCCTGCTGCTGATGGCCGCCGGCCCCCTGCTGGCCGATGAACGCCTGTCGGCCCCCGGCCTGATCCTCCAGGGCGTGGGCTTCGAGATCGAGGTCGGCGCCGACGCCGACCACCGCCTGACCCTGGATGGCCAACCGCTGACGCTGGTCGAAGGCGAGGCGGGCCAGTGGCTCGCCGAGGCGACTCTCGGCGAAGAGGCCGGCGTCCTGGAGCTCTTCGATGCCCAGGGCCAACTGCTCGAGCGCCAGGCGCTCTCGGCCATTCCCGCCTGGCTCTCCCTGGTGCCGGCGCTGACCGCCATCGGCATCGCCCTGGTCTTCCGCCAGGTGATCGTGGCGCTCTTCCTGGGGATCCTGCTGGGGGGCTGGATCTACCACGGCATGAGCGCCGCGGCGCTGTTCACCGCCTTCAACGAAACGGTCAGCGTGCACCTGCTGGAGGCCGCCAGCGACAGCGAACATATGGCGGTGGTGCTCTTCTGCCTGCTGATCGGCGGCATGGTGGGGATCATCTCGCGCAACGGCGGCACCCAGGGCATCGCGGCGCGCATTACCCGCTATATCCGCAACCGTCGCCAGGCCCAGACCACCACCGGCCTGCTGGGGCTGGCGATCTTCTTCGACGACTACGCCAATGCACTGATCGTCGGCAACACCATGCGCAATATCTGCGACAAGCTGCGTATCTCCCGGGCCAAGCTGGCCTATATCGTCGACTGCACCGCGGCGCCGGTCTCCGCGGTGATGCTGGTCACCACCTGGATCGGCTTCCAGGTCGGGCTGATCCAGCAGGCCATGAGCGAGATCGACGGCTGGAGCGAGTCCGCCTACAGCGTCTTTATCAAGTCCCTGCCCTATAATTTCTACCCCTTCCTGGCGGTGGCCTTCGTCTTCCTGCTGGTATGGAGCCGCCGCGACTTCGGCCCCATGCTCGGCGCCGAGCGCCGCGCCCTGGCCGGCCAGGCCAGCCGCTCGCCGGTGACGCCCCGGGAAGCGGTGGTGGAAGAGGCCGAGATCGAGACCAAGCCGGGCATCGCCCTGCGCGCCCTCAACGCGGTGATTCCCATGCTGGTGCTGGTAGCCTTCACCATCGGCGGCATCATCACCACCGGCGCCGAGGCCCTGGGCCCGGGCGACCACGGCATCTGGGACACCTTCGGCGAGGGTGACGCCTTCTCCGCCATGATGTGGGGGTCACTGGCCGCCTGCATCACCGCCGTGGTGATGACCCTGGGCCAGCGCCTGATGACCATGAGCGAGACCACCCACTACTGGTTCGAGGGGGTCAAGTCGATGCTGCTGCCCCTGACCATCCTGATGATGGCCTGGGCCCTGGCCAACGTGAATGATGCCCTGGGTACCAGCGACTTCCTGATCGCCGCCCTCGGCGAGGCGCTCTCGCCCCAGTGGCTGCCGGCCGCCATCTTCACCCTGGCCGCCTTCACCGCCTTCGCCACCGGTTCCTCCTGGGGCGTGATGGGGATCATGATGCCGCTGACCATTCCCCTGGCCTGGGCGATCCTCGACCTGCATGGCCTGGCGGGCACCGCCGAAGGCATGCCGCTGCTCTACGCCTCGGTGGCCGGGGTCCTGGCCGGCGCGGTCTGGGGCGACCACTGCTCGCCGCTGGCCGAATCCACCCTGCTGGCGGCCATGGCCAGCGGCTGCGACCTGATCGAACACGTGCGCACCCAGCTGCCCTATGCCCTGCTGGTGGGCGTGGTGGCGCTGCTGTTCGGTAGCGTGGCGGTGGGACATGGCCTGAGCTGGTGGCTGGGCCTGTTCGCCGGCCTGATCGTGCTGGCCCTGGCCCTGCGCCTGCTGGGCAAGCGCGCCGAGGACGGCGTGGTCGAGGCGAGCCCCGCCCTCGCCAAGTAACGGCGTCATATCCGGAAACGCCAAGGGGGCCGCGATTGCGGCCCCCTTGGCGTTTTAGGACGGGAGACTGGGCTTGACTGGGGACAGGCCCCTCGGACTGGCAAGGCAAACGGATCAGGCGTCGCCTTTGGCGACCGCCGTGGCCTGCCACTGCACCTGGCCCTCCACCACCGGCAGACGCTCCGCCTGGGGCGGGCTCTCGAGACGCTGGGTGCGCACCTCGTCGTCCAGGCGGTAGGTGACGTTATAGCCCAGATGCTCCTCATGGGTCTCGGTGACGGTATGGCACTGCCGCTCGGTGACCGGCTGCACCTGATTGGCCTCGACGCGATTCTGCACCTCGCGACCGGCCAGGCCACCGCCCACCGCGCCGGCCACGGTGGCCAGCTTGCGGCCGTTGCCGCCGCCCACCTGGTTGCCCAGCAGGCCGCCGACGATGGCCCCGGCGGCGGTACCCACGATGCGGTTGGGGTCCTGGGTCGGTGCCTGACGGTAGGTGACCACCTCCTCGCAGACCTCCCGGGGCACCTCGCTACGGCGCACGGCGGGCTCCACCCCCAGCACCTCGGCATAGACCGGTGTCGGCGCTTCCGCCGCCGGCTCGCCGGCGAACTGCTGCCCCTGATAGGCCCCCAGGGCCAGGCCACCCAGGCCCAGGACCGCCAGGCTGGTTCCGACGATAATGGCTTTACTCATGACGCCTCCTCGATTCACAACGGGTGGCGAGGCGCCTGCTCCATGGATCACTCGGCGCTGACGAGACGGCATCCGGTCGCCCCATCGGCAATAACTACAAGACCCTCCCAGTATAAGGAAACCCCCTCCCTCCCCGGCGCCCCGGTATCGATTTGTCATGACTTTGCATGGGCTGTCGCCGTATGGCGACGCGCCGCCACCCTGCCCCAGAACGACCCCAGCCATCGCCAAGGCGACACCCACCAGCATTGCCGGACGAGGCCCTGGCCGCGGCTGCACTAGGCTGAAGTCATATGGCTCCCTATCACAGCGCACGTGGAATAGCTAAGGGGCGCTGGGGGGCAGGCCGGAACAAGGGTCATTTGCCAGGGGTGAGGAGGATTCCTCCGAACGGGCTGGCCATGGATGGCCAGCACCGGCCCTGCGAGCGGAGCAGGATGCGAGAGCGTAGCAGGGCAAATGTAGCGCCCAGGGAGGGGTTTACCGCGCCTTGTGAGGGTCCGGCCGCCGGGTGCCTGCCCCCAGGGTAGCCCCGAGCCTCGACAGGGAGAGATGACGCCCTAACTTCTACCAGGAAGGAGATTTATCATGGCGACCCTTCCGACACAGGCGGACGCGGTGATTATCGGCCAGGGCGGTATCGTCGGCGCCTCGGTGGCCCACCATCTGATCGCGCTGGGCTGGACCAACCTGGTGGGTATCGATGCCGCGGCCATCCCCACCGACGCGGGCTCCACCGCCCACGCCTCCGACTTCTGCTACATGACCTCCCACGACCGCCTGAGCTGCTACACCACCACCTATAGCCAGCGCTTCTACGAGGCGCTGGGGCACTATCACAAGGTCGGCGGCCTGGAGATCGCCCGGGTCGGCGACGAGGCACGTTTCGATGAGCTCAAGCGCAAGGTGGCCTCCGGCAAGGCCTTCGGCACCCGCGCCGAGCTGATCGACGCCGACCAGGCGGTGGCGCGCTTCCCGCTGCTCGATCGGGCCCAGGTCCTGGGCGCCCTCTGGGACCCGGATGCCGGCCTGGTGGTGCCCCGCTCCCAGCGGGTGGCGGGACGGCTGATCGAGGAGGCGGTGGCCGGCGGCGGGCTGCGCACCTTCGCCGACACTCCGGCCCTGGATATCGACGTCCAGGCGGGCCGGGTGCGCGGGGTCGAGACCCCGAAAGGCCATATCGCCACCCCCCTGGTGATCCTCGCCTGCGGCATCTGGGGCCCGTTGCCCGCCGCCCTGGCCGGAGTGGCCCTGCCGCTGATGCCGGTGGAGCACCCGCTGCTGTTCTTCGGCCCCTTCGACGACTTCGCCGGCAGCGGCCTGGAGATCGGCTATCCGCTGCTGCGCGACCAGGGCAACTCCGCCTATATGCGCGACACCGGCGACCCGCGCTCCACCGAGGGCGGCCAACTGGAGTGGGGCTACTACGAGACCCGCGAGCCACGACTGGTCCACCCCCGGGAGATCCTCCCCCGGGACCAGGCGCGGCTCTCCCCTTCCATGCGCGACCTGAGCGCCGAGCAGATCGCCGCCCCCTTCGAACGGGCGCTGGAGCTGACCCCACGACTCGCCGAGCTGGGCTGGGACGACAAGCACTCCTTCAACGGCCTGCTTTCGGTCACTTCCGACGGCGGCTCCCTGGTGGGCGAGGCCCCGGAGGCCCGGGGCCTGTGGTGCTGCGAGGCGGTATGGGTCAAGGATGGCCCCGGCATGGGCAAGATCCTCGCCGACTGGCTGACCCATGGCCGCCCCGAGCTGGATCCCTGTGGCATCGATATCGCCCGCTTCTACCCGGTGCAGAAGACCCCGGGCCATGTGTTGGGTCGCTGCCGGGAGATCGCCCGCAAGATCTATGATCCGCCGGTGCATCCCCGGGAGCCCTTCGAGAGCGGCCGCGACCTGCGCCGCGGCCCCTTCTGGCCCCGAGAGCAGGAACTCAACGGCTACTTCATGGAGGCGGCGGGCTGGGAGCGGGCCCACGGCTATGCCGCCAATGAGACGCGCCTGGCCCACCTGCTCGAGCGGGTCCCGGAGCGCCCCGTGGAGTGGGATGGCCGCCACTTCTGGCAGGTGTCCAACGCCGAGCAGCTGGCCATGAGCGAGGGGGTGGGGATGATCAACCTCTCCCACTTCGCCATCTACGATATCGCCGGCCGCAACGCCGAGGCGCTGCTGGAAACCCTCTCGGTGGCCAAGGTGGGCGGCGATACGCCCATCGGCAAGGGGGTCTATACCCACTTCCTGGACGCCGCCGGCGGGATCCATTCCGACCTGACCATCGTGCGCCTGGCGGAAAACGCCTGGCGGGTGATCTGCGGCGGCGACACCGGTCACCGGGACCTGGTGTGGATCCGTCGCCAGGCCGAGGCCCTTGGGCTGAGCCGCTGGCAGCTGGAGGACCGCAGCGACGGCCTGGCCACCCTGGGGGTCTGGGGACCCCGGGCCCGCCAGACCCTGCAGGCCCTGTGCGATACCCCGGAGGCGCTGGACGCGGAACGCTTCCCCTTCGCCAGCGCCCGGGAGATCCGCCTGGGCGGCCTGCCGATCTGGGCCTTCCGCATCTCCTATGTGGGCGAGCAGGGCTGGGAGCTCCATGTGCCCTTCAGCTATGGTCTCTCCCTCTGGGATCGGCTCTTCGAGGCGGGGGTGGTGCCGGTGGGTATCGAGACCTACGCCAATAGCCGGCGCCTGGAGAAGAGCCTGCGCCTGCAGAACGTGGACCTGCTCAGCGACTACAACCTCTATGAGGCGGGCCTGGCGCGCCCCAGGGTCAAGGCCGCCGACTTCCTCGGCAAGGCCGCCTACCTGGAACAGCGGGCGCGCCCCCACCAGCCGGCCACCCTCTGCACCCTGGTGATGGAGGCCAATACGGACGATGCCGGCCGGCCGCGCTTCCCGGTGGGCCAGTCGCCACTGCTCGACCCGGAGAGCGGCGAGGTGCCCGTCGACGAACTGGGTCGGCGCAGCTACACCACCAGCATCGCCTATGGGCCCTCGCTGGAGCGCAATATCGCCCTGGCCTACCTGCCCCACGGCGATGCCGAGGAGGGACGTGAACTGCTGCTGGAGTATTTCGGCGAGCACTACCCGATGCGGGTGGCGGCGGTGGGCTACCGGGCCCTCTATGATCCGGATAGCCGGCGCCCAAGAAGCTAGCCTAGATCCCCAGCTTATCGCGGGTGGAGTAGTACCAGGCGCCCAGCGCCGAGAAGGGGACCCGCAGCAGGCGCCCACCCGGGAAAGGCAGGTGCGGCAGGCCGGCGAAGGCATCGAAGCGTTCGTTCTCGCCGCGCATCGTCTCGGCGATCAGCTTGCCGGCCAGGTGCGAGCAGGTGACGCCATGCCCGGAGTAGCCCTGGGCGAAATAGACGTTGTCGTTGAGCCGGCCGAACTGGGGCAGGCGATTCAGCGTCAGCAGGAAGTTACCGCTCCAGGCGTAATCCACCTTGACGTCGGCCAGTTGCGGGAAGGTCTTCGCCAGCTTGGGGCGAATCACCGCTTCGATGCTGGCCAGGTCCTGGCCGCCATAGCTGGTCCCGCCACCATAGAGCAGGCGATTGTCGGCGGTCAGGCGGTAGTAATCGAGCAGGTAGTTGCAGTCCTCCACCGCCATGTCGTTGGGCAGCAAGGCCCGAGCGGTGGCCTCGTCCAGGGGCTCGGTGGTGATGATCTGGGTGCCGCAGGGCATCGACTTGCTCTCCAGTCGCGGCTCCACGCCCTGCATATAGGCATTGCCCGCCAGCACCACCCGCTGGGCGCGCACCTCGCCACCGGGGGTGGTCAGCACCACCGGCTCGCCATGGGTCAGCTTGAGCACCGGGCTCTGCTCGAAGATCACCCCGCCCAGGGACTCGAAGGCGGCGGCCTGGCCCAGCACCAGGTTGAGGGGATGGATATGCCCCCCGGAGTGGTCGATCAGCGCACCAGTGTAGCGTGAGCTTCCCACCTCCCGCTTGACCGCCTCCCCCTCCAGCAGCTCCAGCTGATCATGGCCGTAGCGTTCCCAGAGTGCCTGGTGCTCGCGCAGCCCCTCGAGCTGCTTGGCATTGCAGGACGCGAAGACATTGCCTTCCTTGAGGTCACAGGCAATATCGTACTGGGCGATCCGGCTGCGGATGATGCGGTTGCCCTCGAAGGCCATATCGCCTAGGGCCCGGGCGCTCTCGGCCCCGTACTTGGCCTCGATCACGTCCATGTCGCGGCTGTAGCTGTTGACCAGCTGGCCGCCGTTGCGTCCGGAGGCGCCGAAACCGACCCGCGCCGCCTCCAGCACCACCACCGACTGGCCCTGCTCGGCCAGGTGCAGGGCGGCGGAGATGCCGGTGAAACCGGCCCCCAGCACACAGATATCGCACTCGACGCTACCGCTGATCGGGGGGCGCTCGGGACTGGGGTTGGCGGAGGCGGCATAGTAGGAGGCCACATGATGGGTAGGCTGTTGGGCGGACATCGGCTCGCTCCCTTGATGTTGATTATTCTTTCCATGCTATCACAAGCCAGCCAGACGAAAAGCAGGGAATATCAAAAAAATGGCCCCTGAATCGATATCAGGGGCCATCGACAGCTCAGTCTTCGTCAACTATCAAACAACACCCGTATCAAGCCTCCTGCATCGCCAGCTGCATCGCCTGGCGCCGCTTGGCCTCGCTGCGGCGCATCAAGTACCAGGCCAGGAAGGTGGCCAGCGACACCGCCAGGATGATCAGGGTGGCCAGGGCATTGATCTTCGGCGAGACCCCGAGGCGTACCGAGGAGAAGACCACCATGGGCAGGGTCGTGGCCCCGGGCCCGGAAACGAAGCTGGCGATCACCAGGTCATCCAGGGAGAGGGTGAAGGCCAGCAGCCAGCCGGCGGCCAGCGCCGGGGCGATCACCGGCAGGGTGATCTGGAAGAAGGTCTTCACCGGGGGGGCGCCCAGGTCCATGGCCGCCTCCTCCAGGGAGAGGTCCACCTCGCGCAGCCTTGAAGAGACCACCACCGCCACATAGGCGCTGCAGAAGGTGGTATGGGCGATCCAGATGGTCACCATGCCACGATCCCCTGGCCAGCCGATCAGTTCCGCCATGTGCACGAACAGCAGCAGCAGCGAAAGGCCGGTGATCACCTCCGGCATCACCAGGGGGGCGGTGATCATGCTGGCCAGCGCCGTCTTGCCGCGGAAGCGACCGAAGCGCACCATCACGAAGGCGGCGAGGGTCCCCAGGCAGACCGCCATGCTGGCGGAGAAGAAGGCAATGCGCAGGCTGGTCCAGACCGCATCGAGGATCTGCTGGTCGCGCAACAGCTCGATATACCAACGCCCGGAGAAGCCCGCCCAGACCGTGACCAGGCGCGAGGCGTTGAAGGAGTAGAAGACCAGGATCAGCATCGGCAGGTAGAGGAACACCAGCCCCAGGATCAGCATCACCGTGGTAAAGGATGGCTTTCTCATGGTCACTCCTTGAGTTCACGGGACTGGTAACGATGGAAGAGCGCGATGGGGATCAACAGCAGCGCCAGCATCACCATGGCCAGCGACGAGGCCACCGGCCAGTCGCGGTTGTTGAAGAACTCCTCCCACAGCACCTTGCCGATCATCAGCGTATCGGGGCCACCCAGCAGCTCGGGGATCACGTACTCCCCCACCGCCGGAATGAAGACCAGCATGGAGCCGGCGATGATCCCGCCCTTGGAGAGCGGCAGGGTCACCCTGAGGAAGGTATTGATGCTGCGCGAACCCAGGTCCGAGGCGGCCTCCAGCAGGGAGCCGTCGAGGCGGGTCAGGTTGGCGTAGAGCGGCAGCACCATGAACGGCAGGTAGGCGTAGACGATGCCGAGGATCACCGCGAAGTTGGTGTTCATCATGCGGATCGGCGAGTCGATCAGCCCCAGCCACAGCAGGGTATTGTTGATCAGGCCGTTGTTGCTGAGGATGCCCATCCAGGCATAGACCCGGATCAGGAAGGAGGTCCAGGAGGGCAGCATCACCAGCAGCAGCAGCACCAGCTGCCAGTGGGCCGGGGCCCGGGCCATGGCATAGGCCATGGGGTAGCCGATCAGCAGGCAGGCCAGGGTCGAGACGAAGGCGATCTTCAGCGAGCCCCAGTAGGCCGACACATAGAGGCTGTCGGACATCAGGAAGAGGTAGTTGCCGAAGGTCACCACCAGGCTCAGGGTCTCGGCGCCGAAATCCACCATGGCGCTGTAGGGCGGAATGGCGATGGCCGCCTCGGAGAGGCTGATCTTGAGCACGATGCCGAAGGGCAGCAGGAAGAACAGGGTCAGCCACAGCAGGGGCACGGCGATGACCCAGCCACGACGGGGCTTGAGCCACCGCCGCAGGCGTTGCGAAGTCAGGGCAGACATAAGTCGTCTCCGATCGGGAGCGGGGAATCCAGGGTCGGCGAGTCGAGAGCTAGTCGCGCAGGTTAGTCGCGCAACACCACGGCGCTGCGCTCCTCCCAGTGGATATAGACCGTGTCGCCCCAGCTGGGACGCTCGCTGCGCCGGGTGGTATTGGCCAGGCTCACCTTGACCAGGTGGCCCTGCTCGGTGCGCACGTAGTAGACCGAGAGCCCCCCCAGGTAGGCGATATCCTCCACCGTGCCGGCGGCCCAGTTGAAGTCGCCCGCGGGCCGCTCACGACTCAGCAGGGTCTTCTCCGGGCGCACCGCCACCCAGACGCCACGCTCGTCGGCGGGGGTGCTGATGCCGTGATCGATGCGGATGCGCCGCCCCAGCTCGGGGCTGTCGATGACGCAGTGATCCGCCTCGTCCACCACGATCTCCCCGGCGAACAGATTCACGGTACCGACGAACTCCGCCACCATGCGGTTGGCCGGGCTCTCGTAGACATCCATGGGCGAGCCCACCTGGACGATCCAGCCGTCGGACATGATCGCCACCCGGTCGGCCATGGTCATGGCCTCCTCCTGGTCGTGGGTGACCATGATGCAGGTCACCCCGACCCGCTCGAGGATCTCCACCACCTCCAGTTGCATCTCGGTGCGCAGCTTCTTGTCCAGGGCGCCCATGGGCTCGTCGAGCAGCAACAGGCTGGGGCGCTTGGCCAGGGAGCGAGCCAGGGCCACCCGCTGGCGCTGGCCGCCGGAGAGCTGGTGAGGCTTGCGCTTGGCGAAGCCCTCCATATGCACCAGCTTGAGCATCTCGGCGACCCGCTCGCGAATCTCGGCCTTGGGCAGCTTGTCCTGCTTGAGGCCGAAGGCGATATTCTCGGCCACCGTCATATGCGGGAAGAGCGCATAGGACTGGAACATCATATTGATGGCCCGCTCATAGGGGGGCAGGCGGGAAATGTCCTGCCCCTCCAGCAGGATCTGCCCCTCGCTGGGTTTCTCGAAACCCGCCAGCATGCGCAGCAGCGTCGACTTGCCGGAGCCGGAGCCCCCCAGCAGGGCGAAGATCTCGCCGCGGCGAATGGTCAGGTTGACGTCATCCACCGCCAGCACTTCATCGAAGCGCTTGCTGACGCGGCGGATCTCCATCAGCGTCTCCTTCTGGACACGCGAACTCTTGCCCGATGAGGCCGGGGTCTCTCTCGCCGGACGCGCCTGGGCGGGGGCATCGGCCAGGGTCATGGGTTGGGTCATTGCACTAGTCTCCAGGACATCCGCGAAGGGAAAGCGGCCGCCCCGCTTATGGTGAAGGGGCGGCGCACCGATCAGTTACCGGACTTGACCCGGTTCCAGGTGCGGGTGATGACCCGCTGGGCGGAGAGCGGCTTGGCCTTGGCCACGAACAGCTTCTCCATCACCTCCTCGGTGGGATAGATGGAGGCGTCGTTCAGGATCTCCTCGGGCAGGTGGTCGTTGGCCGCCCGATTGGGGTTGGCGAAGAGCACGTACTCGGTGATGCCTGCGGCGATCTCCGGCTCGAGGATGAAGTTGATAAAGGCGTGGGCGTTCTCCGGGTTGGGGGCATCGGCGGGAATCGCCATCAGGTCGAACCACAGCGCCGCCCCCTCCCTGGGAATGGTATAGGCGATCTCGTGGCCGTTGCCGGCCTCCTCGGCCCGGTCGGCGGCCTGGAAGATATCGCCGGAATAGCCGGCGGCCACGCAGAGGTCGCCATTGGCCAGGTCGGAGATATAGCGGGAGGAGTGGAAGTAGGTGATATGCTCGCGCACCGCGGCGATGGCATCGCCGGCCTGGGCAATATCATCGGCGTCGGTGCTGTGGGGGTCGAGCCCCAGGTAGGCCATCGCCGCCGGCAGCATCTCGTCGCCGGAGTCGAGCATGGAGATGCCGCAGCCCGCCTCGTGCAGGGCCCCGGTCACCTCCGGGTCGAAGAGCAGCGCCCAGGAGTCCAGCGGGGCGTCATCGCCGAGGATCTCCTGGAGGCGGCCCGCGTTGTAGCCGATGCCGTTGGTGCCCCACATATAGGGGATGGAGTAGTGGCTACCGGCGTCCACGCTATCCAACTGGGCGAGCAGGGTCGGATCCAGGTTGACCCTATTGGGCAACTGGTCATGGTCCAGTTCTCGATAGACGCCGGCGGCTATCTGGCGCACCAGATAATGGTTGGAGGGGATCACCACGTCATAGCCGGAGCGCCCGGAGAGCAGCGCCGCCTCCAGCACCTCGTTGCTGTCGAAGACGTCGTAGATCACCTCGATGCCGGTCTCGGCGGTGAAGCGCTCCAGGGTATCCTCGGCGATATAGTCGGACCAGTTGTAGACCCGCACCTCATTGGCCTGGGCGGCCGCGGCGGCCAGGGTCAGGGAGGCCGCGGCGACGGCCAGGGACAGCTTGCGTTGGTAGGACATCTTGGCACCTCTATGTCGTTGTTGTTGGATCAGAAAAGCCGATATCCCAGCTTAGCCGGAGCGTCCCGCGGCGGTCTCAACGGGACGCCCCCGGCGCGGCCGGGCCTTACACGCTAAGCAGCAGGAACTCCCGCTCCCAGGAGCTGATGACCTGCTTGAAGTTTTCGTTCTCCACCCGCTTCACCGCCACATAGCCACGCAGGAACTTGCCGCCCAGGAACTCCTCCAGCTCGGCGCAGTGTTCCATGCGCTCGAGGGCATGCTCCAGGGTGAAGGGCAGGCGCATATTGCGCCGCTCGAAGGCGCGCCCCTGCACCGGAGCGGTGGGATTGATGCCGCGGATCATGCCGATATAGCCGCACAGCAGGCTCGCCGCGATGGCCAGGTAGGCATTGGCATCGGCGCCGGGCAGGCGATTCTCCACCCGTCGGTTGTGCGGCGTGGAGTCCGGCACCCGCAGCCCGCAGGTGCGGTTCTCCTCGCCCCACTCCACGTTCACCGGCGCCGAGGTATCGGGCAGGAAGCGGCGGAAGGAGTTGACGTTGGGGGCCATCAGCGGCAGCGCCTCGGGGATATAGCGCTGCAGGCCGCCGATATGGTGCAGGAAGAGCTCGCTCATGGTGCCGTCGTCGTTGGAGAAGACGCTCTGCCCGGTGGCGGCATCCAGCACGCTCTGATGGATATGCATGGCGCTGCCCGGCTCGTTGGTCACCGGCTTGGCCATGAAGGTGGCCGCCACGTCATGCTTGAGGGCCGCCTCGCGCATGGTGCGCTTGAACAGGAAGACCTGATCCGCCAGCACCAGGGGGTCGCCGTGACGGAAGTTGATCTCCATCTGGGCGGTGCCCTCTTCATGGATCAGGGTGTCGATATCCAGCCCCTGGGCCTCGCACCAGTCGTACATGTCCTCGAACAGCGGATCGAACTCGTTGGCGGCATCGATGGAGAAGGACTGGCGGCCGGTCTCCTGGCGCCCGCTGCGGCCGATGGGCGGCTGCAGCGGCAGGTCCGGATCCTCGCAGCGCTTGGTCAGGTAGAATTCCATCTCCGGCGCCACCACCGGCTTCCAGCCCCGGGCCTCGTAGAGCGCCAGCACCTTCTTGAGCTGGTTACGGCAGGAGAGCTCGATGGGGTTGCCCTGCTTGTCGAAGCAGTCGTGGATCACCTGGGCGGTGGGCTCCAGCGCCCAGGGCACCGGGTAGGCGGCGGACAGGTCCGGCTTGCAGATCATGTCGATATCCGCCGGATCGAGCAGCGAGTAGTAGATATCGTCTTCCACATAATCGCCGGTGACGGTCTGCAGCAGCACGCTCTCGGGCAGGCGCATGCCCTTCTCGGCGACGAACTTGGAGACCGGGGCGATCTTGCCCCGGGCGATGCCGGTGATATCGCTGACCAGGCACTCCACCTCGGTGATCTGGCGTTCCTTGAGCCAACTCTCGAGATCTTTCATAACAGCCTCGTGTCTCGGGTCGGCGGAGAATTCCGCCGCCCTCGGTTTCGTTATAGACGGTCGCGCAGCTTGTAGAAGGCGGTGGCCAGCACCAGCAACGGGGTGCGCAGCCGCTCGCCGCCGGGGAAGCGGCGATGGGGCATGGCGGCGAAGGCGTCGAAGCGGGTGCTCTGGCCATCGATGGCCTCGGCCATCAGCTTGCCGGCGAGCCCGGCCAGCGCCATGCCGTGGCCGGAGTAGCCCTGGGCATAGTAGAGGTTGGTGCCCAGGCGCCCGAAGTCCGGGGCGCGATTGAAGGTGATGGCCACGTCGCCGCCCCAGCGATAGTCGATGGGCACCCCCGCCAGCGCCGGGAAGAGTCGGGCGATCTTGGCATCCATGCGCGCCGCCAGGCCCCTGGGTTCGCGGCCGTCATAACTCACCTGGCCACCGTAGATCAGCCGCCGGTCGCCGCTGAGACGGTAGTAGTCGAGGACGAAGTTGGCATCCGCCAGGGCGTCGTTGCGGGGCAGCACCCGGACGGCCTGTTCCTCGCTGAGGGGGGCGGTGGCGATCATATAGTTGGCGGCGCGCATGATGCGGCCGTCCATGCGGGGGATCAGCCCACCGAGATAGGCATTGCCGGCCACCACCACGAAGTCGGCGGTGACGCTGCCATGGGCGGTGCGCACCCGCGCCGGGGCGCCCTCCTCCACCGCCAGCACGGCGCTATGCTCGTGGAGGCGCACCCCGGCCCGCTGGGCGGCCCGGGCCAGGCCCAGGGTGTAGTTGAGGGGATGCAGATGACCGGCCTCGCTCTCGTAGAGGGCGCCGGGATAGGCGTCGCTGACCACATGCTGGCGCAGGGCATCCCCCTCCAGCCAGCTCAGGGCCCGGTAGTCATAGTCCCGGGCCAGGCGATCGCGGAACTCGCACAGCTCCTTGATATGACGACGCTTCACCGCGGCGTGCAGATAGCCCCAACTGAGATCGCAGGGGATGGCGTGACGCTCCACCAGCTCGGCGGTGAGGCGTACCGCCTCGCGGCTCATCTCCCAGATCTCCCGGGCGGCCGACAGGCCCAGGGCCTTCTCCACGGTGGCGATATCGGTGCCCAGCCCCGGCAGGATCTGGCCGCCGCTGCGCCCGGAGGCACCATAGCCGATCTCGTTGGCCTCCAGCAGCACCACCGAATGGCCGCGTTCGGCCAGGTGCAGGGCCGCCGAGCAACCGGTGATGCCGCCGCCGATCACGCAGATATCGGCACGGGTATCGCTATCCAGGGGGGGGCGAGGGGCGAGATCCACCGCTACGCTGTCGCGATAGTAGGAGCGGGGACCGGCATGGAGTGACGCATCGGTGGTCATGCAGACCTTCCTTACGGAGGATGGCATCGCGGCCATCAGGGTTATTGTTGAAATAGTTAACCACATCGCCGGGATGGGTCGCGGCTTACCCTGCCGCTTTCTTGGCTCCTAGTCTGGCACCAGACCCGGGGAAGATGTCAAGTATTTAACAACGACTTTCTTCCCTGCGGTGTTAACGTTCTGCGAAGCAGCAACAAGAAACAAAGTAATATCAATCAAATAAAGAAAACATTGGCGAGGTAACAGGGATCACCCATCGGCAACGCCACCGTTATGGCGTCAAGTGATTCCGTGCATCCGGGGAAGCGAGACGGGACCGAGACGGCGGCGCCCCGCATGGTGAGTATCCCATACCTGATTAGCCCACTAACCACCCGGAGGGAGGACGCGTCGCGGCCCCAGGAGACGAGGCAGGGCACAGGAATCAGCATAGCCCGGGCCCCTGGCAAGGAGATAGCCAGGGGCACGAGCCAAGGAAAGAATACGACGGCAGAAAGCGGTTAGGGGTTGGAGCCTAATGGCCGGCGCAGTGGGAACAACCGGGATCCCGGGGCACCCGGTAACGGCGCCACTCGCCGCTCAGGCCATCGAAGGTGGAGAGTCCTCGATGGGGGGTGCCGGCGCCGCTGAGCAGCTTGACCGCCTCCAGGGCCTGGAAGCTGCCGATCAGCCCCACCAGGGGCGCCACCACGCCGTTCTCGGCGCAGCGCAGCGCCTCGTCGCTCTCGCCGTGCTCTCCCGGGGGGTAGAGGCAGGCGTAACAGGGGCTCTCGGCGTCCCGGGGGTCGAAGAGCGCCAACTGGCCGGAGAAGCGGATCGCCGCCCCGGAGATCAGCGGCGTGCCCGCCGCCAGGCAGGCGCGGTTGATGGCGTAGCGACTGGAGAAACGGTCGGTGCAATCGAGCACCAGGTCCGCCGCCGCCACCGCCGCCGCCAGCGCCTCGCCGCTCAGGTGCTCGGTGAGCACCTCGATACGGCAGTCGGGGTTGAGGGCCAGCGCCGCCTCCCGGGCGGACTCCGCCTTGTTATGCCCCAGGTCCGCCATGCCGTGGGCGATCTGGCGCTGCAGGTTGGAGAGCTCCACCAGGTCGGCGTCGGCCAGGGTCAGGCGCCCCACCCCGGCGGCGGCGAGATACAGGGCCACCGGCGAGCCCAGGCCGCCGGCGCCGATCACCAGGGCGTGACCGGCCAGCAGCCGCTCCTGACCGGCGATCTCGATGGGCTCCAGCATGATCTGGCGGCTGTAGCGCAGCAGCGCCTGGTCGTTCATCGCCACGGCAGGCTCCTCGTCAGCGGCATCCTCACTTGCCCTCCAGTTGCTCGATATCGGGCACATGCAGGGAGAACTCCTCCTTGACCTCCTCCATCACCACATAGCTCTTCGACTCCTTGACCCCGGGCAGGGTCAGGACGACGTCGCCGAGCAACTGGCGATAGGCGGACATCTCGGGGATACGGCACTTGAGGATATAGTCGAACTGGCCGGAGACCAGGTGGCACTCCTGGATCTGCGGCAGCTTGCTGACCGCCCGGCGAAACTCGTCGAAGACCGCCGGCGACTGGGTCTCCAGGCTGATCTCGACGAACACCAGCAGGTTGGCCTTGAGGGCCTTGGGGTCCAGCACCGCCTTGTAGCCGCGGATGATGCCGGAGCGCTCCAGGCGCTTGACCCGCTCCAGGCAGGGGGTGGTGGAGAGCCCCACCTGGGCGGCCAGGTCCACGTAGGAGATACGGGCGTTGTCCTGCAGGCAGCGCAGGATCTTGAGATCGATACGGTCCAGGGATCGCGTCTTGGCTTTCATTATAGCGAGTGTCCGAGCACAAAAAGATGTCATGCCAGCCAACCGGCGTGGGGCACCTATTCATCTTAGCTGATTGAGTTATACATAGCGCTTTTCACCAGCAAGTCAGCTCCTGTTGGCAAAAAAAGCTGCGGTGTAACCTAGTATTACCATAGGTCTACGCCGGGGCTCCAGTCCGCCAGGGCCCTGTAGCCGAGGGCTCGCTCGCGTCAGGCTATCGCCAGGCGCCCCAGGCTAAGGCGCTCCTGGCCGCCCAGGTCGGTAAGGCTCGCCACCGCGGCATAGCCGGCGCTCTCCAGGGCCCGGCGTACCGCCGCCCCCTGGGCATAGCCGTGCTCCAGCAGCAGCCAGCCGCCGGGCTCGAGGTAGCCGCGGGCCGCGCTCACCAGATGCTGGAGATCGGCCAGGCCATCCTCGTCGGCCACCAGGGCGCTGGCGGGCTCGAAGCGCACATCGCCCTGCCCCAGGTGGGGGTCATCGGCGGCGATATAGGGCGGGTTGGCGACGATCAGCGCGAAGCGCTCGGTGTCGTCCAGGACCGAGAACCAGTCGCTCTCGCGGAAATCGGCATTGGCGATACCGAGCCGCGCGGCGTTATGGCGCGCCAGGGCCACCGCCTCGGGAGCGAGGTCGAGGCCCAGCACCGCCCAGCCGGGGCGCTCGCTGGCGAAGGCCAGGGCGATGGCGCCGGTGCCGGTGCCCAGGTCGAGCAGCCGCCCCCGGGGCGCCTCGGCCCGGGCCAGGGCCGCCTCCACCAGGGTCTCGGTATCGGGGCGCGGAATCAGGGTCGCCGGCGAGGTGGCCAGGCGCAGCCCCCAGAACTCCCGCTCGCCGGTCAGATAGGCCACCGGCCACCCCTGGGCACGGGCCGCCACCAGGGCCTCGAACCGGGCCCGTTCGAAGGTCGGCGCCTCCCGGTCACCCCAGGTATAGAGCCAGGTCCGCTCTACCCCCAGCACATGGCAGAGCAGTACCTCGGCATCCAGACGCGGGCTCGCCGAGCCGCTCTCGGTCAGGCGCCGGGCGGCGCGCGCCAGCAGGGCATCGAGGATCATCACGCCTCCTGCTGCAGGGCCGCCAGTTGCTCCGCCTGATGCTCCTGGAGCAGCGGCTCGATCACCTCATCGAGCTCGCCGGTCATCACCTCCCCCAGCTTGTAGAGGGTCAGGTTGATGCGGTGGTCGGTGACCCGCCCCTGGGGGAAGTTGTAGGTGCGAATGCGCTCGCTGCGATCGCCGCTGCCCACCAGGGAGCGACGGGTATCGGCCTGCTGCTGGCGCTGGCTGTCCTGGGCGCTCTGCTTGAGGCGCGCGGCCAGCAGCGACATGGCCTTGGCCTTGTTCTTGTGCTGGCTGCGCTCCTCCTGGCACTCCACCACGACCCCGGAGGGCAGGTGGGTGATGCGTACCGCCGAGTCGGTGGTGTTGACGTGCTGGCCGCCGGCCCCGCTGGAGCGGTAGGTATCGATACGCAGCTCGGAGGAATTGATCTCCACGTCGCCCACGGCGTCCGCCTCGGGCATCACCGCCACGGTGCAGGCGGAGGTGTGGATACGCCCCTGGGACTCGGTGGCGGGCACCCGCTGCACCCGATGGGCGCCGGACTCGAACTTGAGGCGGGCATAGACGCCGTCGCCCTTGACCCGCGAGATCAGCTCCTTGTAGCCGCCCTGCTCGCCATGGCTGGCGCTGACCACCTCGACCTTCCAGCCGTGCTTCTCGGCATAGCGGGAGTACATGCGGAACAGATCGCCGGCGAACAGCGCCGCCTCGTCGCCGCCGGTGCCGGCGCGCACCTCCAGGAAGACGCTGCGCCCGTCGTCCGGGTCCCTGGGAATCAGCAGCCGCTTGAGCTCGACCTCCAGGGCCTCCAGGCGGCTGCGCCCCTCGGCCTGCTCCAGCTCCGCCAGCTCGCGCATCTCGGCATCGCTATCGGAGAGCAGCGTCTCGGCGGCGGCGATATCCGCCTCGACGCCGACATAGTCTTGCCAGCAGGCCACCAACGGCTCCAGCTCGGCATACTCCCGGGAGTAGTCGCGGAAGCGCGCCTGATCGGCGATCACCTCCGGTTCGGCGAGCAGGGCCGCGAGCTCTTCGAAACGCTCGGTAAAGGAGTCCAGGCGCTGGCGCAGTGTGGCTTTCATGAAGGGTCCTGTGGTTGCTTCAGGGATCCTGAGAGAGTAACAGGGTCTCGGCGGCGGCCAGCAGATCCTGGCGGCCGGCGCCGGAGGCCTCACGCAGCTTGAGCGTGGGACCATGCATCAACTTGTTGGTGAGCTGGCGGGCCAGGCGCTTGACCACCGCCTCGGGGTCCTCGCCCCGGGCCAGTTGGGCCAGGGCCTGGGCCTCGGCGCTCTCGCGCAGCGCCTCGCCATGGCTCCGGTAACGGCGGATCAACTCGCCGGCGCTGCGCACCCGGCGCTCGTGCAGCCAGGCGCCCACGCCATGCTCGATCAGGCTCTCCGCCTCGTCGGCGGCCACCTGACGATGGCGGCGATTCTCCTCGATCACCTCATGCAGGTCATCCACGGTATAGAGGAAGACATCGGCGAGCTCGCCCACCTGGGGCTCGATATCCCGGGGCACGGCGATATCCACCATAAAGACCGGGCGGTGGCGGCGCTGCTTGAGGGCCCGCTCGACCATGCCCTTGCCGAGGATCGGCAGCGGCGCCGCCGTGGAGGAGATCACCATGTCGGCACGGATCAGCGCATCGGGGATCTCGTCGAGGCCGATCGCCTCGCCGTCGAAGGCATCGGCGACCCGGGCCGCCCGCTCCCGGGTACGGTTGGCGACCACCAGCCGCTTGACGCCGGCCTGGCGAAGGTGACGGGCCACCAGCTCGATGGTCTCGCCGGCGCCGATCAACAGGGCCTCGGCCTTGGCGAAGTTATCGAAGATGCGACTCGCCAGGCTCACCGCCGCATAAGCCACCGACACCGGGTTCTCGCCGATGCCGGTCTCGGTGCGCACCTGCTTGGCGACGGCGAAGGTATGCTGGAAGAGCCGCTCCAGCTCACCGCCCAGGCCACGATACTCCCGGGCCAGCTGGTAGGCCTCCTTGAGCTGGCCGAGGATCTGCGGCTCCCCCAGCACCATGGAGTCGAGGCCGGCGGCCACCCGCATCAGGTGCCGCGCCGCCTCGCCATCCAGGTAGTGGTAGGCACAGTGCCCCAGGTCCGACACCGCCAGCCCATGGAAGCGCCCCAGCCAGTCGAGGATCGCCTGCTCGCCACTGGCCTCGGTCACACAGTAGAGTTCGGTGCGATTGCAGGTGGAGAGCACCGCCGCCTCGCGCACCCCGGGCAGGGTACGCAGCTCCGCCAGGGCCTGTTCCAACTGGGCGGGCGTAAAGGCAACCTGCTCGCGCACCTCGACCGCGGCGGTCTTGTGATTGATTCCGAGTGCCAGGAGGGTCATGCGATCTGCGTCTTCGCTCAGGAGTCCGGGAGTCGATCGCGTCGCGAACCGCCAGGGCCGCGTCGCCAAGAGATCATTATCGCCGGAGAACACCGGCGACCAAAGCTGGCGCATTCTACCACAGCCGCCAAAGCGCGGCGCCCCCACTGCGGGGACCAAGATAGCCCTATTGCCACCCCCTCCTCAGCCGTTATGCTGAGGCCAGGTTCCACGGAATGAGCTCACCATGCCCCCACGCCTGTTGCCGCCCCTGTTGCTCAGCGCCCTGCTCGCCGCCTGCCAGGGGACGCCTTTCGCCCCGCCCGGGCCCCCACTGGAGGACCCGCTGGCCTCCGCTCCGCCGGTGGCCCATGGCCTGGACGCCGCGGGTCTGGCCACCCTGCTGACGGCGGAGCTGGCCGGCCAGCGCGGCGACTATCGCCGCGCCACCGAGGGCTACCTGAGCGCCGCCGAGCGCTATGGCGACCCCGCCCTGGTAGAGCGCGCCGCCCTGGCGGCCCGCTTCAGCGAGGACACGGCACTACTGGAAGAAGCGGCACGCCGCTGGCAGGAGCGGGCGCCCGAGGCGGAGGGGCCACAGCGGCTGCTGGCCAGCCTGGCCCTGCAACGGGGCGACTGGGAGGGCGCCCTGGCGGCGCGCCTGGCCCTGAGCGCTCAGGGCGGCCAGGGGGACCTGGCCGGCTTCGCCGAGCTGGCCATCGAGGAGGATGCCTATCTGCCCCCCCTGCGGGAACGGCTACGAGGCTTTCTCGACGAGCTCCCCGCCGGCCACCCGCGACATCATGACGCGGCCCTGGCCACCGCCCTGCTGGAAGCCGCCAGCGGCGAGCGACTGGCCGCCGAGGCCCGCCTGGCGCGCCTCGCCGAGGCGCGTCCCGATGACCCGGCCCTGTGGCTGATTCGCGCCCAGCTGGCCCTGGAGGCCCATGATGGCACCGCGGCACGCCGCGCGGCACGCCGCGGCCTCAGCCTGGCCCCGGACGATAGCCGCTTCACCCTGGCACTGGCCCAGGCGGAGCTGCAACTGGGCAATGTGGCGGCCGCCGAGGCCCAGACCGAGACCCTGCTGGCCTATCATGACGAGCATCAGGAGCTGCGCCTGGCCCTGGCCCGCCTCTATCTGGAGCATGACGCCCCGGCCCCGGCCCGGCGCCTGCTGCTGCCGTTGATCGACGCCGACGACACCCCTCCGGTGACCTACCTGCTGCTGGGCGGCATCGCCGCCGCCGATGGCGAAGTGGACAACGCCCTGCTCTATTATCGCCAGGTGCCCCCGGGTGACGCCTTCCTGGCGGCCCGCCTCCAGGCGGTGCGGCTGCTCGACGAGGCGGGCCGCTTCGATGAGGCCCGCGCGCTACTGGCCGAGGAGCGCCGGCGCCACCCGGGCCAGTCCAGCCAGCTCACCAGCCTGGAAGTGGAGCTGCTCGACGAGCGCGGCCAGAGCAGTGAGGCGGATGCCCTGCTGGAGCGGATCCTGGCGGGGACGCCCGGGGACGCCGAGCTGCGCTACCTGCGCGCCATGCGCGCCTACCAGGCCGGCGACGTCGCCACCCTGGAGGCCGACCTGCGCGAGGTATTGCGCCGCGACCCGGACAATGCCCTGGCCCTGAATGCCCTGGGCTACACCTATGCCGACGAGAATCGCCGCCTCGACGAGGCCCTCGAGCTGATCGAGCGGGCCCATGCCCTGGAGCCCGACAACCCGGCCGTCCTCGACAGCCTGGGCTGGGTCCATTATCGCCTGGGCGACCCCGACACCGCCCTGCCCTATCTGGAGCGCGCCTATGCGGGGATGCCGGACCAGGAGGTCGCCGCCCACCTGATCGAGGTGCTCTGGGCCCTGGGCCGCCACGACGAGGCCCGCGCCCGCCTCGCCGAGGCCCTGGAACGCTTCGCGACGCGCCCACTGATCGACGACCTGCTGCGACGCCAGCCCTCACTACTTGATCGGGACACCCCATGAGTCGACTGTTCGCCCCCCTGCTGGTGCTGGCCCTGCTGGCCGGCTGTGCCACTCCCCCCCCCGTCGAGGCGCCCGGCGAGCGCGGCCCCTGGGCCGACCAGGCCGCGGCCCTCGAGGCCCTCGAGACCTGGGAGCTGATCGCCCGGGTCGGCCTGCGCACCCCGGACGAGGCCACCAGCGCCAACCTCGACTGGCGCCAGACCCCCTTCCACTATCGCCTGCTGCTCAGCGGTCCCTTCGGCAGCGGCCGCAGCACCCTGGAGGGTCGCGAGGGGCGAGTCTCCCTGACCACCCCCGAGGGACGCTTCGAGGCCGAGAGTCCCGAGGCCCTGCTCCAGGAGCAGCTGGGCTGGAGCCTGCCGGTCTCGGCCCTGGATCATTGGGTGCGCGGCCTGCCCGCCGCAGGCCGCCATGAACTGGAGCGCGATGCCCAGGGCTACCCTCGGCGCCTGCGCCAGGCCGGCTGGGAGATCGACTACCGCGACTGGACCTGGGCCCAGGGGCTCTGGCTGCCGCGCCGCCTGGTGATGACCTATGACAGCCTCCGGGTCACCCTGGTGGTCAACGAATGGCACCCGGAGGTGGCCCGGTGACTCCCGTCCTGCGCCTGCCGGCCCCGGCCAAGCTCAACCGCCTGCTGCATATCACCGGGCGCCGCGCCGACGGCTACCATGAGCTGCAGACCCTGTTCCAGTTCCTCGACCACGGCGACACCCTGACCCTCTCGCCCCGCAACGACGGCGAGCTGCGCCTGACCCCGACCCTGCCCGGGGTCGCCGCCGAGGACAACCTGATCCTGCGCGCCGCGCGGATGCTTCGGGACGAGACCGGCTGTCGACGGGGGGCCGATATCCACCTGGAGAAGCGCCTACCGATGGGCGGCGGCCTGGGGGGCGGCAGCTCGGATGCCGCCACCACCCTGCTGGGCCTCGACCGCCTGTGGGGCCTGGGCCTGCCCCGGGAGCGGCTCGCCGAGCTGGGCCTGCGACTGGGCGCCGATGTGCCAGTCTTCGTCCACGGCCACGCCGCCTGGGCGGAGGGCATCGGCGAACGCCTCACCCCGGTGGAACTCGACACGCCCTGGTTCGTGGTCATTCACCCCGGCGTCTCGGTGGCCACCCCGGCGGTCTTCCAGGCCCCTCGATTGACACGCCACACCCCCCCCATTACCATGGCGCGCGCCCTGCAGGAGGGGCCGGGGCACTGGCGCAACGACTGCGAGACCACGGTTCGCGAGCTCTATCCGCCGGTCGCCGAGGCGCTGGATTGGCTGGGCCGACTCGCCCCCACCCGGCTCACCGGCACCGGGGCCTGCCTCTTCGCCTGGTTGACGAACGAGGCGGATGCGGATAGCATTCTGCGCCGACTTGGCCGCCACGACTGGCAGGGCTTCAAGGCGCGGGGATGCAATCGATCGCCTCTCCATACGGTGTTGGAAGAACGAGCGACACCGACGCCCTGACCCGGGTCGGCGGTGGGCCGATCGGCAAGATTGCTGGGGTATAGCCAAGCGGTAAGGCAGCGGTTTTTGGTATCGCCATGCGCAGGTTCGAATCCTGCTACCCCAGCCACTTCTTCCCGCCCGACTGCTCGATAAGCTCCTCATCCCTGACGAGATCCCCCAGACTCCCAAAGGTGCCGCGCGTGTCTAAATTGATGGTTTTCACCGGGAACGCCAATCCCGAACTCGCCCGTAAGATTGCCGAGGGCCTGGACAACCGGCTCGGTCATGCCACGGTCGGCCAGTTCAGCGATGGCGAAATCGCGGTCGAGATCAATGAGAACGTGCGCGGCAAGGACGTCTTTATCCTGCAGTCCACCTGCGCCCCCACCAACGACAACCTGATGGAGCTGATCCTGATGGTGGACGCGCTGCGCCGCGCCTCCGCCCACCGGATCACCGCCGTGGTGCCCTACTTCGGCTACGCCCGTCAGGATCGCCGGGTGCGCTCCGCCCGGGTCCCAATCTCCGCCAAGGTGGTCGCCGACATGATGGTCAAGGCCGGCGTCGACCGGGTGATGACCATGGACCTGCACGCGGATCAGATTCAGGGCTTCTTCGACGTGCCGGTGGACAACGTCTACGGCTCGCCGATCCTGCTCGACGACATCGAGCGCCAGAATTACGATGACCTGGTGGTGGTCTCCCCCGACGTGGGCGGCGTGGTCCGCGCCCGGGCCATCGCCAAGCAGCTCAATGCCGATCTCGCCATCATCGACAAGCGTCGCCCCCAGGCCAACCAGGCCCAGGTGATGCACATCATCGGCGAGATCGAAGGCCGCACCTGCGTGGTGGTGGACGACATGATCGATACCGCCGGCACCCTGTGCAAGGCCGGCGAGGCCCTCAAGGATCACGGCGCCCGCCGCGTGGTGGCCTACGCCACTCACCCGATCCTCTCCGGCCCCGCCGTCGACAACATCACCGGTTCGGTGCTCGACGAGGTGGTGGTCAGCGACACCATCCCCCTCTCCGAGACCGCCCGTCGCAGCGGCAAGATTCGCCAACTGAGCGTGGCCGGGCTGATCGCCGAGGCGATCCGCCGGGTCAGCAACGAAGAATCCGTTAGCGCCATGTTCCACTGAGAACGCGGCGCCGGTAGCCCGCCCGGCTCCGCCGGGCCCTTGGAAAGCGTTATCGCCTGGTCGCGGGGATAACGCTTTCTCGATCCAACCCATGAGGTTTTCCAAATGTCTGAATTCACTTTGACTGCCAGCGTTCGTAACGACCTGGGGAAAGGTGCGAGCCGCCGCCTGCGTCGTGCGAACCTCGAGGTGCCCGCCATCATCTACGGTGGTGAAGCGGCGCCCCAGGCGATCTCCGTCGAGAAGTCCGCCTTCTACAAGGCCATCGAGGACGAGGCCTTCTTCGCCTCCGTGATCACCCTCGACGTGGCCGGCCAGAAGGAGACCGTGGTGGTGCGTGACCTGCAGCGTCACCCCTTCAAGCCGCTGGTCACCCACGCCGACTTCCTGCGCGTCGACGCCACCCATGCCATCACCATCAAGGTGCCGCTGCACGTGATCGGCGAAGAGCAGAGCAAGGCCATCAAGGAACAGGGCGGCGAGCTGCACGTCCTGGCCAACGAAGTGGAAGTGAGCTGCCTGCCCAAGGACCTGCCCGACTTCCTGGAAATCGACGTCACCGAGACCGAGATCGGCCAGATCCTGCACCTCTCCGACCTCCAGCTGCCGGCCGGCGTGACCCTGGTCGAACTGAGCCACGGCGCCGACCACGACCAGGCCCTGGTCAGCCTGACCAAGCCCAAGGTGCGTGGCGGTGACGAGGCCGAAGGTGAAGAAGGCGGCGAAGAGAGCGCCGAGTAAGTCGCTCGCCGGGAGGTGGCTCTCACCTTCCTCGCCTGTTCGATCAAGCGCCCCGCGGGGCGCTTGATTGTTTTGTGGAGATGCGATCATGCCCCAGATCAAGGCGATCATCGGACTCGGCAACCCCGGCCCCGACTACGAGGCGACCCGGCATAACGCCGGCGCCTGGCTGGTCCAGGCCCTGGCCCGCCGCGCCCATACCGAGCTGCGCCCGGAGAAGAAGTTCCTGGGCCATTACGCCAAGGTGCGCCTGGACGGCCACGAGGTTCACCTGCTCGAGCCCACCACCTTTATGAACCGCAGCGGCGGCGCCGTGGCGGCGCTATGCAATTTCTACAAGCTTGCCCCGAACGAGCTGCTGGTGGCCCATGACGAGCTGGATATCGCCCCCGGCACCGCCCGCTACAAGAGCGGCGGCGGCCACGGCGGCCATAACGGCCTGCGCGATATCATTAGCGCCCTGGGCAACGACAAGGCCTTTTACCGGCTGCGCATCGGCATCGGTCACCCGGGCAACGCCAAGCAGGTGGTCAACTATGTGCTGGGACGCCCCGGCAAGGCCGAGCTGGCGGCCATCGAGGCCGCCCTGGACGAGATCCAGGCCACCCTCCCCGACGCCCTGGCCGGCAACTGGGCCCGGGCCATGAATCGGCTGCATGGCTTTACCGCGCAAAGCGCCTAGCTGCAAGCTGCAAGCTGCAAGCTGCCAGGCAGGACGATCCCCCTGCGCCGCGGGCGACAAGGGGTTTCCTTGTAGCTTGCCCCTTGTGGCTTGCCCCTTATCCCTTGTCGCTTATGGCTGCCACCCGCCCCATCTCGTACAATGGCGCCAACTTTCCCCGCCCCTCGGCACAGCATTCTCAGGAACAGACTATGGGTTTTAACTGCGGTATCGTCGGCCTGCCCAATGTGGGCAAGTCCACCCTCTTCAATGCGCTGACCAAGTCCGGCATCGACGCCGAGAACTTCCCGTTCTGCACCATCGAGCCCAATGTCGGTATCGTGCCGATGCCCGATCCGCGCCTCGACAAGCTGGCCGAGATCGTCAAACCCCAGAAGGTGCTGCCCACCACCATGGAGTTCGTGGATATCGCCGGCCTGGTCGCAGGCGCCTCCAAGGGCGAGGGCCTGGGCAACCAGTTCCTGGCCAATATCCGCGAGACCCAGGCCATCGCCCATGTGGTGCGTTGCTTCGATAACGACAACGTGATCCACGTCGCCAACCAGGTAGATCCCGCCAGCGATATCGAGACCATCAACCTGGAGCTGGCCCTGGCCGACCTGGATACCGTGGAGCGGGCTATCCAGCGCCTGGTGCGGGTCGCCAAGGGCGGCGACAAGGAGGCCATCGCCACCAAGGCGATTCTCGAGCGTATCCAGCCCCACCTGGCCGAGGGCCAGCCGCTGAGAAGCGCAGGCCTCGACGAGGACGAGAAGAAGGCGCTCAAGAGCTTCGGCTTCCTGACGCTGAAACCCACCATGTATATCGCCAACGTCAACGAGGACGGCTTCGAGGCCAACCCCTACCTGGACGTGGTCCAGGCCATCGCCGCCGAGGAAGGCGCCGTGGTGGTGCCGGTATGCAACCAGATCGAGGCGGAGATCGCCGAGCTGGACGACGAGGAGCGGGCCATGTTCCTCGACGAGATGGGCATGGAGGAGCCGGGCCTGGACCGGGTGATCCGCGCCGGCTACGAGCTGCTCGGCCTGCAGACCTACTTCACCGCCGGGGTCAAGGAAGTGCGCGCCTGGACCGTCAAGGTGGGTGCCACCGCCCCCGAGGCCGCTGGGGTGATCCACACCGACTTCCAGAAGGGCTTTATCCGCGCCGAGGTGATCGGCTATGACGACTACGTCGGCCTGGGTGGCGAGCAGGGTGCCAAGGATGCCGGCAAGTGGCGCCTGGAGGGCAAGGAATATATCGTCAAGGACGGCGATGTGATCCACTTCCGCTTTAACGTGTAAGGTAAAAAAGTGTTGACGTATCAGGCCCTTGTTGGGTAGGATACGCGCCGTTGGCTACGTAGCTCAGCTGGTTAGAGCACATCACTCATAATGATGGGGTCCCCTGTTCGAATCAGGGCGTAGCCACCACAGACACGAAAAAACACCCGCCTGGTTCGCCAGGCGGGTGTTTTCGTTTGGGCGTCAATCGACGTCATACCCAGGCCGGGGCCCCCCCCGGCCAAGGCTTATACCAGCTCGGGGCGGTTGATAAAGCCGCTCAGCACCCGGATCAGCTGATCGGCGTCGCGCACGCCGCAGGTCTCGCGGATCGAGTGCATGCCCCACTGGGGCACCCCCACGTCCAGGGTCGGCACGCCGAGTTCGGTGGCGGTGATCGGGCCGATGGTGCTGCCGCAGCCCATATCGGCGCGGGTCACGAAGGTCTGCACCGGCACTCCCGCCGCCTGGCAGAGATCGCGGAACATGGCCGCGGTGGCGCTGTTGGTGGCATAGCGCTGGTTGGCATTGACCTTGATCACCGGCCCGCCATTGATGGCCGGACCATGGCCGGCGTCGTGCTTGTCGGCGAAGTTGGGGTGCAACGCATGGGCATTGTCGCAGGAGATCATCCTGGAGGCCTGGATCAGGCGAATAAAGCCCTCATCGCCTCCCTGCCCCAGTTGCGCATTGACTCGCCGCAGCACATCTTCCAGGAAGGGCCCCTGGGCGCCACAGGCGCTGGCGCTGCCCACCTCTTCGTGATCATTGGCCACCAGCACGGCGCCCTGCTCACCGTCGGAGGCCAGCAGCGCCTCCAGGCCGATAAAGCAGGAGAGCAGGTTATCCAGGCGGGCGCTGGCGACCAGCTCGCCTTCCACGCCGACCCGGGCCGGCGGCTGGGTATCGTAGAGGGCCAGCTCGAAGTCGAGCAGGGTCACCCCCTCCAGGCCATGCTGCTCATAGAGCCAGCGCTTGATCAGCGCCTCGAAGTCCGCCGCCTCGCCGCCCTGCAGCAGCACCGGCGCCATCTCGGTCTGGGGATTGATGCTGCGGCCATTGTTGGCCTCGCGATCCAGGTGGATGGCCAGGCTGGGCACCATGGCCACCGGGCGTGGCACGTTGAGCAGTACCCCCTGGATGCGCCCGTCGTCACGGCGCAGGTGTACCCGTCCGGCCAGGCCCAGGTCGCGGTCGAACCAGGGCGCCAGCAGCGCCCCGCCATAGACCTCGACGCCGAGTTGCAGCCAGCCGTGAGCGACCTTGGCAGCATTGGGCTTGAGTCGCAGGCCGGGGCTGTCGGTATGCGCACCGATCATGCGCAGGTCGTGTAGCGGCCCCCGGGGCAGCTGCAGGGCGATGATCGAGGAGTCGTTGCGGGTCACATAGACCTTCTCTCCCGGGCTCAGTTGCCAGCCGGCCGTCTCATCCAGGCGACGGTAGCCGGCCTGCTCCAGGCGCTGTGCCATATTGGCGACCGCATGCCAGGGAGTCGGGGAACGCTGCAGGAAGTTCAGCAGGCGCTCGAGGGTGGGAAGGTGGGGCATGGGGATCCTCGCAGAAGGGTCTGTGTCTGGCGACAAGGGCTGCTACAATGCCGTTTCGGCCGATGCAACCCTACGGCCGCATGCGTGTCTTCTAAGGATGGGAAGTGTACATGAATTCGGGAGTGCTTCATTGATGAGCCTGACTGTCGCCCTACGGCGTTTGACGGTCCTGGCGCTGACCCTGGCATTCAGCGCCTCGACCCTCGCCACCCCAGAACCCTCCGATGCTCAGCGGCAGGCCGCCGCCGAGGTCGCCGAATCGCTACGCTACAGTCATTACGCCGACGTGAGCCTGGGCAACCAGTGGTCCCGCCAGGCCTTCCAGCGCTTCCTCGATATCCTCGACTCCCAGCGTGCCTACCTGCTGGAGAGCGACGTCGCCGAGTTTCGCCATCTCGAGGCGAGCATGGACGATGTGCTCTATGACGGCGAACTGGAAGCCATCTATGCCCTCTACGAGCGCTATCAGGAGCGCCTGGAGCACCGCCTGGAGTGGATCCTGGCACGCCTCGACGAGGGTCTCGACTTCACCTTCGAGAGCGATGATCGCCTGGAAATCGACCGCGACGAGGCCCCCTGGGCCCAGAGCGAGACGGAACTCGACGAGCTATGGCGCAAGCGCCTCAAGAACGCCGCCTTGACCCAGCTGCTGGCCGGCCAGGACGAGGAGCAGATGCACGACAACCTGCGCCAGCGCTACGAAGGGCAGCTCAATCGCATCCGTCAGACCAACGGCGATGACGTCTTCGGCCTCCTGATGGCGGCGGTGACCGGCACCATCGATCCCCATACCGAGTACTTCTCGCCGCGCCAGGGTGAGTCCTTCGATATCCAGATGCGCCTCTCCCTGGAAGGCATCGGTGCCCTGCTGCAGGCCGAGGGCGAGTACGTCAAGGTCTCCAGCCTGGTGCCCGGTGGCCCCGCCGACAAGTCCGGCCAGTTGGCGCCGGCGGATCGCATTATCGCCGTGGGCCAGGGCGATGACGACGACGGCGAGATGATCAATGTGGTGGGCATGCGCCTGGATGAGGTGGTGGACATGATCCGCGGCCCCAAGGGCTCGGTGGTGCGCCTCGACGTGGTACCGGCCCAGGCGGTGGACATGACCCGCTCGCGGATCATCGAGATCACCCGCGACACCGTGACCCTGGAGGATCAGGCCGCCAGCCGCGAGATCATCGAGCTGAGCCGCGATGGCGAGCCCCACCGCATCGGCGTGATCAGGATTCCCACCTTCTACGTGGACTTCGATGCCTGGCAGGCCGGCGAGAACGATTACCGCAGCACCACCCGCGACGTGGCCCGCCTGGTGCAGGAACTCAAGGAGGAGGGCGTCGACGGCATCGTGCTGGACCTGCGCAACAACGGCGGTGGGGCCCTGCACGAGGCCAACTCCCTGATCGGCCTGTTTATCGATCGGGGCCCCACGGTGCAGGTGCGCGACGCCCGCGGCCGTATCAGCCTCTATGGCGACACCGAGAGCGGCAGCCTCTATGACGGCCCCCTGGCGGTGCTGGTCAACCGCCTCTCCGCTTCCGCCTCGGAGATCTTCGCCGGCGCCATCCAGGACTACGGCCGCGGCCTGGTACTCGGTAACCGCACCTTCGGCAAGGGCACGGTGCAGACCCTCAACGACCTGAGTCATGGCCAGATCAAGCTGACCCGGGCCAAGTTCTACCGTATCTCCGGCGAGAGTACCCAACACCGTGGCGTGGATCCCGATATCCTCTTCCCCAGCCTGATCGACCCGGAGGTGATCGGCGAGAGCAGCCTCGACAATGCCCTGGCCTGGGATCGGGTGCGCGCCGTCCAGTACCGCAACTACGGCGAGCCCTGGCGTTTCATCGAGGCGTTGCGCGCCGGCCACCGCGAACGCATCGACGAGCACCCCAACTTTATCTACCTGCAGAATCAGGCGGAGCTGGCCCGGGAGTTGCGCGAGCATCAGACCAGCGTCAGCCTCAACCGGGAACGGCGTCAGCAGGAGCTGGAGGCCCAGGAGGCCCGCCAGCTGGCCCTGGAGAATGCCCGGCGCGAGGCCCTGGGCCTGGATCTGCTGGAGGACTGGGTGGATGTCCGGGGCGGCGAGGAGGAAGAGGAGGAGGACACCCCGGTGGATCGCGCCGAGGTGGAGGAGTCCGCCGAGATCCTGCTCGATTACGCCCTGCTGACGACCCGGGGCGGCGAGGCCCGACTAAGCCATAACGACCGTTAACTCCCACCGCGGGCCCCGATCGGGGCCCGCGGCATTTCTGGCCGGCATAAAAAACCCGCTGCCGAGGCAGCGGGAGGTCTAGGGAAATCGTGGGCCAGCGGCCCGATGATGCTGAGGCCAGCGGCACAATACCTACTCCTCGGCGAGACGCGCCCTCAAACGGCCGATGGCCTGGCTATGCAGCTGGCAGACCCGGGATTCGGTGACGCCCAGCACGGCGCCGATCTCCTTGAGGTTGAGCTCTTCCTGGTAATACAGCGCCATCAGCAGCTTCTCCCGCTCCGGCAGCGCCTCGATGCCCGCCACCAGGCGCTCGCGGCGCTCGCCGCCCAGCAGCGCCAGGAAAGGCGAGGCGCCCTCCTCCTCGGCGCTGGGCTCCTGCCCTTCCGCCACCAGCTCCTCGAAGGGCAGCAGATGGCCGTTGTTGGTGTCACCCAGCAACTGATGGTAGGTCTCCAGGCCGATCTCCAGGTCCTCGGCGATCTCGCGCTCCTCCGGGGGGCGCCCCAACTCCTGCTCCAGGCGCCGGATGCTGGCATCCAGGGCCCGGGCGTTACGCCGTACGCTGCGCGGCAGCCAGTCGCGGCTGCGCAGCTCGTCGATCATGGCGCCGCGAATCCGCTGGCTGGCGAAGGTGGTGAAGGTGGTGAAGGTGGCCCCCGCCGAGGCGTCATAGCGCCCCATGGCGTCCAGCAGCCCCATCATGCCCGCCTGAATCAGGTCATCCAGCTCGATGCCCGCCGGCAGCCGTACCTGCAGGGCCAGGGCCTGACGCCTTACCACCGGCAGATACTGCTCGACGAGCGCACCCTGATCGATCTTGCCCTGTGCCGTGTACATGCCTCGCCTCGAACTGGAAGGTCTTCTCATCCGGTCGACGGTGCCGACCGACTCTCTCCTATTATTGGGGCCCGCTTGCTTCGGAAAGGCGGGAATAGCCGGCGACTCCATCGGTTATTCCGGCGATCTCAACGAAAGCCGACGATCGGCCGACTTATCACGGCGACTCAGCGATAGTCGATGATCAGTTGGATGCCGCCGAGGGTCAGGGCCCCGCGCCGCCCCGGGGGCAGTCGCCCGTGAAGCCGCAGGGGACGGTCCGCGGCGGCCCCGCCCATGGCCTCGCTAATGCCTCGGGTAGCCGTCAGCGGCACACAGCGATTCCCCTGGCAGAGGCGCAGGGCCGGCAAATCCCCCGGCGGTGCCTCGAAGCGCCAGCGCACCCGGATGATCTCGGCGCCGGCGGGGACCACCGCCGGGGGGATCAAGGGCGCCGAGACGCTGTCTCGATCGACCAGCGAGATGCGCAGCGCCGGCGGCTCGGACACCCAGCTGCCGGACGCGGCGGCCTGGCCGGCGATCAGCAGGGCGAGCAGCGCCGCCGGCCAGCGCCTCATGGGGCAATCACCAGCAGCTCGATGCCCAGGCCGGCGGCCACCCGGGCGAGGTTATCCGGCAGTCCCCGCCGGGAGCGCGCCCCCGGCGAGAGCAGCAGCAGGCGCCGCGGCCCGGGTACCCGACTCAGGGCCATCAGCAGGCGATAGCCGCGGCGGAAGGCCTCGGGGCCGGGCGCCACCCAGAGCGCCCAGTGGCCACCGGCGGGATGACCCGCTATCGATGCCGGCGTCACCGACTCCAGGCGCCAATCGTCGGGGGCGCCGACCCAGCGCCGGCCCCGGGCGGCCCAGGCGGCCAGCAGGCCACGGGCCCGGGGTAACTCATCGGCGGAGAGTCCCAGCACCCGCAGATGGCGAGACGGGGTGGGCCTGGGCGACCTCGCCATGGCCGCCCTCCCGGTACGGGCCGCCTCGACCGGCGACGCTTCTCCCCGTGCCTTCGGTGCCGGCGGCTTCTCTACCGGCGGCTTCTCTACCGGCGACTTCTCTACCGGCGACTTCTCTTCCAGGGCGATCTCGATCAGCGCCTTGGCGATCGCCGTTTCGCGATCGCCATCGGCACGCGCCGATACCGCCACCTCGGACGCCCCCTGAACCTCGGCCCAGCGCCGCAGGCCCTGGGCCTGATCGCTGCTCATGACGCCACCTCCAGTCCCAGGGTCAGGCCACGCAGGGCCTCGCGGGCCGCCAGCAGCTGCACCAGGCCATCCAGTAGCCGGCCGGCGCTACGGCTGCGTCGCCCGCCCTGCAGGGCCAATAGCTCGCCGCGCAGGTCCTGGGCCCAGGTCGCCTCGCCCTGCTCCAGGCTCAGCGCCAGGCCGGCCAGGCCGGCGGCCAGGGTCAGGCGCAGTTGGGGCTCCAGGGTTTCGAGCCCCGACTCCGGCAACTGCTGCCAGGCGCGCCGGGTGAGACGCTCCAGGGACTCCAGGGCCAACTGATGTCGCAGCAGCCCCAGGGCATCCCACTCCAGCCAGGCCGGCGACAGCCAGTAGCGCTGCCCGAGTGCGCGGCCGGCGTCATCCTTGAGCACGCCGATCCAGGCCCAGAGGGCGCGATCCTCCTGGCGGCGGCTGCCCGCCGGCGAGGCCGCCACCGGCAGCTGATGCAATTCGAGGCTCGCCGGCCCCTGGCGATGGCGGCACGGCAGCGGCGTCAGGGCCTCGCCCTGCCCCGCCAGCTCGCTCAGCGCCAGGCGCTCGCCCCGGTGCCAGACCCGGGCACCGGCCTGGGCCTGGGCCAGCCAGGGATGGACCCGCTCGCCCAACCAGTCCCAGGCCTCGCGGCCGGGCAACCCGGGCAGCAGGTGGGCGCCGACGCCCAACCCATCGGCCCAGGCCAGGCGTTCCTGCTCGCCGGCGGGTTGGCGATGCTGCAGGCTGGGCAGGCCCAGGCCGAGTCCCTGGGGGGTCAGACGCAGATCGGGCTGACGCCAGCCCTGGGCCTGGGGACGCCGCCGCGCCCAGCGCATCAACGTCTGGGGCGCCTTGCTCTCCTGGGCCCAGAGCCGCTCCAGTGCCTCGGTTTGCCGGGCCAGGGGCAAGCCGCCGGCCTGCCAGGCCTCGGCCAGGGGCAGGAAAGCGGGCAAGCTGGCCTGCAGGCGCTGCCAGGCGGCGCCGAGGGCGCGGCTCTGGCCGGCCAGCTCCCGGGACCAGCTGGCCAATCGCGGCAACTCCGCCGCCACCCGGCCCTGGCTGGGCGAGGCCTCGGCGGTGGCGAGTGCCGCCTCCACCAGGGCCTGGCCATCGGCGCGGGCCATGTCCTCGGGCACCTGCTGACCATGGCAGACGAAGTTGAGGCGCAGGCCGTGGCGAATCAGCGCATCCAGCAGCGGGCCGAGACGCGCCGCCTCGTCCTGCTTGGTCAGGATCACCTCCTCGAGGCGTGCCCCCGCCGCCTGGGCGGCGCGGTGGTAGGTGAGGACGATCTCCTCCAGGGTCTCCCCCTGGCTGGTGGCGCTGAGCATCAGCATCAGGCGCACCCGGCGCTCGCCCCGCTGCAGCCGCGCCACCTGATCCACCAGGCGCTGGTCGCGCTGGCTCATGCCCACGGTATCGATGATCACCAGGGCCTTGTCGGCCAGGCGCTCGAGCAACCCCTCCAGGGGCGTCTCGGCGTCCAGGGCGTGGACCTCCACGCCGAGCAGGTCGGCGTAGATGCGCAGCTGCTCGTGGGCACCGATGCGGTAGCTATCGGTGGTCACCAGGGCCAGCCCCTCGGGGCCATGACGCATCACATAGCGGGCCGCCAGCTTGGCGGTGGTGGTGGTCTTGCCGACTCCGGTGGGCCCCACCAGGGCCAGCACCCCGGCCTCGGCGAACAGGCTCGCCTCCTCCTCCCGAGTGGTCAGCCGCGCGGCCAGGGTACGCCTGAGCCAGGCCTGCACCGGCTCGGCCTCGGCGTCGTCCAGGGCCAGCTCGGTGGGCAGGCTGGCCAGCAACTCGCTGATCAGGGCATGGCCGAAGCCCGCCGCCACCAGTTGGCGCTGCAGGCCCTGGAGGGCGCCGGGGCGCCCCTGCCGGACCGGCGGCTCCCGGGTCAGCAGCTGGCGCATATCCTGCACCTCGCTCAGCAGGCGCTGACTCAGGGCGATAAAATCGGCCTCCTGGCCGGCTGACTGAAGCAGGTCGGCGTCCCCGGCGGCCGGGGCCGCTGGATAACCGGCCGGCTTCGGGGCCGCTTGATCGACGGCCGGCTTCGGGGGCGCTTGATAGGCGGCCCGGGCGCGGCTTAGCGGCCGGGGCGGCGGCGTCTCAAGGCTGATTTCCGGACCGCCGGCGAGCGCCGCATCCTCGGACAGGCTAACGCCATGACGGGCCGCCAGGGCTTGGGCCCGAAGGGAATCGTCGCCGGAGCCCGGCGAGCCACCGGTCCCTGCCGGCGTCTCGGACAGGCTAACGCCATGACGGGCCGCCAGCGCTTGGGCCCGAAGGGAATCGTCGCCGGAGCCCGGCGAGCCACCGGTCCCTGCCGGCGTCTCGGACAGGCTAACGCCATGACGGGCCGCCAGCGCTTGGGCCCGAAGGGAATTGTCGCCGGAGCCCGGCGAGCCACCGGTCCCTGCCGGCGTCTCGGACAGGCTAACGCCATGACGGGCCGCCAGCGCTTGCGCGAAACTCGCCGGGCTGCGTCCGGCGGGCAGGCTAAAGCCCGCCTCCGATTCGGTCGCCGGCTGCCGATACGCCGGTGTTTCCGGCCCCGCGTCGTTATTCGGGCTCGGCGCCTGGCGCTCGGTGGCCTCTTGCCGGGCCGCCTCGGCCTCCGCCATGGCCAGGATCTCGACGCCCTCCTCGGTGCGCCGATTGGCCAGGATCAGGGCGTCATCGCCGAGGGCGCTGCGCACCCGGCGCATCGCCTCGCGCACATTGGCGCCCAGGAAGCGGGTCACGCTCATCCATTACCTCCCACCAGACTGGTGACTCTCAGGGTGCGATCATCGGGAATCTCGGCCTGGGACATCACCACCAGGTGGCGCAGGCGGCGGCGCAGGAAGCGCGCCAGCACCGGGCGCAGGCCGTGTTGCACCACCAGCACCGGCGGCTCGCCCTTGGCCTCCTGGCGCTCCAGGGCCTGCTCGGCCTGGGTCATCAGGGTCTCCGCCAGGCCCGGCTCCAGGGCACCGCTGCCGTTCATCGCCTGCAGCAGCACCTGCTCCAGCTGGGCGTCGAGGCCGATCACATGCAGCTCATCCTGGCCCGGGAACCACTGCTGGGTAATGGCCCGCCCCAGGCTGACCCGCACCAGGGCGGTGAGCTCGCCCACGTCCTGCTGCTGGGGGGCATGCTCGGCCAGGGTATCGAGGATGGTGCGCAGGTCGCGGATCGATACCTCCTCGTCGAGCAGGTGTTGCAGCAGCCGCTGCAGCACGGTGAGGCTGATCGCCTTGGGCACCACCTCCTCCACCAGCGGCTTGTGCTCATCGCCCAGCTTGTCGAGCAGCTGCTGCACCTCGCCGCGGCCGAGCATCTCGGCGGCGTGTTGATGCAGCAGGTGATTGAGGTGGGTGGCCACCACGGTACCGGCATCCACCACCGTATAGCCGTAGACCTGGGCGTGCTCCCGCTGGCCACCGTCGATCCATACCGCCGGCAGGCCGAAGGCGGGATCCTCGGTGGGGGTGCCGTCGAGCCGGCCCGAGACCTGGCCCGGATCGATGGCCAGCCACTTGCCGGGGTAGGCCTCGGCGCGACCGATCTCCACCCCCTTGAGGGTGATCACATAGGTGTTGGGGCCCAGCTCCAGGTTGTCGCGGATATGCACCACCGGCGGCAGGAAGCCCACCTCCTGGGCGAACTTCTTGCGCACGCTCTTGATGCGCCCCAAGAGCTCGCCGTCCTGGCGCTGGTCGACCAGGGGAATCAGCCGATGCCCCACCTCGAGCCCCAGGGTATCCACCAATTGCACATCGTCCCAGCTCGCCTCCGGAGCCTCCTGGGGCGCCGGCGGCGGGGCTCTCTCCACCTGCTGCACCAGGGCCTCCTGCTGGCGCTTGATCAACAGCCAGGCCAGGCCGCCCAGCAGGGCGGTGAAGACCAGGAAGACGAAGTTGGGCATGCCCGGCACCAGGCCCAGCAGGCCCATCACGCAGGCGGCCAGGATCATCACCTGGGGGTTGACGAACAGCTGGCTGATCATCTGCTGGCCCACGTCCTGGTCGGTGGTGACCCGGGACACGGTGACGCCGGCGGCGGTGGAGATCACCAGGGCAGGAATCTGCGCCACCAGGCCGTCGCCGATGGTCATCAGGGTGTAGGTGCGGGCGGCGTCAGCGAAGGCCATGTCGTGCTGCAGCATGCCGATCAGCAGGCCGCCGATCACATTGACCACCATGATCACCAGCCCGGCCATGGCGTCGCCGCGCACGAACTTGCTGGCCCCGTCCATGGAGCCGTAGAAGTCGGCCTCCTGGGAGACCTCGGCGCGACGCTTCCTGGCATCCTCCTCGCCGATCAGGCCGGCATTGAGGTCGGCATCGATGGCCATCTGCTTGCCGGGCATGGCATCGAGCATAAAGCGTGCGCCCACTTCGGCGATCCGCCCGGCGCCCTTGGTGATGACCATGAAGTTGATCACCACCAGGATGGCGAAGACCACCAGACCCACGGCGAAGTTGCCGCCGATCAGGAACTGACCGAAGGCCTCGATCACCTTGCCGGCGGCATCGCCGCCCTGGTGCCCCTCCATCAGGATCACCCGGGTGGAGGCCACGTTGAGGGAGAGCCGCAGCAGGGTGGTAAACAGCAGCACCGCGGGGAAGGCGGCGAAATCCAGCGGCTGACGGGTAAACATGCTGACCAGCAGCACCATCACCGCCAGGGCGATATTGAAGGTAAAGAAGAGATCCAGGGCGAAGGGCGGCAACGGCAGGATCAGCATCGCCATCACCAGCAGGATCAACAAGGGCCCCGCCAGCAGCTTCATCTGCACATTGTTCGCCCAGTCGTAGCGACCCAGGTAATCGTTCAGCGCTCTCATCGAGGCTCCTCACTTGATGGCGACCCCGGGGGGACGGCCAGTTCATCCGGCACCGGCAGGTCGGTGGGGCGCGGCGGCGCCGGCTCGCCGCTGGCATCGGCCCGCTTGAGGTTGAAGGCCCAGGCCATCACCTCGGCCACCGCGGTATACAGCGCCACCGGGATCTCGGCCTCGAGATCCACATGGCGGTAGAGGGCCCGGGCCAGGGGCGGCGCCTCCAGGCGCGGTATGCGATGCTCATCACCCAGTTCGCGAATGCGCTGCGCCACCGCATCGACGCCCTTGGCCACCACCCGGGGCGCCCCCATGCCGCCCTCCTCATAGCGCAGCGCCACCGCGTAGTGGCTGGGGTTGGTGACGATCACATCGGCCTGGGGCACCTCGCTCATCATGCGGCCCCGGGCCATCGCCTGCTGCTGCTGACGAATCCGCGCCTTGACCTGGGGATCGCCCTCCGACTCCTTGTGCTCGCGCTTGACCTCTTCCTTGGACATGCGCAGCTTCTTGGCATGGCTCCATAGCTGGTAGGGCACGTCGATCAGGATCACCACCAGCAGCGTCAGCACGATCAATCCCGCGGCCATCGCCGCCAGGCGCAGGGCGCTGGCCAGGGCCTGCTGGATCGGCTGGTCCATCAGCGCCAGGAACTGCCCCTTGGTGCTCCACAGGAAGGCCACCGCCACGCCGCCCACCAGCAGCGACTTGGCGATCGCCTTGGCCAGCTCCACCAGGGCCTGGACGCCGAAGATGCGCTTGAGCCCCTTGAAGAGGTTGAGTTTGCTGAGCTGGGGCTTGAGAGACTTGGCGGAGATCAGCCAGCCACCGAGCAGCGCCGGCGCCACCAGGGCCACCACGGTCAGCAGCAGGAAGAGCGGCAGCAGCGCCAGCAGGGTGCGTTCGCCCAGGGTCCAGGCATGGCTGAGCATCGGCATGGTTTCGAAGGCGTGGCGTCGCTCGAAGAGGAAGGCCTGCTCCATCACCAGGCCGAGCTGGCCGTAGAGCATCTCGCCCAGGGTCCAGAAACCGATCACCCCCGCCAGCAGCAACATAAAGGTGGTGAGCTCGCGGGAACGGGCGACCTGCCCCTCCTCCCGGGACTTCTCCCGGCGTCGTGGCGTCGCCTCTTCGGTCTTTTCCTGGTCGTCGCTGCTGCCCTCGGCCATGGCCCGCCCCGTTGCTCACGGACAGCTCCACTGCCCGGGCCCCATTGTGGGCAAGGGGGGAAAGGGGCGATACGCCAAAAAGCGCGGTCAATCGTGGCCTTATCCACGACTACCGCGCTTTCTGGGGAACGAATGGAAGGGAGTTAGAAGCCCAGTTCGTCGAGCAGGTCGTCCACCTGGTCCTGGCTGGTGACGATATCGGTGCCCTCCGGCTTGATCTGGGGCCCGTTGAGCAGCGATTCCTCGCGCTTCTTGGCGTCGGCCTCCCACTGGCCGGCGGCGCGCCGCTGCATCGCCTCGCGCTCCTCGCCATCCGGCACCGTGTCCAGCAGCACCTGGACCAGCTGGTGCTCGATCTCGCGGATCACGTCCATCATCTTCTTGATGACCTGGCCGGTCAGGTCCTGGAAGTCCTGGGCCATCATGATCTCGAGGAGCTCCTTGTTGGTGGCCTGGGTCACCTCCGGCACCGCGCCCAGGTAGTGGCGCGTCTCGCGCACCAGCGCCTTGGCCTGATCGAGCTCCATGGGGCTCTCGAACCACTCGGCCCAGCGCTTGTCCAGGGCCTCGGCCTCGCTGCCCAACTGGTCCTGCAGGGGCTGGGCCCGGTCGATGGCGTTCAGCGCCCGGTCCGCGGCCTGCTCGGTCATATTGGCCACGTAGTTGAGGCGGTCCCGGGCGTCGGGAATCGCCTCGGCGGCCTTTTCGATCTCCTTGTCGAGCCCCAGTTCCCGCATGCTGTCCCGCAGCATGCGGGTCAGAGAGCCGATGCGCTGAATCAGTTCATCGGGAGCACCCTGCTGGGCCGACCCTTGGGAAGCCTCACCGCTCATTCGCATCTCCTATGGGGGATATCGCCCCGGTCTCGTTACTTGCCCAGCTTCTCGAAGATCTTGTTGAGCTTCTCTTCCAGGGTCGCCGAGGTGAACGGCTTGACCACGTAGCCATTGGCGCCGGCCTGGGCGGCGGCGATGATGTTCTCCTTCTTGGCCTCGGCGGTGACCATCAGCACCGGCAGGGACTTGAGGGCATCATCGGCGCGGATCTGCTTGAGCATCTCCAGGCCATCCATATTGGGCATGTTCCAGTCGGAGACGACGAACTCGAAGCCGCCGCCGCGCAGCTTGCTCAGGGCGTCCTGGCCATCCTCGGCCTCGTCCACGTTGGTGAAGCCCAATTCCTTGAGCAGGCTACGCACGATGCGGCGCATGGTGGGGAAGTCGTCGACCACCAAAATGCTCATATTCTTGTCGGCCATTACCTTTCCTCGTTACTGCTTGGCTATCGATCGATGGCGACCGGCGAACCGATCGTCAGGGAACACTACTGCGCTTTTTCATTGCCCCGGCGGCCCGGCCGCCGGGGTCAGAATTCTTCCCAGTCGTCCTCGGCCAGGGCCTTCTGATGCTGGGGGCCGGAGCGGGCCGGCAGCGAGCGGGCGGCGCCGGGTGCCGGAGTGGCCCGCTCGGTCCGGGGTGCCGGCCCGGCGGCGTCGCCCTGGGCCAGGCGGAACAGGGCCACCGCCCGCTCCAGCCGCGAGGCCTGATCCTCCAGGGAGGCGGCGGCGGCGGCGGCCTGCTGCACCAGGGAGGCGTTCTGCTGGGTCACCTCGTCCATCTGGCTGACCGCCTGGCCGACCTGCTCGATGCCGTCGCTCTGCTCCTGGGAGGCCGCCGAGATCTCGTCCATGATATCGGTGACGCGCTTCACCGCCGCCACCACCTCCTGCATGGTGGCGCCGGCCTGCTCCACCAGGCTGGAGCCCTGCTGAACCTGAACCACCGAGCCGTCGATCAGCGCCTTGATCTCCTTGGCCGCATCCGCGCTGCGGCTGGCCAGGTTGCGTACCTCGCCGGCCACCACCGCGAAGCCGCGGCCCTGCTCGCCGGCCCGGGCCGCCTCCACCGAGGCGTTGAGCGCCAGGATATTGGTCTGGAAGGCGATGGAGTCGATCACCCCGGTGATGTCCGATACCTTCTGGGAGCTGTCGGCGATGCCATGCATGGTGGTCACCACCCGCTGCACCACCTCGCCGCCGCGCTCGGCGGTGGTGGAGGCCTCCCGGGCCAGGCCGCTGGCCTGGCGGGCGTTGTCGGCGTTCTGCTTCACCGTGGCGGTGAGCTCCTCCATGCTCGAGGCGGTCTCCTCCAGGGAGGCGGCCTGCTGCTCGGTGCGCGAGGAGAGGTCGGCGTTGCCGCTGGCGATCTCGCGGGTGCCGCCATGGATGGCGGCACTGCTGTCGCGTACCGTGCCCACGGTGCGGGCCAGGCCCTGCTGCATCTCGCGCATGGCGGCGAACAGCTGGCCGATCTCGTTGCGGCTGAGGACCCGGATCTCCTGGGAGAGGTCCGCCTTGGCGATACGCCTGAGGCTCTCCACCGCCTGGCCCAGGGGGCGAATCACGATCCGGCGCAGGCTCAGGTAGAGCAGGCCCAGCAGCATCACCGTCACCAGCAGCACCAGGGCGCCGATCCAGGCGAAGCGGCTCGCGCTGGCGTTATAGTCGGCCATCAGCGCCTCGCTGCGCCCGAAGCCATAGCGGATAAAGGCCGTCGAGCTCTCGGCAAGCGTCTGGCTGGGAGCCACCAGCTCGCCGCGCAGGGCATTGAAGCTGGGGGTATCGAGCGCCTCCAGGGCGGCATGCTGGCGCCGAGTCAATGCCAGCACGGCGGCGAAGTCACGCTCCAGTTCGCCGGCCAGGGCCCGGCCCTGCTCGGTCTTGGGGACCGCCGCGAAGCGCTCGAAGCGTTCCTCGGCGCGGCTCAGCAGGTCGCCGGCCAGGGACATGGCGCGGTTGGCCTCGTCCATGCGCCCCAGCATGATGCTGTTGGAGGCGCCCTCCAGGTTGACCCGCGCCGCATTGAGCAGCGACTCGGCACGGTTGACCTCGTTGAGCTGCTCGGCGCTGATCAGGTTGAGGGTGTGCAGGGTATGATCGGCATGGCGATCCACCAGCACGCCCATGGCCGCCACGGCGCCGATAGAGAGCGCGAAGCAGCTCAGTACCGCCACCATGGCGGCATGAATGCTGATACTGCGCATTAGTCGTGTCATCGCTAGGCCTCTCGATCATCGTTGCGGGAGCCGGCGGCTCCCATGCGTCGTCCACTCAGACCCGCTGGGCGCGCCCGGAGGCGGCCACCAGGGCCATCAGCCGGGGCGCCATCTCGTCCAGGCTCACCACCTCGGCGGCGCCGCCGATGGCGATCGCCTCCCGGGGCATGCCGAAGACCACGCAGCTGGCCTCGTCCTGGGCCAGGGTCACCGCCCCGGCCTGGCGCATCTCCAGCAGCCCCTGGGCGCCGTCCTTGCCCATGCCGGTGAGCAGGGCGCCGATGGCGTTGCGACCGGCCTGCTGGGCGGCGGAATGGAACAGCACATCCACCGAGGGGCGATGGCGATTGACCGGCGGGCCGCCATCCAGGTGCACCACATAGTTGGCGCCGCTGCGGGCCAGTTGCAGGTGGGCGTCCCCCGGGGCGATATAGGCGTGCCCCGGCAGGATGCGCTCGCCATCCTCGGCCTCCTTGACGCGGATGCGGCACAGGCGATCGAGGCGCTCGGCGAAGGAGCGGGTAAAGCCGCCGGGCATATGCTGGGCGATCAGGATCGCCGGGGCATTGGCCGGCAAGGGCTCCAGCACCTGACGAATCGCCTCGGTGCCGCCGGTGGAGGCGCCGATGATCAGCAGCTTCTCGCTGGACACCAGCGGCGCCTTGAGGGCCGCCGGGCGCGGCGCCGAGGCGTCGCGGCGCGCCTGGCGGGGGCGCGAGCGGGCCGCCGCGCGCAGCTTCTCGGCGATCTCCTCGCCATACTCGAGCATGTTCTGGCGGATGCCCATCTGCGGCTTGGCGACGAAGTCCAGGGCGCCCAGCTCCAGGGCACGCAGGGTGATCTCGGAGCCGGCCTGGGTCAGCGACGAGACCATCAGCACCGGCATGGGCCTCAGGCGCATCAGACGCTCCAGGAAGTCGAGGCCGTCCATGCGCGGCATCTCCACGTCCAGGGTCAGGACATCCGGGTTGTGCTGCTTGATCAGATCCCGGGCCACCAGGGGGTTGGGGGCCACGGCCACCACTTCCATGTCGGGCTGGTGATTGATGATCTCGGTGAGGAGCTCACGGATCAGCGCCGAATCATCGACGCACAGCACCTTGATCTTGGCTGCACTCAAGGCAGTCCTCCTTGGCTGGGGCGTCAGGCGCCCAACGTGACGTTCAACTGGGGATATCGGCCGAGGCCTCGGCGACTTTAGCGGGGCGCCTTGATATAGACGGTCTGGCCGCGCAGGCGGAAGGCTTCGCTGATATAGGAGAAATTCTCCGAGTGGCCGGCGAACAGCAGCCCGTCCGGCTTGAGCAGCGGGGCGAAGCGCTCGAGGATCCGCGCCTGGGTCGCCTTGTCGAAGTAGATCATCACGTTGCGGCAGAAGATCGCATCGAAGGGGCCCGTTACCGACCAGCCGGGGGCGAGCAGGTTGAGCGACTCGAAGTGGACCCGGTCGGCCAGCTCCGGGCGCACCTTGGCCATGCCCGCATGGCGGCCATTGCCGCGCAGGAAGAAGCGCTTGATGCGCGCCTCGTCGAGCTTGCGCACCTGCTCCATGGGATAGATGCCGGCCCGCGCCCGGGCCAGGGCATCGGTATCGATATCGGTGGCGATCACCTCGGCCTGCGACGCCCGGGAGCCCAGCGCCTCCGTCAGGGTCATGGCGATGGAGTAGGGCTCCTCGCCGGTGGAGGCCGCCGCGCACCACACCCGGATCGGCCCGGGGCGGTCGCGCACCTGCTCCGCCAGCAGCGGAAAGTGGTGCGCCTCGCGGAAGAAGGCGGTGAGGTTGGTGGTCAAGGCGTTGGTGAAGGCCTCCCACTCCTTGGCCTGGGGCTGACGCTCGAGGCGCGCCAGGTAATCGCCGAAGCGCGTCAGGCCATGGTGGCGCAGGCGCTTGGCCAGCCGGCTATAGACCATCTCCCGCTTGTGCTCCGCCAGGACGATACCGGCACGCTGATAGATCAGTTCGCGGATCCGCGCGAAGTCGGACTCGGTCAGCTCGAGGTCCTTCTCGAGGGCGCCGGCCGGCTGGCCGGCGCTCTCCCAGGACGAGATTCCGTTCAAAATGCTTCCCACTCCTCGGTGGCGGCATCCCTACGGGATGCCAGGGCCGGATGACGCGCCCCGCCGTCGTCGTCCTGCTCGGCACGCGGTTCGACTCGGGCCAGGCGTCGCTCGCCTTGCTCGCCGCGGCGCTGTTCCCGGGCCAGGGCCGCCTTGGCGGCCTGGATCTCCTCGACGCCGCTGCCGGCCAGGCGGAAGGCGGCCACCGCATTGGCCAGTTGCAGGGCCTGATGCTCAAGGCTCGAGGCCGCGGCCGCGGACTGCTGCACCAGGGAGGCGTTCTGCTGGGTGACGTCGTCCATCTGGCTGATGGCCTGGTTGATCTGGTTGATCCCCGAGCTCTGCTCCTCGGAGGCCGAGGAGATCTCGCCCATGATGTCGTTGACCCGTGTCGCCGCGGCCACCACCTCCTCGATGGCCCCCTCGGCGCGCTGCACCAGGCCGGCGCCGCTGCTGATCTCCTTGGCCGAGCCGTCGATCAGCTGGCGGATCTCGCCGGCGGCGTTGGCGGAGCGGCTGGCCAGGTTGCGCACCTCGCCGGCCACCACCGCGAAGCCGCGGCCCTGCTCGCCGGCCCGGGCCGCCTCCACCGAGGCGTTGAGCGCCAGGATATTGGTCTGGAAGGCGATGGAGTCGATGACGTCGATGATCTCGGTCATCTTGCGGGACTGCTCGGTGATGCGTCCCATGGTCTCCACCACCTGGCCCATCAGTTCGCCGGCCTGACCCACCTGGGTGGCGTTGTCCACCGCCAGGCCGCTGGCCTGGCGGGCATTGTCGGCGTTCTGCTGCACCGTGGTGGTCATCTCCTCCATGCTCGAGGCGGTCTGCTGCAGGGAAGCGGCCTGCTGCTCGGTGCGCGAGGAGAGGTCCTCGTTGCCCTGGGCGATATCCCGCGCCGCCGGGGTCACCACGGAGACGCCGCGATTGACGTCGCCGACGATGCTGCCGAGGCTCTTGCGCATGATATCCAGGGCGCTCATCAGGCGACCGATCTCGTCGCGGCGCCGCGACGGCATGCTGGCCCCCAGATTGCCGGCGGCCATCTGCAGGGTGAAGGCGGTGGAGTCCTTGAGCGCGCGGGCCATGCTGCGTACCACCAGGGTGCCCAGCCCCACCAGCAGCACCAGGCCGGCGATCAGCATGGCCAACTGGGCCACCATCATCTGTCCCTTGCCGGCCTCGGCCTCCTCGGCCATCGCCAGGGCGGCGGCCTGCTTGTCGTCGATCAGGCCATTGACCTGGGCGGAGAGCTCGCGACCGCTGGACCGCAGGTTGTCGCGGCGCTGCTGGGCGCCGGTGAAAATCTCGAAGGCGTCCTCCGAGGAGAGCACCTGGACCATCTCCAGGATGCCGTCGGTGACATAGGCGCTCAGGCCCTCATCGAAGGCGTCGGCCCGGGCGTTATGGTTGGCCTCCCGGGCGCGGAACTCGCCCCAGATGCCTTCCAGACGCTCGGCCACCCCGCCCAGTTCTTCGACCAGGCGATCGGCATTCTGCACCAGCTCCATCTGGTTGGTGGTCAGCAGGGACTCGTAGCCGGCGGTGATCAGGCGATCGATCTGCTGCAGCCGCGCCACGTCCTGGAGACCGTCACGGTTGAGGGTCTGCAGCCGCTCGCCGGAGGCCTGCAGGCCATACAGGCCCAGCAAGCCACTGCCCAGCAGCAGTACCATGGAGATCGCCACCATGCCGGTGATGCGGGCACGCATGGAGCCCAGGTTGACCCGCTTGAGCTTGGCCAACACCCCGCGACGGCGCAGCCGGCCGCGATGCAGGGTCAGGTGCTTGCCGCGCCCCTCGCGAAGCTCCCGATAGGCCGCCTCGGCCTGGGCCACCTCCTCGCGGCTCGGCTTGACACGTACCGAGGCGTAACCCACCGTCTCGCCGTTCTCGATGATGGGGGTGACGCTGGCATGCACCCAGTAGAAGTCACCGCACTTGCGGCGATTCTTGACCACCCCGACCCAGGTCTCGCCCTCCGCGAGAGTCTCCCAGAGGTTGGCGAAGGCCGCCTCCGGCATCTCCGGGTGGCGCACCAGGTTATGGGGCGCGCCGATCAGCTCCTCGGCGGTGAACCCGCTCACCTCGATAAAGGCCGGGTTGGCGTAGGTGATGCGCCCCTTGAGGTCGGTGCGCGAGATCAGGAAGGTGTGTTCGTCGAGTTCGTATTCGCGACGGGTCACCGGCTGGTTATTACGCATATCGTGGCTCCCTGCGAGGCGCCCCCCGGAGAGGCGCCAGGTCGTGTTTTTTGGTTGTTAGAAATTTTCCCAGCCGTTGTCTGGGTGGTTCGCGGTACTCGCCAGCGGCGGCCTGGCGCCCGGCGCGCTCGCCGCCGGGCGCTTCTGGCCCCCCAGGTCGGGCAGCCAGCGGGCCAGGTCGTCGCCGGCCTGGTCATCGACCCGGAACCGGGAGACCGCCTCACGCAGCCGCGCCGCCTCTTCCTCCAGGGCCCCCGCCGCGGAGGCGGCCTGCTGCACCAGGGTGGCGTTCTGCTGGGTCACCTGATCCATCTGGGTCACCGCCTGGTTGACCTGGAGGATGCCGTGGCTCTGCTCCTGGGAGGCCGAGGCGATCTCGTCCATGATGTCGCTGACCTTCTGCACCGCCTGGACGATCTCGCCCATGGTCTGGCCGGCGCGATCGACCAGCGAAGAGCCGGCGTCCACCTTGGCCACCGAGGCATCGATCAGCTCGCGGATCTGACGAGCCGCCTCGCCGCTGCGGCTGGCCAGGTTGCGTACCTCGCCGGCCACCACCGCGAAGCCGCGGCCCTGCTCGCCGGCCCGGGCCGCCTCCACCGAGGCGTTCAGCGCCAGGATATTGGTCTGGAAGGCGATGGAGTCGATCAGGCCGATGATCTCGGTGACCTGCCGCGAGCTGTCGCTGATCTCGCGCATGGTCTCCACCACCTGGCCCACCACCTCGCCGCCATGACCGGCGGTCTGGGAGGCCTCCTCGGCCAGGCGACTGGCCTGGCGGGCATTGTCGGCGTTCTGCTCCACGGTGGAGGTGAGCTCTTCCATGCTCGAGGCGGTCTCCGCCAGGGAGGCGGCCTGCTGCTCGGTGCGCGCCGAGAGGTCCTGGTTGCCGCTGGCGATCTCCTGGGTGCCGCCATAGATCGACTGACTGCCCTGGCGAACCCGGCTCACGGTGCGCGACAGGCCGTCCTGCATCTGCGCCAGGGCACCATAGAGGCGACCGATCTCGTTGTTGCCGCGACGCTCGATGGCCGCGGAGAGATCCCCCTCGGCGATGCGCTCGCAGTGGTCGACGGCCCGGCCCAGGGGACGAATCACGTTGACGGTGACGCCCCACAACACCCCCACCACGATGGCAGCGGCCACCAGCAGCACCAGGATGATGGCCAGCTTGACCGCATTGGCGACGCTGAAGAAGTTCTCGTAGCGCTGGGTGCCCTCGGCCTCCACGGTGTGGAAGAAGTTCACCGCATCGGCATAGAACTGGGCGTTGAGGCGATCGGCGGTCTCGCGCAGGGCCTGGAAACGCTCGACATCGCCCTCGGCCAGGGCCCGCTGCTGAGGGTAGAGGGCCTGGGCGAAGAGCGCCTCGACGCTGGCGCCGATGGGCGGAATCAGCGCCTCGTTCTCCGGCTGGGCGGGCAGGACCTGGAACTCCGCGAAGACGCCTTCGATGGTGTCCAGGCGCTCGCCCAGCTCGGCGGCCGCCTGTTGCGCCTGGCGGCGCTCGGTGCCACCGCCCGCCTCGAGGAGGCGCGCCTGGGTGTTCTCCATGGCGATACGGGTGGCCAGCATCATCGAGTTGGCGCGGTTGAGGGTGGCCTGCTGATCCACGTTGACGGCGCTGAAGGCCGCCAGCTCCCGCTGGCTGTGATTGACGGCATAGAGGCCCAGGCCGCTGAGCAGCAGCAGCAGGGCACTGAAGGTGGCCAGCACCAGGGTCCAACTGACCCTCACGGTCATATTATCGAGAAGCTTCACGACTACCCCTTGCGTTACCTGACCCCGCCAGCGGCGGGGATTGTTGAGCGTTTCGCCGCGGCCAGCCGCGGCGCGAATCAGGGTCGTTGTTGTTATCTCCCCCCGTTATTCGCCAACGCTCTCCACCAGCGCCATCTCCTCGCTGGTCAGCAGCTTGTCGATATCCACCAGCACCAGCATGCGATCCTCCAGGCTGCCCAGGCCGCTCAGGTAGTCGGAGGATAGGGTCACGCCGAACTCCGGGGCCGGCTTGATCTGCTCCGGGGTCAGGGTCATGACGTCGGAGACGCCATCCACCACGATGCCCACCACCCGCGGGCCGACATTGACCACGATCACCACCGTCTGGCCGCCGTACTCCACCTTGTCCAGGTGGAACTTGATGCGCAGGTCGACGATGGGCACGATCACCCCGCGCAGGTTGGTGACGCCCTTGATGAAGTCGGGGGCGTTGGCGATGCGGGTGACGTTCTCGTAGCCACGGATCTCCTGCACCTTGAGGATATCGATGGCGTACTCCTCCTCTCCCAGGGAGAAGACCAGGAATTCACGGCTATCGGCGTCCACGGCGGCCACACTGGCCACATTCATCTCGCTCATGAGGGCTCAACCTCCTTCTCGGGCTGGGGCAGGTAAGGGGTCGGCGCTTGCCGACGCTGGTCATGGGCGGCCTGCTGCTTGCCCTGATTGAGGCGATGCAGGCCGGCGATATCGAGAATCAGGGCGACACTGCCGTCGCCGAGGATGGTGGCGGCGGAGACGCCGGGCACCTTGCGGTAATTGGTCTCCAGGTTCTTGACCACCACCTGCTGCTGGCCGAGCAGGTCATCCACCAGCAGGGCATAGCGGCGCCCCTCGCCCTGGACGATCACCGCGATGCAGCGGGTCGGCTCGGTGCAGGCGCCGCCCACGTCCAGGGCCTGGTGCACCGCCACCACCGGCAGGTATTCGTCGCGCACCTTGAGCACCACGTCGTCGCCGGCCATGGCGTAGAGGTCCTCCTGGCGCGGCTGCAGCGACTCCAGTACCGCCGACAGCGGCAGGATAAAGACCTCCTCGCCAACCTTGATGGACATGCCATCGAGGATCGCCAGGGTCAGCGGCAGCACGATACGGGTGGTGGTGCCCTGCCCTGGCCGCGAGAGGATCTCCACATGGCCGCCCATTTCCTGGATGTTGCGCTTGACCACGTCCATGCCGACGCCGCGGCCGGAGACATCGCTGACCTCCTTGGCGGTGGAGAAGCCCGGGGCGAAGATCAGTTGCCAGACCTCATCGTCGCTCATGGCGTCGGAGACCGAGAGGCCGTTCTCGCGGGCCTTGGCCAGCAGCTTGTCGCGGTTGAGGCCGGCGCCGTCGTCGATCACCTCGATGAGGATATTGCCGCCCTGGTGCTGGGCGGAGAGGGTCAGGCGACCGGTCGGTGGCTTGCCGGCGGCCTCGCGGGCCTCGGGGGACTCGATGCCGTGATCGAGGCTGTTGCGCACCAGGTGGGTCAGGGGATCGATGATGCGCTCGGTGAGGCTCTTGTCGAGCTCGGTGGACTCGCCCTCGGTGACCAGCTCCACGTCCTTGTCGAGCTTCTTGGCCAGGTCGCGGACCAGCCGCGGGAAGCGGCTGAACACATAATCCATGGGTACCATGCGGATCGACATCACCGCCTCCTGGAGGTCCCGGGCATTGCGCTGCAACAGGCTCATGCCGTTGACCAGGGCGCTATTGGAGACGTTATCCAGCTCGCTGACGGTCTGGTCGAGCATCGACTGGGTGATGATCAGCTCGCCCACCAGGTTGATGATCTGATCCACCTTGTTGACCGGCACGCGGATCGAGGTGGACTCGCCGCCCTTGGCGGCGGCCTTCGCGGGTGACTTGCCCGGCGCCTTGGCCACGGCCTTGGCGGGGGCCTCGACGGCCGCCGCGGGCGGACTCTCGACCTGGGGGGCCTCGACCCGGGGGGCCTCGGGCTGCGGCGTCTCTGCCTGAGGGGCCGGTGCCGGCTCGGGCTGGCCATCGGAGGCTCCCACCTCGCGGATCTCCAGCTGCTCCGGCTCGACGATAAAGCACATCACCGCCTCGATCTCGTCGCGGTCGCTGGCGGTGGCCAGGCTCACCTCATAGCGCTCGCTATCGCCGTCCCGGCCCTTGATCTCGCCCAGGTGGCCCAGCTCCTCGATCAGCAGCTCGCGATCCTTGTCGCCCACCTTGAGCAGGGCCACCACCAGGTTGGCGCCCTCGGCAGCGGCCCGGGGCGCCGGCTCGGGGGCCGCCGCGGGCTCGGCTTGCGGCTCGGAGCCCGATGTCGCCGCGGCCCCGCCGGCCGGCGCGCCACCCTCCAGGTCCTGACCCATCTCGTCCAGGGCGATCTGCTGCAGCACCTTGCAGATGCGCTCGAAGGCCTCCGGGTCGGGCTCGGCGCCCTGGCGATAGGCGTCCAGCTGATCGTTCAACATATCCTTGGTTTCCAGAAAGGTATCGACGATATCGCGGCGCAGGGTCAGCTCGCCGCGCCGGGTATGATCGAGCAGGTTCTCGAACAGGTGAGTGGTCTGCTGGAGCACGTCGAAGCCGAAGGTACCGGCCCCGCCCTTGATGGAGTGGGCCGCCCGGAAGATGGCATTGAGCTGCTCGGGGTCGGGCGCCTCGAGGTCCAGCTCGAGGAGGTGGCGCTCCATGTCCGCCAGCAGCTCCTCCGCCTCTTCAAAGAACGTTTCGTAGAAATCACTGAAATCCATGCTTGTCCCCGCCTTGTGATTCGACTGTTCAGGTGACGCTCAGGGCGCGTCGCCCGACGCCCTCGTCGCCGCCTCGCCGGTCTCGGCGACCTGCCCCTGGGAGAGAACCTGCTCGGCGCTCCATTCGTCCAGCACCACCAGGCTGATGCGCCGGTTGACCGCATCCTCCGGCTCGGTGTCCTCCATGGGCACCCGATCGGCCAGGCCGGCGACCCGCAGCAGGCGATCCGCCTCCAGGCCACCGGCCACCAGCTCGCGCCGGGAGGCATTGGCCCGGTCGCTGGAGAGCTCCCAGTTGCTGTAGCCGCGATAACCGCCGGCATAGGGCACGCTATCGGTGTGGCCACTGATGCTGAGGCGGTTGGGCAGTTCGTTGAGCAGCGGCGCGATGGTGCGCAGCAGCTCGCGCATATAGGGCGCCACCCGGTCGCTGCCCAGCTCGAACATGGGGCGCCGCTCGGAATCCACCAACTGGATGCGCAGCCCCTCCTGGGTCAGGTCCAGGTGCATCTGGTCACGCAGCAGGCGCAGCTCCGGATGGGCCTGGATCGCCGCCTCGATGCGCCGTTGCAGCTCGCGCAGGCGACGCCGCTCCTCGGCACGACCGCGGTCCCGCAGGCGCTGTTGCTCGACGGCGCTGCGGCTCTGGTCGCGCAGCTCGATCCGCGCCCGCTCGCCTTCGGCATGGGCCGGATCGGGGCCGCCACCGGGAATGGCGCTGTCGCTGGAGGTGGTACGGTCGCCGCCGGCGATGGCGGTGGTCAGCGGCGTGCGAAAGTATTCGGCCACCGCCTCGAGCTCCTCGCGACTCGATGAGGAGAGGATCCACAACACCAGGAAGAGCGCCATCAGGGCGGTCATGAAATCGGCCAGGGCGATCTTCCAGGCGCCGCCATGGTGGTTATGCACCACCTTCTTGCGGCGAATGATGATGGGGCGGCGCTGATCGCTCATGCGCCACCCTTGGCCGCGCGCACGTGTTCCTCCAGTTCGATGAAGCTGGGGCGCTCGGCGCTATGCAGCGCCTTGCGGCCGAACTCCACCGCCACCTGGGGGGCACAGCCGTTGAGGCTGGCCAGCAGGGTCACTCGCACGCACTGCAGCATCTTGACGCCCTCGGCCACCTGGCGCTCGATGCGGTGGGCCAACGGATTGACGAAGCCGTAGGCCAGCAGGATGCCGAGGAAGGTGCCCACCAGGGCGTGAGCGATCATGACGCCCATCTCGTCGGCGCCGGCATCGGCGGAGCTCAGGGCCTTTACCACCCCCATCACCGCCGCCACGATGCCGAAGGCCGGCAGGGCATCGCCCACCTTGGCCAGGGCATCGGCGGGGACATTCGCCTCGTGTTCGAAGGCCTCGATCTCGTGGAGCATCAGCTCGTCCAGCTCCAGGGGATCCATGCTGCCGCTGACCATCAGGCGCAGGTAGTCGGTGAGGAAGCCCATGATCAGGGAGTCATTGAGGATGCGCGGATGCTCATTGAACAGGGCGCTCTCCTCGGGATTATCGATGTCGCGCTCGATGCCCAGCATGCCTTCCCGGCGCATCTTGGCCAGCAGCTTGTACTGCAGGGCCATCAGTTCCATGTAGGCCTCCTTGTCATAGCGCGTGGTGCGCTTGAGCTTGGAGGCGGTACGCAGGGTCGCCATGATCGCCTTGCCGTTGTTGGCGGCGATAAAGGCGCCCACGGCGGCCCCGCAGATCATCAGGATCTCGGTGGGCTGGTAGAGGGGGCCCAGGTTGCCGCCGGCCAGCACGAAGCCGCCGAAGACGGAGAGGGTCACGATCAGGAATCCAATGGGTATCAGCACGGCCAGGGTCCTTCGCTACTGCATGGATGGCATCATTCGGGTTATCGGCATCCGCGCAGGCGACTTGAGGCGGCCCACGAAAAAATCTCGCCAGGATGCACGAGGCCCCGCCGCCGGAACACCGGGGCGGGGCCTCGATCACGCCGAGAAGAGAGCCCTAACGACTCGCCACGCGGGCCTCGGGAAGGCCTTGCGCCGGGGCCTCCTGGCGCTTGCTCTTCTTGGTCTTGCCGGCCCGGGAGGGGGGCTGGCAGATGCCACACACATAGCCCTGCCCCGGGGTATGGGCATGGGTCACGAAACGCCCGCCACAGCAGGTGCACTCGGTGAGCTCGAGCATCTCGCTCTCGAAGAAACGCACCAGGGTCCAGGCCCGGGTCAGCCCCAGCACCGGCTCGCCACCATCGAAGGCCACCTGCTCCAGGTAGAGCCGGAAGGCCTTGACGAAGCCCTCCATGCGGGCACAGCCATGATCCTCGGTGAGCCGCAGGTAGAAGTTGTAGAACAGCGACGAATGGATGTTCGGCAGCCAGGTGATAAACCAATCGGTGGAGAACGGCAGCATCCCCTTGGGAGGCGACATGCCGCGCACCTCCTTGTAGAGCTTGACGAGTCGGCTGCGACTCAGCTCGGTCTCGGTCTCCAGTACCTGCAGGCGGGCCCCCAGCTCGATCAGCTCGATGGCGAGCTGCACCTGGTGCATCTCCTTGACCAGACTCTTGTCAGTCACGGCTCACCCCCTCGTGTCGATGGAGGCGGCGCCGGCCCCGATGGCCGACATCAGCAGGGCCGCATGGGAAGAGCCCAGCCCCTGGTCGCGGGGATTGCTGGTGAGCCGCTCCAGTTGGGTGACGTTGTCGAAATTGAGGCGACAGAGCAACTGGTTGGTACGCGCCAGGCGACCCAGCTGCTTGCCGGAGAGGGAGAGGATCAGATCCGCCATGGCGTCGTCCATCTTGAGACGGAACATGGCCGTGGCGCGATCCTCGCTGAGTAGCCGTTGCACCAGCAACAGATACGACAGATTCAGATCCTGGATGTCATCCAGAACACTATCCATTTGCATTATGACAGATTCCCTACATACCCAAGTGTTCCGAGGTCGCGTCGATGACGCCCCGATTCTTATGGCCAATCGCTATGTTTGTGCTTGTGGCAATCAGCTTGCCTTTTATTAGGCATGATCGTACAGAGTTGTAAGATTTTTATGACAGCTTTTCAAGCCACGCCCATAAACGGTCGCTCTGACCGTCTCCCGGCGCGGGTCCTGGTTGCGGGCGAGAACTTTGCAAAAACAAGCCATTGTCGACGGTAATCGGCGACACCCGACGGGCGTTCGGTATACAAAAAACTACACAAAGTGGGGTCAAGCTCACCGAAGGGAGGGGATTATCGGGCCTCACCCCGCTCGACGTCCCTGACCCAGATCAATAACTCCGCAATCACCTGGTAGAGGGCCGGCGGGATGCGCTCGTCCAGGTCGAGCTGCATCAGCAAGGCCACCAGTTCCGGCGAGTCATGGACCTGCAGGCCGCTCTCCCGGGCCGCGGCGATGATCCGCTCGGCCAGTTCCCCGTAGCCCTTGGCCAGCACCCGGGGCGCCTCGTCGCCGTCGCGATAAGCCAGGGCCACCGCCTGGCGACGCCGCCGATGCTGTCGGGTATCGCTCATCGGTCACTCTCCTCCAGCACGATAGGCCAGGGCCACCGCCTGGCGACGCCACCGATGCTGCCGGGTATCGCTCATCAGGAGGCCTCCTCGGCCGGCCGATGGCGTGCCGCCAGGCGCGCCTCGAAGCCGAGCGCCTCGAGGCGCTCGGCCAACCGAGGCAGCCCGGCCTCGAGGCGCCCCACCACCGCGGCATCGCCGCTGTCGAGGGTCAGATTGAGGCGCCGCGACACCAGGTGCAGCCGAACGGCGAGTTCACCCAGTCCGGGCAGCACCAGGGTCAGCTCCGAGGCCCAGGTCTCGTCCCGCCCCTCCTCGCCTTCCGCTTCCTGGCGGGCCCGTTCCTCGTGCCCCGCCGGCAGTTGGATCATCAGGGCCATGAAGATCCCCGACCAGACGTCCCCCTCCCAGCGGACCACCGGGTTGACCAGCAGCTCCAACTGATGGCGCAGCAGCCCCTGGAGGGACTCGGCGACGGGCTCGCCGGTGCGGACGGCCAACGGCTCTCGCCGCTCCTCGCCGGGCTCGGCGACCTCGCCCTGGGCGGCGGCCTGTTGGGCCTGGGCCACAGGCGGCGCCTGGCCGCCGGGCGACACGGGCCGGGCCTGGTCGGGTGGCGCCGTGGATGGCGAGGCCGGAACCAGGGGGGCGCGCCCCTGGCTCAGGGCCTGGGGCTCGGCACCGGCCAGGCGAGGGGCCGAGGGCGGGAGAAAGGGCGGAGTCACGGCAGGCGGCGAGGCGGCGGTCGGTGTCGTCGCGCCCCGCTCTGCGCCACTCCCCAGGCTCGGTGGCGCCGCGGGTGAGGGGCGCCAGGGGGCCAGGGGGGGAGGCGCCTCCGCGGGGCGAAAGCTCAGGGTCCGCCACTGCTGGGGCTCCTGGGCCAGGGCGGCCCGGGGCAGCTCGCCGCGGTACCAGCGTGCCAGGTGGGATTCATGGAAGAGGCCGCTATGGCGGATGCTGCCCTCCAGACGCTGGGCCAGGGCCTCTCCCCCAGGCGCCTGCCCCTCGGGTACCAAGGGAGCCGGGGGACGCACCGCCGAGGGCGGCGCCGGAAACCTGATCAAGAGGTCGGCGATGGTACGGGCGGTGGGGCTGAAGTGGGTCTGGAAGGAGCCCGCGGCGGGCGGCGTCGCCGCCTGGGGCGCCACCGGACGCCCCTCGCCACGTTGCGCCGTCGGCGCCAGATCGGCAATCGGCGGACGGCGCCCATCCAGTCGGGAGTCGCTGTGCAGGGCCCGGGTGGCATCGGCGGCATTGAGGGGCCGCACCGGCTCGTTGAGGTCCCGGGGCGGCGCATGGTCCACCCGCTTGCCCAGCACCTGATGCAGGAGGGTGTCGAGGATGGGGGTGATGCCGCTCACGGGGTGCCTTCGGGAAAGCGCTTCCAGGCCTCGATCACGGCGCTTTCGGGATGACGGTAGGCGCGCTCCAGGTCCCGCTTGCGGCGGGAGCTACCGATCAGCTCGCCCAGTTCGTCGCGTCGCGCCACCAGGTGTCGGCGCACCTCCATGTCCTGTTCGAGGATCTGCTCGAGCAGGCTGGCCTTGCGCTCGCGCTGGGCCGTATCGAGGGCCTGCCCCTGGTCCTCACGGGCGAGTCGCTCCACTTCCAGCACATAATGCGACTCCTCCTCGATCAGGGCCTCCCAGGCCTCATCCCGGGCCTTGGCCAGCATCCGCGTGGAGCGCTCCAGCAGGGCCTCGTAGCAGGCCAGCAAGCGTTCGGCCTCGCCCGCACCGGACTCAGGGTGCCGTGTCATGATTATCCCCCCTGGCCGGCGCGACCGATCTCACGCCAGGCCGAACCGATATCCTCCAGCAGGCGCTCGGCCTCATCGAGGGCACCGGCATCGTTATGCAGGTTGGCCCGCAGCAGCAGCCGGGCAATATAATCATAGAGCGAGGCCAGTTGGGTGGCGACTTCGCCCCCCTGCGCCTCGTCCAGCGCCGCCGCCAGGCCATTGTTGACGATATCCAGGGCCTTGGAGATCGCCTGCCCCTTGCCCGCCGTATTGCCCTGCTCGAGATGCAGCCGGGCGGCACGGATCGCGGCCTGGGCGCCGTCGAACAGCATCACGATCAACTGATGGGGGCTGGCCGCCATCACCCCGCTCTCGACGCCGACCCGGGCATAGGCGCCGGCTCCCTTGGCATGGCCCTTGGCATAGGCGGCTGCACCGCGTCTGGCACTCATCATCTGGCTCCCTCGTTGATCGGCCGATCTCCCCTGGATATCGGCAATGACTCTCTGCTTACCTATTGTGACCGACGGCCCCAGGCCACCAGGGGGCGATAAGCCACGATCTTTAACGTTAATTTTCCTTATCGGCCCCGCCAGGGTGGGACTTGAGCGGGATCATGCGATTTTCCGCACTTTTCAGGCCGACGGCAGCGGCAGGGATTCCACCGGCTCACCCAGGGCACTCAGCGGCCCATCATGCAACAGCGCCCCGAGCCCGGCATGGGGGCGCCGCGCCTCCTCGACCCGATTGACCAGGCTGGGCAGCCCCTGGCGATCCAGGCGTCGCACCCAGGCCAGTTCGCCTCCGGCATAGCGCACCAGGGTGCCCACCGGGAAACGCCCGAAGTGAGCGATATAGCGTTTGACCCAGCGCTGCTCGAAGCGCTCCGGGTGGGCCAGCAGGTGGCGATAGACGCCCTCGATATTCCAAGCCGGCCGGTCCACCCGCGGGCGGCCCATGGCATCCACCACGTCCACCACCGCCGCCAGGCGCGCCAGCTCCGGCAGGTCGCGGCCGCGCTTGCCCTGGGGATAACCGCTGCCGTCGAGGCGCTCGTTGATGCCGCCCACCACCGCCGCCACCACGCTGCGCGACAGCCAGTGACAGGGGGCCGCCTGGTCCAGCATCAGCGCCACATGGCCCTGCAGCTGGCGATACTGGGCCTCGTTGAGGGACGGGGCCTGTTGCAGCTCGGCGGGCAACATGCCCTTGCCCAGGTCATGGATCATGGCCGCCGCCGCCAGGCTCTTGCGCAACCCCTGGGGCAGTTGCTGGGTGGCCACCAGGTCCACCAGGCGCACCGCCACCGCCAGGCCGTGCTGCACCAGGGCGGCCTCATGGGCCAGGCAATTGAGGGCGAAGAGCAGCTCCTCACGGTCCTCGTCCAAGAGCCTCAGCAGGCGGTCGGCATTGCGCGACAGCTCGATGCCATCCAGCCCATGGCCCTGCTGGAGGTCGAGGAGCTGGGCATCCAGATAGGCGGCCAGGCGTGCCAGGCGCCGCGCCATGGCGGTGGGGTAACTCTCGGCGCGGCGGCGCCCCACCGCCGGTGCCGACTCCGAGGGCTGGAACAGCGACGACGGCGTGCGGGTGGTATCGCCATCGCTGGCATGGCGCGCCGCCTCCCGCTCGATCTCGCGCACATAGAACCATAACAGGCGTTCCTGCTCGGGGGAGACATCGACGAACTGGAAGCCCACCTGCACCAGGTAGCGCTCCGGCTCGGGCTTGACATGGCGCACCTCGGCCAGCAGCGAGAGGCGCTGGCCATTGGGAAAGCAGAGCTCCAGCTCGAGGCGCTCCGGGGCCCTGGGCAGGCTGCCGGAGGCCATCGCCGGCAGCTCCACCCGGCAGCCCTCCACCGAGAGGTCGCGCAGGTCGCCCTGCAGGCTGGAGGCGCCGCCCAGCTCGCCCTGCAGGGCGCGCAGGATCACCCCCACCTCCATGCTCAGGCGCAGCTCGGCGCGATAGCTGGCGCGGCGCTGCAGCACTTCGAGCCACTCCGGGCAGGCGCAGCCACACTGCAGCCGCCCCTCCACCTCGTGGCACTCCTCCAGGGTCAGCCAGGGGCTGCGCAGCCGCTTGCCGTGGACCTGCCCCTCCAGCCGGAAGCGCTGGCCACGACGCAGGGGACCGAGGATCTCGCGAATGGCGGTGATATCCAGCAACAGCGACTCGCCCAGGCGGGCATCCAGCACCAGCACCGGCAGCGGCGCCTGGCCCTGCCCCTCCAGACACAACGAGGCGCCACCGGGCTCGGTCAGGGTCTCGAGCAGGTCGCGGAGTTCCAGGGGGTTGTCCACCCTTTGGTAGTCGGTCTCGTGCTGCGCCATCCGTGTCCTCGTTGATCAGCCAGGAGGGCCCGGTGGTCCAGGCCCCGATAAGGGATAACGAGGCTATCGGCCGTCAGCGCCCGGGCTTGAGGGAAATTTCGGGTTCTTCGCCCTTGGCTATCGCTCGGCACGGCCGAGCTCCCACCACCCCAGTGGCAACCCGCACCGTGGGAGCGCGGATTCCGCGCGATATCGCCCACAGGGCGATCTGGAAGGCCTTGGCTGCCACCCAGGGCGCCTATCGGCGCCAATCGCTCGGGGAACCCGAGCTCCCACCACCCCAGTGGCAACTGCGGCAGTCAGGCGTCGGCGCCGGGCGCCAGCCAGTCGCGGACGAAGGCCGCCGCCGGCAGCGGCGGTGCATAGAGATAGCCCTGCCCCTCGGGGCAACCCAGGGCCAGCAGCGCCTCGGCCTGGGCCTGGGTCTCGACTCCCTCGGCCAGCGCCGAGAGCCCCAGACTGTCGGCCATGGCGATGATGGTGGTAACGATGGCGCTATCGTTGGGGTCGCTGAGCATCTCGCGCACGAAGGAGATATCGATCTTGATCTTGTCGGCGGCGAAGCGCTTGAGATAGGCCAGGGAGGAGTAGCCGGTACCGAAGTCGTCGATATGCAGCGCCAGCCCCGCCTCCTTGAGCCGCCGGGTCATGGCCACGGCATGATCCGGATCGTTCATAAAGCCGCTTTCCGTCAACTCTAGCGCCAGCCGCTCGGCCGGCACGCCATGCCTCGCCAGGGCCTCCAGCAGCAGTGTCGGCAACTGGTCATCATCGAACTGCGCCGAGGAGACATTCAGCGCCAGGCGACCGGAGAAGCCCAGCCCCCGGGTCCGCCACTCGGCCAGCTGGCGGCAGCCGGCATCGATCACCCAGGCCCCCAGGCGGTTGATCAGGCCGCGCTCCTCGGCCAGGGGGATGAACTCGGCGGGGCTCACCGCGCCCAGCTCCTCGTCGAACCAGCGGCACAGCGCCTCGGCGCCGACCAGTCGCCCACTGGCCAGGTCCACCTGGGGCTGGAAATAGAGGCTGAGCCCATCCGCCTCCAGGGCCCGGGCGAGGCGCGCCGCCATGCGTAACCGCTCCCCGACCCGCGCTCCCAGGTGCGACTCGAAGACGCAGTAGCGCTCGCCACGCTGCTTGGCGTGGTACATGGCGATATCGGTGTGCTTGAGCAGCTCCCGGGCGCCGTCGGCATGCTCCGGGTAGAGGGCAATACCGATACTCACCTCCACCTCGAAGGCCTGACGCTCGATGACGATGGGCGCCTCCAGGGCCCGATGCAGGCGCCGGGCGGTGGCACAGGCACCGGGACGCTCGGCGGGATCGACCATCACCACGAATTCGTCGCCCCCCAGTCGCGCCAGGTACTCACCCTGCTCCAGCACCGCCGAGAAGCGCTCCGCCACCACCACCAGTACCCGGTCGCCCACGTCATGGCCCTGGGTATCGTTGATCTCCTTGAAACGGTCAAGGTCAAGGAACAACAGTGCCAGGGAGTGGTGGCGAGGCGTGCCCAGGGCTTTCTCCAGGCGCTGGGTAAAGGCGGTGCGATTGGGCAGGCCGGTGGCGGGATCTTCATAGGCCAGGCGGCGGATATTGGCCTCATCGGCCTGGCGGGTCAGCTCCGCCGCGACCCGGGAGGCGAAGATCTGCAGCAGGCTGGTGATAAAGGCGGTCTCCTCCAGGGGCTCGGCGAACATCACCCCCAGCAGGCCGATCACCTCGCCGTCGCGGCTCTCCAGGCGCCGCCCGGCATAACCGCGCACCCAGCCGAGGGCCTCCCGGGAGGCCGGCGGCAGGCGCTCGGCGGCATGGTCATGCACCACACACTCTCCCCAGGTGAGGACATGCTCGCAGGGGGTGCCGGCCAGCCAGTAGGAGAAATTCTCCAGGGTCTCGCCCTCCACCACCGCCGCCAGGGTCATGGCCTGGCCCGGGGTATCGCAATCGACCCGGGCGATAAAGCCCAACTGGCCGCCCATGGCCCGGGCCATCTGGCGCGCCAGTTGATCGAGCCATTCGGCGCCGCTACGCGCCGAGACCGCCCCGGCGATGGTCATCACCGCCTGCTGAATGCGCTGCTGCTCACGGCGGTTGCGCAAGGTCGTGATGCCGAAGGCGAGGTTATCGGCGAGCTCGCCGAGCAGGCGCAGCTCGTCGTCGTTGATCACCTGGGGGCGTCCCTGGTAGAGCAGCAGCAGGCCGAAGGCCTGGCCCTCACGCTTCAGCGGCAGGGCAACGGCGCCGTGGTAGCCGTGCTCCCGGGCCGCCCGGCGCCAGACGAAACCGGGATCCGCGTCAATATCCAGCACCACCTGGGCCTCGCCGCTGCGCAGGGCGCGCCCCGCCGGGCCATGCCCACTGGGGTCCTGCGCCGACCAGCTCAAGGAGAGCTGGGCCAGGTAGCCGGCGCCGAGGCCGGCATGGGCCAGGGGACGAATGGAACGAGCGTCGTCGTTGCGCGCCTCGCCGACCCAGGCGAAGCGATAGCCGCCCACCTCCACCGCCAGGCGACACACCGCCCCGAGCAGCTGTGTCTCGTGGGTGGCATGCACCAGGGCGGCATTGCAGCGACTCAACAGGCGCAGGGCCCGGTTGCTCGCCTCCAGGCGCTGCTCGCGATGCTTGTGCTCGGTGATATCGCTGATCACCCCCTCCAGCATCGGCTCGCCGCTGACCTCGTCCACCACCTGTTGCCCCTGCTCGCGAACCCAGCGCTCCTCCCCCGAGGCGGTAATCAGTCGATAATTCACCGCGAAGGGGCGGGCCTTGGCCTGGGCCCGATGGGTAGCCTGCAGAAGCCACGGCCGGTCATCGGGGTGGATCAGACCGGCGAAGCGCCGGGCATGCTCGCCCAGCAGGGCCTCGGGGGGATAGCCGGTGATGGCCTCGGCGCCCTGGCTGACGAATTCCATGGTCCAGCGGGGGTCGTCATGGCAGCGGTAGACCATACCCGGCAGATGACGCATCAGGGTCTCCAGGCGCCGGGTCGTGATGCGCCGCGCCCGCTCCGCCATCTGCCTCGCCAGCTCGGCGCCGGCCCGTGCCGCCGCCAGACGCAACAGCTCCTCGACCAGCGGCGAGGCCCGCATGACCCGGGAGTGCAGGGCCGCCACCAACCCCAGGGCGCGCCCACCCGGGGAAAACATGGGCACGCCGATATAACTCTGCACCCCTAGCTCGGCCAGCATGACATCCTCGGGAAAACGCTCGACCACGCCGTTTGAGAAGTGACATAGGGCCGGCCCCACCACCCCTTCGCAGGGGGTACCGGCCAGGGGATAGGGCGCGGCATCGAGATGTTGCCCCCAGGACCAGAAGCTCAGTGGGTAGGCCCACCCCGCCTCGGTGCGCGCCACCAGCAGGTGATCGACGGCGAGGATCTCGGCCAGGCAACGGCTCAGGCGATCGAAAAAGTCGCCATGGGCCTCCAGGCTATCGGCCAGGCGGCGAAAGGCCGTCAAGGCATCGATGGTGCGGGCCTGGACGGAGGTATCATGGGTCTCATGACTGGCGTCGCTCATGGGCCTCCTTGGCCGATCGGCTGGATATCCTCGAACTTCCCCGTGGCGCTGAAATGGAGCCGGAAGCGGCCATGCACCCCATCGCGCCCGACAATGCGCCGCAGTGCCACCGCGGGGAAGGCCACGCTGCGTCCGTCGAGGCTAAGGGTGACCACCCTCTCGGCGCGCCCCTCGTAATAGGCCAGGCAGGCCTCGGGGGACAGATCGAGCCGGATATCGATGCTGGGCATGGTGATCGCGAAATATGGCCCTTCCCGGGGATATTACCGGCTTATCGGCCCGCGGCGGCCAAGCTTGAGGACACCCGCTCAGGCATGACGCCGCTGATCGAGCAGGGCCAGGGCAGCCTCGGCGGCATCCACCATGGACGCACAGTGGTTGAAGGCCAGCAGCCGCAGCTCGTGCTCCAGGTCATCGGCCGGCCAGGTCTCCAGCACATGCCCCACCTCATGGGCCAGCCTCAAGCGCTGCTCCAGGCCGAGCTTGGCGGCCTTGTTGCAGATCAGCTCGATCAGCGACTCGGGCAAGGCCTCCAGGCGCAGTTGCGCCAGTTGGGCCGCCTCGCGGCCGCGATGATAGGACAGGGTGACCTCGGGTCGATTGACATAGTGCAGCCGCCACAGGCCATGGCTAGCGCCCTGAGCGTCGTGGGAAATAGCGAATCGTGTAGTTATGTTCACCGGCGCTCCTTCAATAGCGATGGCGTTCACCGACGCCCGTCGGGGACTGACGCGTCCTTACATCAGGGATATCGGCTGATCGACAGGCCACTTTAATCAGACAACCTTGATATGGCCGGTCGAGGGATTATCGGGACCACACGATTCGCTCCTCGATTCGATGCGTGCCCCCTGCCGGCCCACTCGATCGGCCCTCGCCCCCCCCCCCCCGGGGATGAGCAGCGTGTTTGGCCTCGATCGCCCCTTGGATCGATCACTCGGCAGCGGCGAAGAACGCATACAGAATGTATACAAAACAACACATAACTAAGTAAATATTGCCTCTCTCCGGTCGATAACCGAGTTAGCCAAGCCCGGTACCAACGTATGTGGCATGGCCATCACCTACGCACGCTTCCATACCCCGGCAGCTCAGACCGGGGGACGCTCTATGTAAGGTCAAAAATCAAGTATGAAACGCTCTCTTACGGTCAAATCTGTTTTTCTGATTCTCTTCGCCGCGGTCTTCGGGCTGGCCCTCCTCCTGCTGGGGGCCTCCCACGCTTCCCGACAAGCAGGGGTCGCCCTGGATGAGGCCAATCAGTCCCGCTACGATTCCTTTCTGCTAGCCACCGAGCTGCGCCAGAGTTCCGAGGCCCTGACGCGCCTGGCGCGCAGCTATTTAGTAACCGGTGACATCACCTGGCGCGAGCAGTATCAGGCCGTGGTGGATATCCGCGCCGGTCTGGCGCCTCGGCCCGAGGAGTATGTGCGGGTTCACTGGGACTACCTCGCGGCGGGCGAGCCCTCGCCCCGCGACCTGGGCCCCGCGGCGGCCCTGCTCGAGCGCATGGAGGCGGCCGGCTTCAGCGACGCCGAGCTCGCCGCCCTCGGCGAGGCCGAGCGCCGCTCCACCGCCCTGGCCGAACGCGAGGCCCAGGCCATGGCCCAGGCCGAGGCGGCCCATCGCCGCCTGGACCGGGGCGACCAGGGCGCCATGGCTGACCTCCAGGCGTCACTGGAGCTGCTCTTCGGCGATGAGTACCATCGCCTCAAGGCAGGAGTCATGGCTCCCATTGACGATTTCTATGGCCTCCTGGATGCACGCACCGCCCAGCAGGTAGCAATAGCCACCGCCACCCGGGACCGCTGGAACGCCATCGTCCTGGGCCTGGCCATTCTCTTGGTGGCGGCGGTCGCCCTACTGCTCTGGTGGGGCTACCGCGGCATCCTCGGCCAACTGGGTGCCGAGCCTGCCCGGGTGCGCGAACTGGTGGAAGGTGTCGCCCAGGGTGACCTGTCCCAGGCTATTCAGGTCGGCAACGCCAAGACCACGAGCCTGCTGGCAACCCTGGCCCGAATGCAGGAAGCGCTACGCCAGGTGGTAAAACAGGTGCGCGATGGTAGCGAGGGTGTTGCCATCGGCGCCGAACAGATCGCCGCCGGCAACAGTGACCTCTCCCAACGGACCGAGGAGCAGGCGGCCAACCTGCAGCAAACCGCGGCATCCATGGAGCAAATCGCCAGCGCGGTGCGTAGCACCGAAGCAAGCGCTACCCAGGCGGTAAACCTGGGCGAAGATACCCGTCAGGCGGCCACTCAGGGAGGAGAGGTGGTCAATCAGGTGGTCGGCACCATGGAGGAGATTCAGGCCTCCTCCCGGCGCATTGCCGATATCATCGGCGTGATCGATGAGATCGCCTTCCAGACCAACCTGCTGGCCCTCAATGCCTCGGTGGAGGCGGCCCGCGCCGGCGAGCAGGGCCGCGGCTTCGCCGTGGTGGCCGGCGAGGTACGCAAGCTGGCCAGTCGCAGCGCCGAGTCGGCCCAGGAGATCCGGCAACTGATCCAGGACAGCGTCGGCAAGGTGGATAGCGGCAGCGAGCTGGTGGGCCGTGCCGGCGAGACCATGCAGGGCATTCTCGACCAGGTACGCCAGGTCGGCACGGTGATCGAAGAGATCAGCGCGGCCACCTCCGAACAAACCTCGGGGCTCGATCAGGTCAATACCGCCGTGACCCAGCTCGACGAGGTCACCCAGCAGAATGCCTCCCTGGTGGAGGAGGCAGCGGCCGCCGCCGAGAGCCTCGATAGTCAGGCCCGCCAACTGGTGGTGGCCGTGGGGCGCTTCCGCCTGGGGGATGAAGACGCCCACGCTCCGAATCAAAAGTACTCGAACCGAGCGCTGCCAAGCGCCGAGCCCGCCACCCTGTAAACCAGCCGGAGGCCGGGACATCGATAGCATCTCGGCCTCCGGTATTCTACCGCCCCCCTTGATATCGATCAGGCTTCGGGAGGAAGATCATATCTCTGGCTAGCCGCACGCAATAAACCGACCGGAGATGTCGGTTAACACAACAACGAGAAAGGAAGCAGGTACGCAATGGAGCTCAAGATGTGGTGGACATTACTCTTCAGTGGGACCGCCCTGGTGGCGGCGATCTGGGTCGCCCTGGCCTACTACCGCAGCCATCTACGCCAGAAGGCACCGCCAGAAAGCAGTGAGAATGCTCCCGCCACACCGGCCCCAATGGTTGCCAGCGGCAAGCAACCCGCCGCCCCGCAGCGCCACTCACGACGCCCCTCCCGGGAACAGGCCCAGGCCCTGAAACAGTGCTGGTTCGTGGTCTTCGATACTCCCTCGGCACAGGCCAATCACGGGCTCGTCGAGCTGCTGAACGCCCACAACGCCTTCTATGACACCGGCCCAGGGGTCTACTACGTCACCTCCCAGAGCGCCAGCTATCAGCTGACCATCGCCCACTCCAGCTCCCCCGGGCGACTGCCGCCGCTGCATCAGGATGGCGACCACCCGCCGGTGGACGGCATCTCGGTACTGATCAAATTTATCAACAAGCAGAGCGTGGTCCGAAACCCCACCACCTTCGTCGACCTAGTGATGGCGGTGCATGCCCTGGGTGGACGCATTCTTACCACCGACCGCGAGGAAATCAGCCCCGAGGCGTTCAAGGCACGGCTCACCGATACCTCGCCGGCCAGTGCCTGATTTCCCTTAACCTGAACTGATCATTGTCGGAGCTCGGCTCCGCCGAACGATGGGTGCCACCTGGCGCCCTTTAATCGTACGGAACCCAAGCCTTATCCAACGTTGGTTCGCTCGCTGGGCATCAACGGCTAAACTTTGATAGGCCTCGCCGAAGCCCACAGGACCTCAAGGAGCACGGATGCATCATAACCTCGACGGTTTGTTCCGCCTCCTGGTACTGACGGCCGGCCTGCTACTCGTCGGGGCCTACCCCGACGGCGCCGCAGGACACCTGCACCCCGACCGGGACGACAGGATCATCTTCTCCGGTTCCTCGACCTACGCCCCGTTTCAATGGCTTGACCCCCAAGGGCAGGCCAGGGGCTTTATCATCGATCTGCAGGAACGCATGGCGCAGCAGGGTAGCGTGACGGTGGAACACCGACTGATGCCATGGGAGCAAGCCTTGCATGCCGTCGATTCCGGCGAGGCCGACGCCATCGCTCTCTTCGCCTCGGAACCCCGCCGCCGTCGCTACGACTTCACGGATCCCTTCTACTATCAGTTCCACGGCATCTTCGCCCACGCCGAGGGAGGCCACTTCAGCAACCTGGCCACCCTAAGCGGCCATACCGTCGCCGTCACGGCAGGCAGCTATGCCCAGGTGCGCCTGGCGGAGGAGTATCCCGACATCACACTGCGCCCCATGGAAAGCGAGCATGCCTGCGTGCTGGCCGTGCACAGCAGGGAGGCCGAGGCCTGCGTGGAGGCCGCCCTCAACGGCAGGCGCCATGCCTCCGAGCTGGACGTGCAATTGACCAGCTCCCCCTTCTGGCCCCGGCCCTATGTCTTCGCCGTCCGCAAGGGAAATACCGAACTCCTGGATTGGCTGAACTACCAGCTCGCCACCATGCAGGCGGATGGCACCTACTTCGCCATCTATCAGGAGTGGCTGCCCGAGCTGGAGTGGCGACAGCCGACGATGGCCGACCACCTGAATACCATCGCCTGGATCGTCCTCCCCCTGCTGTTGCTGATACTGCTCAGCCTGGCCGGTGCCTGGTACCTGAAACGCCAGGTGGCCAGGCGAACCTTCCAGCTAGCGGTAGAGCTGAAGTCCCGCCAACGGCTCGAAAAGCAGCTGCGCTACCAGGTGGAGCATGACACGCTTACCGGCCTGCTCAGTCGCCAAGCCTTTATCGACGGGCTGGAACGCCGGCTTCACGAGAAGCCCGACTGGGCGCCCACGCTTATCTTCCTGCGCTTGTTGAGCCTGGAATCCGTGACCAGCACCTTCGGTCGAACCGGCCACGAAAAGCTGCTGAGGGACTTTGCCCGCCATCTCAAGAGCCTCGACGCCCCCCTGGTAAGCCATATCGGCACCGGCGCCTACGCCCTCGTCGCCCGGCCCGATATGACTCCCGAGGAGGCCTCCGCTCTCCTGACCGGGTCCTTCGAGATCGAGGATATCCATGTCGACCCCGGCATCGTCATGGGGCTCAGTGTCGGCCGTGCCGACGACAACGACGATGCGTCTTCGTCCCACGCCGAGGAGTTGGTGCGTCGTGCCATAACGGCGTATGCCTCGGCATACGCCGACGGCAAGCCCTGGTGCATCTACACCCCCCAGCTGCAACCCGACCCCAGGGACCTCATCCTGCTACACGACTTTCGTCAGCATGGTACCCGCGATATGCGGCTGCTGTACCAGCCCAAGCTGGACCTGACCAGTGGGCGAATCAGGGAGGCCGAGGCACTGATCCGCTGGCATCACCCTCGATTGGGGCCGATACCCCCGGGACACTTTATCCCGCTGCTGGAAAGGACCGGCCTGGTCACCCGCGTCACCCGCTGGGTGATCGAGGAGGCCATCGAAGAACTGGCCCGCTGCCGCACTCGGGATCCCGACTTCGGCATCAGCGTCAATATCGCCGCCGGGGATCTGTCCGACGACGCTAGGCTGGTGGACTTTATCCGCGACAGGGGAGCCTCCGGGAGTCTCCGGGGCCTGCGACTGGAAATTACCGAGACCGGCGTAATCCAGGACCATGATCACACCCAGAGGGTCATCGCCATGCTACGGGAAGCCGGTATCCATTGTGCCGTCGATGATTTCGGCACCGGTTATGCCTCACTCTCCTACCTGAGCAAGTTCGCCATCGAGGAGGTCAAACTCGACCGCAGTTTTATCCGCAATATGCTGGAAAATAGTCGCGATCAAGCCATTATTGCCTCGACCATCGAGCTGGCCCACACCCTGGGACTCAAGGTCACGGCGGAAGGCATCGAAGACCGGGAGACGCTACAGGCCCTCGCCGAGATGGGCTGCGACACCGCTCAAGGCTATGTGATCGCCCGCCCCATCCCGGCAACGGAACTCTACCCGCTGATGGGGCGGCGACACTTCCCCTCCCTCCGGATCGACTGATGTCCGGTTCCAGGATAGGAAGCAGGCAACCGATCAGTCAGACAGGACTGTCGCCTGACTGCCATCCACCAGATTTGACGATAACTCAGCCGCCTTCCTCCCGCTTCCGGACGGTTTCTGAAGGAAGGTGTCCATAAGTAGCTCGGTACTCGGCGGAAAAGCGGCCGAGATGAGTGAACCCCCACTTCATTGCCACCTCGCCGATGGAGAGACGGTTTTCCGATGATGATAGCTCGGCGTGCACTGCATTGAGACGAATTTGTCGCAGATAGCGAAGAGGTGTGGTGTGGTAATGGCATTGAAATCCAGTTTGAAGAGAGCGCACGCTGACCCCCACGAAACTGGCGATCTCACCGACAGTAAGTGGCCGGTGCAGGTTGGAATTCATGAAGTCAACGGCTGCTTTCACATGGCGTGGCATAGTATACCGATGGCGTGGCGGAGCATCGAACAATCGACATCCTGTGCTGTCGACAGGTCGACTCTGAAGCTTCTGGGCGATCAGTTGCACCATGGATGCGCCAAGCAGTGTCATTGCGTTTGGGGAGTCACCCAGAGACTGGCTTGCACGCATGCCGGCCACCAAGCTCTGAATCATCAGGTCAAGGGTTAGGCCTATTCCTTGCGACAAATCGATTCGAGGGTCGTGGTCAAACTCATGAAGCAAGGTGTCATATAGCCGACCGATGATTTCCCTGGCGACGGCTTTGTTGAAAAAATCTATCAATATCAATCCATTGCCATCACCGTGTGACAACTTGACGTTGTGCAGTAATTTCTTGGGAGACGACAGTGCCTGACCCGGTGATACGCTTATCTTGCGCTTGCCCAGTGTGACCTCCAGATGTCCAACGTGAGGCACCAGGAGACAGAGCCCTTCATCGCCTCTCTCGTGTGTGAACGACCACCCATCGCTGCATCTGACTTTCAATACTGCAAGGTTGTTGAGGGTATGAATCCCCAGGTTCCACTGAAATGGGGTGTTGGATAGTTCGCCAAGTCGTGACGAGAAGTGGCCGTAAGGTTCCAGGGCACCTCGGAAAGTTCCGAAGCAGGTTCCGCAAAGGGGGCGGCATGTGGGGGAGGTACTCTCCAATGTCCTGGCTCCTAGATGGGATGTTAATTATCCATAGGCATCTTCTCCTCATATCGTCTAGTTTTCGGAAATTTAATATCCATTTTGCGAAACCTTTATCCAGAATACGCAAGCAGGCTATACGGAGGATTCAGGCTCGCTTTCCGCTGCCGATTAGGCAAGCAGGGAAAGTGAAAGCAAAGATGGTTATGGCGATAGATAACACCGCCTCCGTTGGCAAGCCCTCGCCCAAGGAAACGCTTCACCAGTACCGACATGGTTTATCGATATCGCCCCCTCCCCCAGGGGCATCCAAAAGGATCCTGACCCCATGAACCGACATCGTCCCCCGTCCGTCAGGACGGTCTTCCTCATTCTCTTCGCCGTGGTGTTCGGCCTCTCGAGTCTCCTGTTGGGAGCCGTCTACGGCACTCGACACGCAGGGGAAACCGTGGATGCCGCCACCGCCGCCCGCTACGACGCCTTCCTGCTGGCCACCGAACTACGCCAGAGCTCCGATGCCCTCACCCAGCTCGCCCGTACCTATGTCGCCACCGGGGAGGAACGCTGGCGGGACCACTATCAGGCAGTGCTGGATATTCGTGCCGGACGGGCACCGCGCCCCGATGAGTACGTGCGGGTCCACTGGGACTACCTGGCCGCCGGAGAGCCCTCGCCGCGCACCCTGGGCCCGGCCGTGGCCCTGCTCGACCTGATGCGCCAGGCGGGCTTCACCGAGGCCGAACTGGAGGCCCTGGCCGAGGCGGAACATCGCTCGGCGGCCCTCGCCGAGCTCGAAGGCGACGCCATGGCCCTGGCCGAGCACGCCCACCGCGGGCTGTCCCGCGACGACGCTTCAGCTTCCGAGACACTCCTCCAGGCCCTGGAGATGGTCAACGGCGAGGCCTACCATGCCCACAAGGCGAACATCATGGCCCCCATCGATACCTTCTATGGCCTGCTCGACCAGCGCACGACCGACGAGGTAGCCGCGGCGACCCTGACACGCGAGCGCTGGAGCCTGGTGGCCCTGGGGCTGGCCATCGTCCTGGTCGTGGCGGTCGCCGCGCTGCTGACCTGGGGCTATCGCGGCATTCTGGGGCAGCTCGGTGCCGAGCCTTCCCGGGTACGCGACCTGGTGGGCCGCGTCGCCGACGGTGACCTTTCGCAGCCTATCGACCCCGGCCACGCCAAGGCCGACAGCCTGCTGACCGCCCTGGCCCAGATGCAGGCATCGCTGCAACAAGTCGTACGCTCGGTGCGCGACGGCAGCGAAAGCGTCGCGATCGGCGCCAGCCAGATCGCCGTCGGCAACACCGATCTCTCCTCGCGCACCGAGGAGCAGGCGGCCTCGCTGGAGCAGACCGCGACGAGCATGGAGGAGCTGACCACCACCGTGAAGCAGAATGCCGCCAATGCCCGTCAAGCCAGCGGCCTGGCCCAGGACGCCTCAACCACCGCCGAGAAGGGCGGCGAGGTCGTAGCGCGCGTTACCGAGACCATGCGGAGCATCTCCCAGAGCTCGCAGCAGGTCGCCGAGATCACCGGCCTGATCGATTCGATCGCCTTCCAGACCAATATCCTGGCGCTGAATGCCTCGGTGGAGGCGGCCCGGGCCGGCGAGCAGGGGCGCGGCTTCGCCGTGGTGGCCGGCGAGGTCCGCAACCTGGCCAGCCGTAGTGCCGAAGCGGCCCAGGAGATCAAGACTCTGATCGAGGGCTCGGTGGCGCAGGTGCAAGACGGTACCACCCAGGTGGAACAAGCCGGCACCACCATGCAGGAGGTGGTGACCGCCGTGAAGCGCGCCAACGACATCATCAACGAGATCGCCGCCGCCTCCCAGGAGCAGAGCGAAGGCATCGGGCAAGTCAATCAGGCGGTAACCCAGATGGACCAGGTAACTCAACAGAACGCCGCCCTGGTGCAGGAGGCCTCGGCCGCCGCGGCATCGTTGGAAGAGCAGGCCAAGCGCCTGGAGCAGGCTATGGTCTTCTTCAAGCTGGATGGGAACAGGGGGCAAGCGACAGGGAGGTCACGCTCTGGCTCGCCGGAGGCGGTGGCCTCCCTGCCCAGGCCGTCCGCCTCTCGCCCCGAGACCAAGACTCATGGCGAGGCAGCGGGCGCAGCCCTCAAGACGCCTTCGCAATCCCTGCAGGCCGGTGAGGCCGAATGGGAGACGTTCTAAGCAATTCCGCCGACTACCTGAGCGGCCTGAGCAGCCTCGACGGCCGCATGCTGCTGATGGACATCGACAGGCTACTGAGCAGCGAGGAGGTGGCCATGGTCGCAACGGCTACCCAATAGGCTGGCCAAGGCTGCGCGGCATGGGGGCTGCCCCCGATAACTGCCCGATAGTTGGTCTTAATCCTCTGCCCCCAACGTTTCTCAAGCCTCATACTAAAGTTTTATTCGATTGGCCGATAACAGTCTGGCCGTTAACCAGTGACACGGGCCATGACCCTTCCATCAAGACAAGGACCCGACAATGAATGTCGCCATACTCCGCAGAATGCGGGTTCGCTCCCAGATCCTGCTACTCTTGGCCCTGCCGATGCTGGCCTTGCTGTGGCTTGCCAGCGCCGAGGTGATCGACCGCTGGAAAGTCCGCAGCGAGCTGGCCGCTCTGGTCGAGCTGGTCGAGCTGTCCGTCCCTAGCGGCGATGTCATCCATGAGCTGGAGCGGGAGCGGGGGGCTTCCGCCGTCTTTCTCGGCAGCGGGGGCACCCAGGGGCGCGATACGCTGCTCGAGCAGCGGAGGCTCACGGACACGGCCCGGCGGGAGCTGAGCTCGCTGCTCACCTCCTTCGAGGCCGAGCGCTTCGGCACGGCCTTCGAGGCCGAGCTCGGCGAGGCCCTTGCCTCGCTCGGTCGGCTCGATGAGATGCGTCACACCATCGACCGGCAGGGCATCTCGGAGACAGAGAGCATCGCCTATTACACCGCGGCCATCGCTGAACTCCTCGATCTCGTCACGGCGATTGCGGGCCACAGCCCCGACGTCGGCATCGCGGGCAGGGTCAATGCCTATGTGAGCTATGCGCTCGCCAAGGGGGCCGCCGGTCAGGAGCGCGCCGTCGGCGCGGCCTCGATCGCCGCGGGGCGCTTCACCCCCGACCAGCATCAGCACTATTCGCGCGCCGTTGCCGAGCAGGGCGTCTATCTGGGGCTCTTCGCCACCCAGGCGGCGGAGGCGCTGGTCGACGCCCATGAGCACACCGTGCGGGGGCGCGACACGGACGAGGTCCTGCGTATCCGCCGGCTCGTCCTGGATGGCGGCCTCACCGGCGATCTGGGCGGCACCGAAGGCCCCTACTGGTTCCAGGTCGCGACCGCACGCATCGACCTGATGATGGAGGTCCTGGACCGGATCGCCGAGGACCTGATCGCCGGCACCGAGGCGCTGAAGCGCGAGGCACAGGCGGCCTTCCTGCTGATCGCGCTCGGTAGTGGCGCCGTGCTGGTGGTGGCAGTGCTGCTGGCCATGCTGATCGTGCGCGGCCTGTTGCGCCAGCTCGGGGGGGAACCCGCCTATACCCGGGAGATCGTGCGCAAGATCGCGAATGGCGATCTCGGCGTCGCTGTCGCGGTGAAGAAGGGGGACACCGAGAGCCTGCTGGCCGCCGTCCAGCAGATGGCCGGGAAGTTGCAAGATATCGTCGGCGAAGTCTCGACCGCGGCGAGCAACGTCGCCACTGGCACCAGCCAGATCGCCATCGGCAACACCGACCTCTCCTCGCGCACCGAGGAGCAGGCGGCCTCGCTGGAGCAGACCGCGACGAGCATGGAGGAGCTGACCACCACCGTGAAGCAGAATGCCGAGAATGCCCTCCAGGCCAGCGGCCTGGCCCAGGACGCCTCGCTCACTGCCGAGAAGGGCGGCGAGGTCGTAGCGCGCGTGACCGAGACCATGCGGGGGATCTCCCAGAGTTCGCAGCAGGTCGCCGAGATCACCGGCCTGATCGATTCGATCGCCTTCCAGACCAATATCCTGGCCCTCAATGCCTCCGTCGAGGCCGCCCGCGCCGGCGAGCAGGGGCGCGGCTTCGCCGTGGTGGCCGGCGAGGTCCGGAACCTGGCCAGCCGTAGCGCCGAAGCGGCCCAGGAGATCAAGACCCTGATCGAGGGCTCGGTGGCGCAGGTGCAAGACGGTACCACCCAGGTGGAACAAGCTGGCACCACCATGCAGGAGGTGGTGACCGCCGTGAAGCGCGCCAACGACATCATCAACGAGATCGCCGCCGCCTCCCAGGAGCAGAGCGAAGGCATCGGGCAAGTCAATCAGGCGGTAACCCAGATGGACCAGGTAACTCAACAGAACGCCGCCCTGGTGCAGGAGGCCTCGGCCGCCGCGGCATCGTTGGAAGAGCAGGCCAAGCGCCTGGAGCAGGCTATGGTCTTCTTCAAGCTGGATGGAAACAGGGGGCAACCGGCAGGGAGGTCACGCTCTGGCTCGCCGGAGGCGGTGGCCTCCCTGCCCAGACCGTCCGCCTCTCGCCCCGAGACCAAGACTCATGGCGAGGCAGCGGGCGCAGCCCTCAAGACGCCTTCGCAATCCCTGCAGGCCGCTGAGGCCGAATGGGAGACGTTCTAAGCAATGGGGCCACCCCGGCCTCATCGCTCCAAGCCCTTCCCTCCAAGGCCCTTCCCGAGCGGGAAGGGTCGCCCCAAGGATTCCCTAAAGAGATTGCAACGTCATGAGCACATTCAATACCGCTAGCGCCCTGGCCCACCATGAAAGCGATAGCCAAGAGTTTCTGGTGTTCTCGCTAGGTGAGGAGGAGTACGCCGTCGATATCCTCAAGGTGCAGGAGATCCGTGGCTACGAGAACGTCACCCGTATCGCCAACGCCCCCGACTTCATCAAGGGGGTGACCAATCTGCGCGGGCTGATCGTGCCCATCGTCGACCTGCGCATCAAGTTCCGCCTCGACCGGGTGGAGTACGACGGCCAGACGGTGGTGATCGTGGTCAACGTAGCCGAGCGGGTGGTGGGCATCGTGGTGGATGGCGTCTCCGACGTCATGACCCTGACCCCGGAGCAGATCAACCCCGCCCCGGAGTTCGGAGCCATCCTCTCCACCGACTACCTGAGCGGCCTGGGCAGCCTCGGCGACCGCATGCTGCTGCTGATGGATATCGACAGGCTACTGAGTAACGAGGAGGTAGCCATGATCGCAACGGCTACCCAATAGGCTGGCCTACGCGGCGCTAAATGGGGGCTGTCCCCGATAGCCTCCAGCGAGGCATCGAACTCGGCCACCGACACCGGGAGGCCGAACAGGTAGTCCGGGTAGACCCCATACCCCAGCTCGGCGAGCCGCTCGCGCTGTACCTGGGTCTCCCCCCTTCGGTCACCACCGAAGGCAGCCATCACCACTTCAGGCACCCGACCAAGCCCGGCACCATCACCGTGCCGCATCCGAAGAAGGATCTGAAGAAGGGCTTAGTACAGGCCATCAGAAAGCAAGCCGGCCTCAAGTGAGGCCAGCCTCCCCGGCTCCCCACAGGAGAAATGACATGCATTATCCCATTGCCATCGAAGTGGGTGACGATCAACACGACTATGGCGTGGCAGTGCCGGATCTGCCGGGCTGCTTCTCGGCCGGCGACACCTTCGACGAGGCGATCATCAACGCCCGCGAGGCCATCGAGGGGCATCTCGAGAGCCTGGCCGAGCACGGCGACCCCATCCCCTCGGCCAGCGCCATCGAGAAGCACCTAGCGAATCCCGACTATACCGGCTGGGTATGGGCCGCCGTCGAGATCGACATGCCCCCCTATCTGGGGAAGAGTCACAAGGTCAACGTCACCCTGCCCGACCTGCTTATCAAGCGCATCGACAACGCGGTTGAGCGCCACGCCGAGTTCAAGGATACCGGCCCTACTCCCAGCTCCCCCACTACCGATAAATGGCCCTCAGACTGGCCATTCTCCCTAGCGCCTCGAACTTTCCACCCGAGACTCACACGATCAACCTACGCAGGCCCCAAAAAACATTGAAGACTTCAGGCGGGTGGCCGATATAGACACGGTACACGGAATGAAATCCGCCACATCGGCATACCGCTTCACATAGCCAACTATGCATGCTAATTTATATTGTTGCAAATTAGAGACAGTTAAGAAGCCGACACCATCGGCCGACTCAGAACGCAAGGGATGGCATAGCAAGTGCAAGGACCCCACCAAAAGAGCATGGCGCGTTCGGCGTCCCCTGCTCGCGCTCTTCCTATGACTCCTGGCACCCCCAGGCGCTGCGCCACCGGCACAAGCGGCCATGTCAAAAGAAGAGGCGAGCATGTCAGCGACTCTGCTGCATAGCGGTAAGATCGAGCATTTCCGGGCCCTGGGAGAAACGGGGCAGCCGGTCTACCACTCCGCACTTCAGCTCCGCAAGGTCATTTCCCGTCGGCTACCGGGCAGGGAGCGACACCTGGCCATCCCGCAGCGCGACCAGCAAGGCGAGGGCGTCGACTGGTACAGCGGCATTTCCGGCGAGGTGATCCCCTGGGGAAGCGCCACCGAAGGCGAACGCGAGGATGCACGCATCCAGTTGGAGGCCTTTCGACAAGAGGTTATCGCCCTCAATCAGGCACCACCCGAGGGGCAAGGCGGTGATCATGAGGTATTCACCCGACTGGTCCAGTGGGTATGCCACTTCCCGGATGAGGCCTTCATCTACCTGGTCGACGGCACCCCCGTCATCACCTTCTGGGGCTTTATTCACCCCGTGGCCGATAGACATGCCAACCCCTTGCTCTGCCTTGCCCCCTCGATGCCCCCCGAGGTAACGCGGCCCACCCCTTCATTGGCAAGCGCCCCCCCGGTACCCCCCACTCCCTCGGAGCCCGAGCCAGCGGCGCCGATGCAGCCTTGGTGGCGACGCTGGTGGTGGTTGCTGCCCCTACTGCTGATACTGGCCCTGCTGCTGCTCGGACTCAGGACCTGCACCTCAGCGGGTGCCCCGAGCCTCGGCGCCCCCTCCCCAGGCACCGGCTCACCCGGTGCCACCTTTCCCCAGTCGCTTTGGCAAGGTTGGGATATCTGGCCCTTCAACCAGGCTGGCGGTGGCTCGGTCGCGGTACCCGGCCTGGCGCCTGCGGGCCTCGAGGGCGGCCCGTCGACCCCGACCGTCGTCGGTATTTCCCCTACCATCGCCCCCCCGGTCCTGCCATCGCCCGACGCCTCCCTCCCCGACGTGCCGGTTCCCGAAGCCGGCCTCCAGGCCCCGAACGCCGAGCCTGCGACCGAGATGCCGGCCGCTCCCTCACTGCCGGAAGTCAGCACGCCTGCCGAGATGCCGCCCCCTGGAGATATGCCGGCCCCTCCCTCACTGCCGGAAGGCAACGCGTCTGCCGAGATGCCGCCGGAGGGGGGAGTACCGCTGCCCACCACGCCGGGCATGGCGCCGACCGCCCTGGAACCGCTGACCCTGCCGCCCGGCGCCCCCGACGGCAAGGCCGAGTTTCTCGATGGCAACTGGCGCGGCGCCGGCGTCATGGACAGCCAGACCGGCCGACCCCTGCGGGTGAACTACGCCTTCGATCAGGGAGAGGGAGTGATGTATATCCAGCGCGGCGGCAGCACCGGCATGACCTGTGCCGGGCCAGTTTCGGCCGTCATGCATAGCGGCCAGTTGCAGATGGAGGCCCGGGAACGGGCTCGCTGCGAGGATGGCAGTTACTACGAGATGCCCCGCGTGGAGTGCCGGCAGCCCGCCGGAGAAACGGCCGGCTGCGCCGCCAGCTACGACGACGAGCCTTTCCCCATGCAGTTGCGGAAAGCCAGCTAACAGGACGGTTAACCGATCATGTTGCCAGAAATCATCCAGTTCGAAGAGGTCGCCACCCTGGTCAGCCACTCCGGCGTTCAGTTCATGGACTTCGGCCTGACGCTCGACCCGCGCCGGGAGCCCGCGGGCGAATTCAAGTACCTGGCCAATGCCGACAAGATGCCGACCCGCCTGCTGGTCAACCAGGAGAGCGGCGCACTCTTTCATGTCGTCGAAAGGGATGGTGCCAACGACAAGATCGAGGCGGTCAGGGAGCCGGACTTCGATGTCCCCATGGCCACCAGCCTCGAGCAGTTGAATGGGGCCTGGCTGCCCACCCCCTTCCTGCGCTTTCGCCCACCCAGCAAGTTCGACGAGGGACCCGCCAACTGGGCACGCATGCGCCTGGTCGCGCTCGATGCGCCGGATCTCGATGGCCACACCCACCGCCTGACCCTGGCTTTCGACACCCGCACCCTGCCGCGTCGCGACAACACGGCCTACCTCTGCCCCACCGATGACGATATCAACGCCGGGGCCAACTTCCGCCTAGCCACCATGACCATCGATATGCGCTGGTTCATGGACCAGGCCTGGGTCAAGGAGTGGCTCGAAGAGCTGTTCCGCGAAGCCAACCCGGGGCTGGACAGCCAGGAGATGGAAGAAGCCCTGGGGGAACGCCTGCATCTGGCTCACTACCTCAATGTGCTGAGCCTGCTGCATCGGCCCATCAAGGCGGAACACCGCGACCCCAGGCCGCGGGTCGAGGTTCCCGACCTCAAGGTGATCGCCCAGAGCGAAGGCGCCATTCCCGTGGACCTGGTGCTGGACGTGGGCAACTCTCGCACTTGCGGCATCCTGATCGAGGATCATGGCCAATCGGGCATGGGCCTGAAGCACAACTATGTGCTCGAGCTACGCGACCTGGTCGACCCCGAGAGGATTTATCGCGAGCCCTTCGAGAGCCGCGTCGAATTCTCCCAGACCTTCTTCGGCAAGGACCATCTGTCGGTCAAGAGCGGCCGCCCCGACGCCTTTCTATGGCCGACCATCGCCCGGGTCGGTGTCGAGGCGGGGCGCCTGGCCGGCCGCCGCCGTGGCACCGAGGGCTCCACGGGTCTCTCCAGCCCCAAGCGCTACCTGTGGGACGAGGAGCTGTATCGCCACGGCTGGCGCTTCAACAGCGCCTATGTGCGTACCGATACCGAGCCCCACGCCACCGCCGCGCCCTTCTCGCACCTGATCAACGAGCTGGGCGATGCGCTCTACGCCCTGCCGGAAGAGGAGCAGATGCCGGTCTTCAAGCCGCACTACTCGCGCAGCTCGCTGATGACCTTCATGCTGGCCGAGGTGCTCGCCCAGGCGCTGATGCAGACCAACAGTCCCGCCCAGCGGGTGCGCCAGGGGCATACCAACCGCCCGCGTCAATTGCGCTCGATCACCCTCACGGTCCCCCCCGCCATGCCCCAGGCGGAGCGTAGCCTGCTGGTCTCGCGCCTGGAACAGACGGTCGCCCTGGTATGGAAGAGCCTGGGCTGGCACGGCGATGTGGAAGAGAGCGATCCCTTCGCCGCCACCGCCGACACCCTGCGCGTGCCCATGCCGACGCTGCGGGTGGAGTGGGACGAGGCCTCCTGCGGGCAACTGGTCTACCTCTATACCGAGATCAAGGAGAACTTCGCCGGCCACCCCGAGGAATTCTTCGATACCCTGGCACGCCCCGGCAAGACAAACCGGGAGCGCATCAGCCTGGCCACCATCGATATCGGCGGCGGCACCACCGATCTGGTGATCACCGACTACTACCTGGATCGCAACGGCGCCAGCAGCAGCGGCAGCAACGTCTTCGTGGTACCGGAGCAGCGCTTCCGCGACGGTTTCCGAGTCGCCGGCGACGATATCCTCCTCGACGTCATCCAGCTGTTCGTGCTGCCCAGTTTCGAGGCGGCGCTCAAGCGGGCCGGCGTGGCCGCCCCCGAGGCGATGATGTCGCGGCTATGTGGCCAGGAGGGCGCCAACGCCCAGGAGCAAGTGCTGCGCCAGCAGCTCAACCTGCAGCTCTTCACGCCGCTGGGGCTGGCCCTGCTCGAGGCCTATGAGGCCTTCGACCCCGAGCGGCCCTGTGGCCCCGAGACGCTCACCTACGGCGAGCGCCTGGGCGATCAAGCTGTCAGCGATTCGGTGCGCCGCTACGTGGAAGGGGCCTTGCGCCGCGAACTGGGCCCGGAGCTGACATTCGACCTGCTCGATATTCCGCTCACCATCAATCTGCTCGAGGTACACCGCGCCTTCCTCAAGGATCGCTTCAACATCTGCAAGACCCTGGCATCGCTGTGCGAAGTGGTCTTCCAGTATCAGTGCGACACCCTGCTGATCACCGGACGGCCGTCGCGCCTGCCCGGCATCCAGGCCTACCTGCGCAAGATGCTGCCGCTGCCGCCGGGCCGCATCCTGCCGCTGCAGGGCTACCGCACTGGCAGTTGGTACCCCTTCCATCGCAACGGCCGCATCGACGACCCCAAGAGCACCGCCTCGGTGGGCGCCATGCTCTGCCTGCTGTGCGCCCAGCGCAACCTCTCCAACTTCTTCTTCCGCGCCGCCGCCCTGCGCCCCTACTCGACCATCCGGCATATCGGCCTGATCGACAACAACAACACCATTCCCGATGCCGACGTGACCTATCGCGATATCGCCATCACCGAGGATGGTACCGCCATTGTGCTGCCGGAGGACGAGAACGGCGACACCCCCGCCATCGAGATGCGCGGCCCGCTGCGCATCGGCTTTCGCCAGTTGGCGGCACAGCGCTGGACGGCATCGCCGCTCTACGTCCTCGACTTCACCACCTCAGGGGCCAGGAAGCTCAGCGATGCGGAAGCCAAGGGGCAGGTAGCGCCGGTGCTCAAGGTGCGGCTGGCCGTCGATGAGCGAGCCGGCAAAGGCAGCCTGATCAGCGATCGGCTGAAGGTCACCAGCGTGGAAACCGACGACGGCGCCAACTTCACGGCCCGAGACCTGAAGCTGCAGCTCAACACCCTTATCGACGCCGGGCTGGGCGATACCAACTACTGGCTGGACAGCGGGAGCGTGAAGCGGACATGAACCAGTTGACACCCGAACAACAGCAACTCAGCGCAGGCTGGCGGGCCTTTCATCGGGGCGCCGGTGCGGCCCTGGAGTGGATCGAGGCGGTGCGCGATAGCGCCCCCAGCCTGGACAGCGAGGCCGACCAGTTGAGCCTCGAATTCTACCGTGCCCGCAATCTGGCACGGAGCCTGTCCCGCGCCGCCACCACGCCCATGACGGTGGGCTTCTTCGGCCTCTCCCAGGCGGGCAAGTCCTACCTGATCTCGGCGCTGGCCGCCGGCGAGAATGGCAAGCTGGAGACGCACTACGGCCCGGCGCGCCTCGACTTTATCGAGCACGTCAACCCGGTCGGCGGAGGCAAGGAAGCCACCGGCCTGGTCACCCGCTTCAGCCGCAGTGCCTGCTCCGGCCCCGCGGAGTTCCCCGTCGAGCTCAAGCTGTTCCGCGAGGTCGAGGTCGCCAAGGTACTGGCCAATGCCTGGTTCAACGACTTCGACCATGAACGCGAAGACGCCTACGAGATCGACGAGAGCAAGGTGGCGGCCGCGTTGGCCCCTTACGAGGGTGGACCGAGCGGGGCCCCGCAGCCGGGCATGACGGCGGAGAGCGTCGTGGAACTCTGGGACTACCTGCACGCCAGCTTCCCGAAGTCGGTCGCCAAGCTCAATGCCCGCTACTGGCCGCGCGTGATCAAGCTGGCCCCGCGCCTCAACGGCCACCAGCGGGCGGAGCTTTTCTCGCTGTTGTGGGGAGAGCAGCCCGAGTTGACCCAGCTGTATCGCCAGTTGGCCCAGTCGCTGGGCGCCCTGGGGCATGCCTCCCGGGTCTATGCCCCGCTGCGCTGCCTGGTGGTGCGCGACGGCGACGGTTTCAGTCAGCGCGACAGCATCATGAACGTGGACATCCTCGAGCGCCTGGGCACCGCCCGGGACCTGCCCCTGGACGTCTGCCCCGTCGAGGGTGACGAGCCGGGAGCCCCGGTCAGCCTGCCGGTGGCGCAACTGGCCGCCCTCACCGCCGAGCTGACCTTCCCGCTGGTGGAACCTACCCGCGACCCGCGCGTCGAGCGGGTCGACCTGCTCGACTTTCCCGGCTACCGCGGACGCCTGAGCCTGCGAAAGATCGGCGAGCCCGGCAGCCAGGAGGGGCTCTCCCAGCTGCTGCTGCGCGGCAAGGTCGCCTATCTGTTCGAGCGCTACACCGACAGCCAGGAAATGAACGGCCTGGTGGTATGCACCAGCGCCAGCAAGCAGAGCGACGTGACCAGCGTCGGCCCGGTGCTGACCCGCTGGATTGAGAAGACCCAGGGGGAAACGGCCACCGAGCGGGGCCACCGTGATCCGGGGCTGATCTGGGCGCTGACCATGTTCGACATGCGCATCACCGGGGCCCTGCAGCAGCCCGACGGCCAGCTGCGCGACGGCTGGGAAGGCCTGATCAAGATGACCATGCTCGAGCGCTTCGGCGGCTATGCCTGGATGCAGGAGTGGGCGCCCGGCCAGGCCTTCGATAACACCTTCCTGGTGCGCAAGCCACGCCTGCCGGTGCCCTTCCTGGTCAACGAGGACGAACGCGAGGTCGCCATCCGCGATGATGCCGCAGACGCCCTGGCGCGCATGCAGGCGACCTTCGTGGAGAGTCCCTCGGTGCTCAGGCACGTCGACCGGCCGGCCGAGGCCTGGCAGGCCATGCTGGCCCTGGACGACGGCGGCATGGCCCGGATCGGCGATTACCTGGGGCGTATCGCCGGGCTCGAGTACAAGCTGGGGCGCATCGCCAGCCAGCTCGAGAACGCCCGGCGCATCCTGATCGAGGAACGCCTGGCCCGCTGGCACTTCGGTGACGCCGATGGCGAGGTCGCCGAGAAGCGCGACACCGCGGCCCGCTTCTGGAAGGAGCTGCAGACGCGACTGCCGTCCCTCGGCGAACTGCACTACCGGCTGGAGCTACCGGAGGAGACGGTGCGCGACCTCTACCTCAGCGACAGCGAGGACAGCCTGGCCACCGAAGCACCAGGCGACGCGGCGAGTGCCCCCACAGATGAGGGTGACCTCTACGGCAACAGCGGCTTCGGCCTGGAAGGCGGCTTCGGCGAGCTGCCCTTCGGCGACGGCCCCGGCGAGGCGGCCACCTCCACCGCCGAGGCGTCCGGGGCCCCGGTACTGCAGAGCGCCGACCACCGCTTCGCCCGTGCCGTCTATCACGCCTGGGTCGGCCATATGCGCGAACTGCCCCAGCGTCAGGGCCTGCTGCGCATGCTGGGCCTGGATCGCGAGCTGGTGAAGCAGCTGGCCGACGAGCTGATCACCGGCGCCAGCCGGCTGCGCGTGCAGGAGCGGCTGTACGAAGCGCTGGTCAAGCGCGTGCAGAGCGGGGCCCGCCGCGACCGCCTGGCGGCGCGCCAGGTCCTGGCCGCCCAACTGGTGCTACGCGACTTTATCGCCTGGCTCGGCTTCCACTACCAGCCGATCGAACAGCGCCCCGCCAGCTTCGTCGGCGCCAAGACCCACCTGTTCGGCTACGAGCGGCACCAGCTGGCGAGTGCGGACCGCCCCCGGCTGCCCGACCAGCCGGTCAACCAGGCCCTGGTCTATCTCGGCGACTGGCTCTCCGCCCTGTGCCTGCTGACCCAGGAGAACGCCGGCCATAGCGGCGGGCGAGAAATCACCATCGAACAGAACGAACGTCTCGGCGAGGTGCTGGAGATGTTTACCGCCAGGGAGACCGCCCATGCGTAAGGTAGAGCTGCGACCGCTGGACACCAACCAGCCCGGCTACGGCCAACTGGTGATCATCGGCTGGCAGGATGCCAGCGAGGGGCTGTCGGTGGACATTCAGCGCAATCAGGACGAGTACTTCCTGCAAGACGACGGGCAGTGGCGCAGCAACGCCTTCCGATTCCACCTGCCGGCACTGAGCCCCACAGCCGAGGGACATCTCGCGGCGGCGGTCGATCACCAGCTCGTCGACCCACTCCTGGAAAACTCCCATGCCACCAACATGGCCAGGTTCTACGGGCCGGACGGCACCCAGGTCGGCATGGCGCGCCTGCGTCTGGGCCAGGGCCTGATGCCCTCGGGCGCCAGCGGTAGCGCCTCGACGCCGGCGGCCAGCGCCGCGCTCACTCCCCCAGAGCCTTCCCCTACGCCGCCCGAGCCGGCTATCGAAGCGCCGGCACCGCCCGAACCGACGCTGGAGCCAACGCCGGAACCGGTCACTGAAGCCCCCGAGCCCGCTCCGGCAGCGGCCGGCACGAGCCAGCGCGGGCTGTGGATATTGCTTGCCGTCGTGCTCCTCGCCGCGCTTATCGGTGCCGCCGCCTGGTTCGGTTTCTCCCTGGGCGACCGGGAGGCCCCTCCCGGCGTCGACGAAGCCGCCATCGAGGAGCCCCTGGACGAGCCCGAGGCCACGCCCGCGGAAGCGCCGCTGCCCGAGGAACCCACCCCCGACGAGACCGATGAAGCGGGCACTCCCGAGGCGCCGCCCCCCGAGGAGACCGCCCCCGACGAGGCTACCGAAGCGAGCGCTCCCGAGGCGCCAGCGCCCGAGGAGCCCGCCCCGCTCGAGAGTGCCGCCGTGGCCGCGCCCTGCTCCCTGCAACGCATGGGCGAGTCGGACGAGCTGGCGTTTATCCAGGGGTGTGCCGGCGCCGGCAGCGAGGTCGGCAATATGCTGGAGGTGATCACCGAGGCCAGGGACAACGGCCACTGCGGTATCGCCCGTCGCCTCTACGCTCACCAGGCCCTGAATGGCGATGCCGCCGCCGCGCTGGCCTATGCGCGCGAGTTCGATCCGGCCCGGCATGCGCCCAGCGCCTGCTTCCCGGAGGCGGACGCGGAAACCGCCCTCTTCTGGTACGAAACTGCTCTCGGAGTCGACCCCGACAACGCCGAGGCCGGCCAGCGCCTGGAGGAGCTACAGGGATGATGCGACGCAAGCGCCTGTTAAGCCTGGCCCTCGGCCTGCCATTGGCAGCGGCCGCCACGTCGGCGATCGCCGACGTGCGCCCGCTGCTCCAGGAGGGCAAGCAGACCCTCCATCAGCGCGTCCTGACCACCCCCGGCTGCCGGCTCAGCGATCAGGCCGGCGCCGGCGGTGGCGAACCGCAGCCGCCCTTTAGCCGCTTCTATGTCTATCAGCGCAGCGCACAAGGTGGCGAGGAGTGGCTGGAGGTCGGCCCCGACAGCTACGGCAATATCAGCGGCTGGCTGCCGGCCTCCTGCACCGTGGACTGGAAGATGCAGCTGACGCTGGCATTCACCAACCCGGCCAACCGCGACCGCCTGATGTTCTTCGACGACCGCGATGGCCTGATGACGATCTTCGACGACTTCGAGCCCTCCGGCCAGGTCGCCCCGCTGCGCGCCCGGCTACGCCGGGATGGCGAGGCACCGGGCATCGTCGCCCAGGAACCGGAGTACTTCGTCGATCTGCACGAGCAGTTCTACCTGCTGCCGATCCTGGAAGGCGAGGAGATCATGACCGAGGCGGGCTTCAGGACCCGCCTGTTGCGGGTCGCCTCGGTCAGCGAGGCCGAGGAGGAGCCCCAGGATGCCGCGGACGACGTGTCCGCCCAGCTACGCGAATTCAACGCCGGCGTGGTCTTCGTCATCGACTCCACCGTCTCCATGGGCCCCTACATCGAGCGTACCCGCGAGGCGGTCGAGCGCATCTACCAGCGTATCGAGCAGGAGCGGCTCACCGAACGCGTCCGCTTCGGCCTGGTCTCCTTTCGCGACAGCGTCGAGCATGCCCCCGGCACCGAATATGTGACGCGTTTGTACGCCGACCCCAGCGAGGTCGAGGACGGCAACGACTTCATGACCCAGGTGGCCGATCTGAGGGAAGCCCAGGCCTCCACCGTGGGCTGGGAAGAAGATGCCTACGCCGGCGTGATGCAGGCCGTCGATGAGGTCGAGTGGAGCAACTTCGGCGCCCGCTATATCGTGCTGATCACCGATGCCAGCGCCGTCGAGGGCAGCGGCGAGCGCTCCTCCACCGGCCTCGATGCCGATCAGGTCCGCCTGGAGGCCGCCCGCCACGGCATCGCCGTCTACACCTTGCACCTCAAGACCCCCGCCGGCGAGCAACGCGGCGACCACGCGGTGGCCGAGGGGCAGTACAGCAACCTCTCCACCTTCGCCGGCACCGGCACCTCGCTCTACTATCCGGTGAATACCGGCGATGTGGCGCTGTTCGGCCAGCGCGTCGACGCCCTGGCATCGGCCATCACCGATCAGGTGCACGCCGCCTACCTGGGCGAGGAAGCCATCGGCAGCGCCCTGCATGCCGAGGAGGAGCCCCAGGATGACCCGGGGCAGCAACGCCTGCAGAGTGACCTGGAACTGATCGGCCATGCCATGCGCCTGGCTTACCTGGGTCAGGCCACCAGCAGCCAGGCACCACCGGTCTTCGAGGCCTGGATCAGCGACCGCGACCTGATCGCCCAGCATGTCCCGACCACCGAGGTGCGGGTGCTGCTCACCAAGGGCCAGCTGAGCGACCTCAGCGACGTGGTCAGCGAGATCCTCGATGCCGCCAATGCCGGGCTGATCTCCCCCACCGACATGTTCGACCGCCTGCGCTCGGTGGCCGCCGCCATGGGCGCCGACCCCAACCAGCTGCAGCAGCGTGAGGGACAGCGCCTGGGCGAACTAGGGCTGATGAGCGAATACCTCGAGGACCTGCCCTATCAGAGCGAGGTGCTCAACCTCGACGAGCAGACCTGGCTGAGCTGGGATGGCCTGCAACAGGAGCGCTTTATTCGTCGCCTGGCCACCAAGCTGCGCCATTACCGGCGCTACAACGAGGACGTGGATCGTTGGGTGGCCCTCGCCGAAGCCGCCGACCCCCGCGAGGACGTCTATCCCGTACCGCTGGAGATGATGCCCTGACCGCCATGCTGTCGCTCGAAGGACTCCATATCACCCGCGGCCAGGGGGCGGCCGGCCATGAGGTCCGGCTGCCCGGGCTGGAGCTTGCCAGCGGCGAAGTCCAGGCCGTGGTCGGCCCCAGCGGCTGCGGCAAGAGCACCCTGCTGGAGGCCATCGGCCTGCTGCTGACCCCGAGGGCGCTGAGGCGCTTCACCCTGGGACCGGAGCGCACCGATCTGGCCGCCCTGCTGCAGGGTGGCAACGAGCGGGCGCTGGCCGAGATCCGCGCCCGGGACCTGGGCTTCCTGCTACAGAGCGGTGGTCTGCTGCCGTTTCTGAGCGTGCGCGACAATATCGCCCTGCCGCGCCGCCTGCTGGGGCTGCCGCCCCAAAGCGAGCGGGTGGCCCACGCCTGTGACGTGCTCGGCCTGGCGCCGCTGCTCGACAAGCGCCCCGGGGCGCTGTCCATCGGCGAGCGACAGCGCACGGCCTTCGTGCGCGCCATGGCCCACGAGCCGCGCCTGCTGCTGGCCGACGAGCCCACCGCGGCCCTCGACCCCCAGGCCGGGGAGCGACTCTTCGGACTGATCGTCTCGCTGGTGCAGGAACTGGACATGGCCGCCCTGGTGGTCTCCCACGACCTCGCCCTGGTCACCCGCTTCCGGCTGCCCCGGCTGGTCGCCACCCTGACGCCGGGAGGATGTCGCTTTGCCCCTGCCACCTAGCGCTATGCCCCCGATGAGCCGTGCCCGGCTGATCCTGCGCCTGGCGCTCCAGGACCTATGGCACGACCGCTACGTGTCGCTGTGCATTGCCGCCGCCCTGGTGGCGGTCATCGCTCCTCTGCTGCTGCTGTTCGGGCTCAAGCATGGGGTCATCAGCCAGTTGCAACGCGAGTTGCTCGACGACCCGCGCAACCTGGAAGTGCGCATGCTGACCAGCGGCAGCTATGACGAGGCCTGGCTGGACCAGGTCCGCGCCCTGCCCGGTGTCGGCTTCGCCATCGGCCAGACCCGCTCGCTCAATACCCAGGCCGATCTGCTGCGCGACCGTCGGCACTTCCTGGAAGGCGTCGAGCTGGTTCCCTCCGCGCCCGGCGACCCTATGCTGGAGGAGGCGGGCGCCGTTCCGGAGGGCGACGGAGTGGTACTCAGCGAGCCCGCCGCCCGTCGCCTGGGTGTCGCCGCCGGCGACACCCTGACCCTGGCCGCCAGCCGCCGGCTCGACGATCGCCCCGAACGCGGACGCCTGGAGGTGACCGTGCTGGGCGTGCTGCCGCCGGCCCGCTTCCCGCGCCCCGCGGCCTTTATCGACCTGCCGCTATTGATCGAGCTGGAGCGCTTCCGCGATGGCCACCCCAGCCCGCGGCTGGGCGTGGCGCATGGCAATCGGCGCGACGATTACCCGCTGCGCTATGCCCGCGCACGTATCTTCGCTAGCGACGACGAGGCCGTGGCCGGCGTGGTGGCGGCGCTGGAAGCCCGGCACATCGATACCGCCAGTCGCCTGGCCGAGATCGAGAACGTGCGGGCCATCAACCGCGTACTGGGGCTGATCTTCGGGGTGATCGCCATCACCGCGCTGATCGGCTGCCTGGCCTCCATGGCCGGGGCCTTTATGGCCAACATCGACCGCAAGCGCCGCGAATATGCCGTGCTGCGGCTGTTGGGCTTCCACAAGCCCGGGGTGGCCGCCTATGTGGCCGCCCAGGTCGGCCTCTTGACCCTGGTCGCCTTCGCCGCCGGACTGGGGCTGTTTGCACTGGGCTCCGCCGTCTTCAACCGCGCCCTGGCCAGCAGCCACCTGGCGGCCGGGGTCGTCAGCCATATCACCGTCGTCCACGCCCTGATTGCCCTGGGCCTGACCCTGGCCGTCGCCCTGCTGGTGACCGCCTTGAGCGTCGCCAGGGCATTCGGCATTCAGCCCGCGGAGAGCCTACGTGAAGCCTGATCACTACTGCATCGCCCTGGCCGCCGGCCTGAGCCTGGTCACTGCCGTTCATGCCGAGGAGCCCTGGCCCGAGCGGGTCTACAACCCCTCGCCCCTCGAGGACGATGTGATCCTGCCCCTGCCCTGCGGCGGCGCCATGGCGTTTCGCCGGGTGCATGTGCCCGTCGACTCCCCCCTGGACGACTTCCCCGTGCGAGTCGGCCAGGACGGCACCGGCTGGGGCTATGTCGAACAGAGTCGCCCGGCCTTTATCTCCGGCAGCTTCAGCGGCGAGGACCCTGGCCCGTCGCGCCACTACCTGCTGGCCAAGTACGAACTGACCGAGCTGCAGTACCAGGCCCTGATGGCCGAGGAATGCCCGACGCCCTCCAACCGTCGGCGCCTGCCCAGGGTCGAGCTCAGCTGGTTCGAGGCCATGCGGCTCAGCGATGCCTACAACCTGTGGCTACGCGACCAGGCCCCGGACGCCCTGCCCCGAGAGGATGGCGCCCTGGGCTTTCTGCGCCTGCCCACCGAGGTGGAATGGGAGTTTGCCGCCCGCGGCGGCCTGGAAGTCGGCACCGCCGAGTACCGCGACACCCGCTACCCCATGCCCGAAGGGCTCAACGCCCATGAATGGTTCGCCGGGGCCCAATCCTCCAACGGCCGACTGCAGCTGGCGGGCCTGCTGGCCCCCAACCCCCTCGGCCTGCACGACATGCTGGGCAATGCCACCGAAATGATGTTCGAGCCCTTCCGCCTCAACAAGCTGGATCGCCAGCACGGCCAGGCCGGTGGCTTCGTGGTGCGTGGCGGCAGCTACCTGACCCCCCGCGAAGACCTGCGCAGCGCGCTGCGCGGCGAGGAGCCCTACTACGCGAGCAAGGCGCATAACCGCGGCCGCGCCACCGGCCTGCGCCTGGCGCTGGTGGCGCCCACCCTGACCTCCCGGGAGCGAATCGCCACCATCGAGGAGAACTGGGCGGCGCTGGGCCAGGGCGAGGAGGAGCTCGACGGCTCGCCGGGCACGGTGGCGCAACTCGCCGAACTGGCCTCCGACGTCGAGGACGACGCCCTGCAGGAGCAGCTGCAGTCGCTGGAGCGCCAGCTGCGCGCCAGCAACCAGCGCCAGGAGGAGGCGCGCGACCAGGCCATCCGTGCCAGCCTCAATCTCGGCGCCTTCCTGTGCACCAAGCTCGAGGATGACGGCGTCTTCTTCGACTTCCTGGCAGACAACTATCGCCTCAACTGTGAAGGCGATAACCCGGACGCCAGTTGCGCCATGCGCGAGACACGCCTAGCCGAGCAGGAGCAGCGCCTGCAGGGGCTGAGCCGCTACTACGCCAGCAGCCTGGTGGAATCGGCCACCCTCTACGGCAGTGACGCCATTGCCCGGCAGGTCGAGGTCTTCGGCGAGATCCTCTCGCGCAACCCGCAACTGAGCGGGCTCGGCCCCTACCTGCAGACCTACTGGCAGCATCAGCACCAGTACCTGGAGGACCAGCGCATCACCGCCGAGGCCTGGTTGGAGAGCTGCAAGGCCATGGCGAATTCATAACCATCCACACATCACGCAAGGGAACCGACCATGACACTGACCCTGCCCGCCCCCTTCAAGCAACTGCTGCTCGGCTCCGCCGTGGCCGGCGCGCTTTTCCTGACGGGCTGCGCCAGCACCGGCAGCAACATGCTGGGCGCCAATGCCTCCGCCGACCCGCGCCTGACCCAGGGCAATGATGCCGAATTCTTCAGTAAGTCCGGCTTCCAGGCCTGCGCGGCCGGTGCCGCCGTCGGCATTGCGACCTGCATGCTCAGCGGTACCAGTGACCGCACCACCTGCGCCATCGTGGCGGGTATCGGGGCCTGTGGGGTCGCCCTGGGCGGCAACTACTACCTCGACCAGCGCCGCAGCGAATATGCCTCCAGCACCGAGCGTCTCGAGGTGATGAGTCAGGACATCCAGGAAGACACCCAGCGAGTCATCGCCCGTACCGAAACCGCCCGCCGGGTCATGGCCGACGACCGCGCCCGGATCCAGCGCCTGGAGCAGGAGATCGCCGAGCAGCGCGTCGATCAGCAGGCCGCCGAGCGCGAACTCGCCGCCATCGATGACAACATCGATATCCTGCGCCGCGACCTGAACAATATGCGACGCACCGTGAGCGAGTATGAGGAAGTGGCCCAACTGGAGCGCCAGCAAGCCGGCCCCGGTAAGATCGTCCAGGTCGAGCAGGAGATCGAGGTAATGAATCAGCAGGTCCTGGCCTTGCAGCAGGAGGTCGATGACCTCTACAGCATGCGTTCCGCGATTACCCTGGGCTAAGGAGAGCCGCATGACACCCCGCCTTCTCATGGCCGTGGGCGGCCTGGCGCTACTCGCCGGCTGCGCCACCACTCCCGAGGCCTGCGACCCCTACCAGCGCGACGCCAGCCTGCTCACCAAGCTCTCCTGCGATGCCGGCGGCGGCTATCGGGCACGTATCGATGCCGGCGAGCGGCAGGTCGAGCTCGACCGCGAGGAGAACGCCCTGTTCCGCGAGATCCACCGTCAGATCGCCGAACAGCAGCGCGCCACCCGCAACGAGCTGCGCGTCACCAATCGCCAGCATCACGAACTCGAGCGCAACGTTCAGGTACTGGTAACCCGCCTGCAACGGCGCTCCCAGGAGCAACTGGGACTGCGGCACCAGCTCAACGAGCTGGAACGTCAGCTGACCGAGACTCCCGCGCCCTCGGCCAGTGAGGCCGACGCCCTGGCCGAGCGCGAAGCGCGCCTCGAGGCGCTCCAGCAGCAGGTCAGTCGCCTGCAGCAGAGCCTGGGCTATGGCCCATGATCTCGTTCGCCCCCCAGGCCGCCAGGGAGGGCCGCCATGCAGCGCCTCTTGCGCGATGAAGGCCATGCCCTCGTCGACCCCGAGCTACCGAAACGCCAACAGGCCCTGATCCACCGCCACTGCCCGCCGAGTATCGGCAACCTCTTCGCGCTGCCGCGCACGGGGCGTGACGGTGGCCTGGAGTGGTGGAGCGAGCTGCCCGGCCAGCCATGCCCCTTCGCGGCGCTCTCCGCGGCGGAGCAGGCTCGGCTAATGGAGCGGCTGACCCAGCGCCTGGCGGCGCTAGGCAGCCTGATCGATGCGCTGGAGCGGTGTGGCGATCCCGCCGCCCAGGCGCTGCGGGGCCTGCCGACCCAAGCCACCGAGGAGAGCCTCTACTCGGTGGGCGGCGACCCGGTAGTGATCCGCTGGGCCCCACTCAGGGCGGTCGACACCCCGCCTCCTCTGGCAAGTTCAGCTCCGTCTCCCGCTCAAGCACCGGTCAAGAGGCGACGCCTGCTACTGGTGCCTGTGATGCTGCCGCTGCTGCTAGGAGGTCTGGCACTGCTGGGCCTGTGGCTGGCCTTTCAGCATTGGAGCGGGTTCAGCTCATTGTGGCCACAAGGCGAGCGCCCCATCGAGCACCTTGATCCACAAGACCATGCGGAGCCAGCCTTAGGCACTGGAGATATTCAGGTCACTCTGCGTTGGAATGGCCTCGATGACCTGGACTTGGCTGTCCTCGATCCCAATGGCGACACCGTCTTCTTCGCCAATACCACGACCCCTTCCGGGGGAGAACTTGACGTGGATTCCAATGCTGGCTGTACAACGAGTTATTCGCCCCCCATTGAAAACATCTTTTGGGACTCGCGTACGCCTCCTGATGGCGACTATGTCGCCACCGTCACCCTCTATGAGCGTTGTCACGAGCATAGCGAGCCCATTCCCTTTGAGCTCGCCATTACCATTGACGGCAGCACCGTGATTCATAGCGGGTCAGTGAGTAACCAGTCTCTCCGTCAGTCCTTGGAGTTCTCCTATCCCTAGGCAGGAACCCACACCACAACCAGACCACTGAAACACCAAGCACACAAGGAACGAAGATGTCTCAACTAAAGAATGAAATTGCCCCGGCTCTGCTGCCCGCAGTGATCAGCGCCCTGATAGTCTGCGTGGTACGATTTTTTACCATCCCATGGAGCATCTGGAAGGGTGCAGCCCTGCGGTTGGCCGATATGCGCCATCAGGATGAAGCGGAGAAGCAGACCTCCGATCGCACTGAATTTCCCGTTTTCGACTGGCTGCGCACGGCCTGGGATGGACTGATCTTTCTCTCTTGGTTCGTCGGGGTGCTGATTAGCCTGATGACTTTTTTCACCGTCGCCTTCAGCCACTTCGGCAGCATTATTGGTGGACTCTCCGCCATGATTGGCGTCCTGATCACCACCTACTTCTCCGTGATAGGAATGTCACTGGCGAAGGAGGCACTGATCATCATCCTGTCGATTGCGCTCAATGTCGAGCGACTTTCCAAGGATAACCGAAACTAAATACTATCTTAGGAATGGGAGCCCGTCCCAAGGGATACAAAGATACTACGCAGAGAAAAAGGGGAAAAGGCATAAGAATGAAAATCAAGAGAATAAGCCTCGGCCTTGCCACAGCAGCACTGGTCGCTATTTCTGGTTGTTCAAACACTGTTCCAGCCTGCAGTGACACAGTGACAGTTGACCTCGTTAAAGAAATAGCAGACAGGGAAATGGCCAGGCAATTTGGCCCAAATGTCGCATCACTCTTCAGCTATTCCGTGGAGTCAATAAGAACCACATGGACAGACGAGCAGACGGGGGCGCATGAGTGTGCTGCTCAACTGGCCATGACTGCCAGCAACACTGGTCAGACAGATGAAGGGCCTATCACCTATACCGTCGAGGTAACGGATGATGGCGAAGAATTCTTCGTCAATGTCTATGGACTGTGATACCTGAAACCGCCAACAAGGAAGGATATGTCAGATGAGCAATATCAACGAGCTAAAAGACAGCCTGAACACCAAGACCCTGAACCTGGTATTGCTTACCATAGCTACCGGTGGGATCTATCCGCTTCTCTGGATCTATAAAAACACCTCGACCATCGAACGGATTACAAAAAATAATATCGCCAGCTCAACCTTTACCATCTGGATTGCCGTCTGCGTGGGACTAGGGGGCGCCTTGGCCGGAAGCGGCGTCGTGTCCATCGATATTGTTTCGGGTATCTTGACGATTGCCTCATGGGTGCTCTATATCATCTGGGCATTCAAGGCAAAAAAAGCCGTCCAGGAATATGCCCTTCATGAGCATAAAGTCGACCTCAAGACCAACGCCTTCTATACCATCCTGTTCACGCTTTACTACGTAAACTACTGTATCAACGATCTGCCCGAGGCCAAGCGGAAACAGAACATCCTCGCCGGGAATGATTCCGAAAGCGTCGAAGCCTAGAGACAAGGCTTCGGGTGATCTGACCATCCATTAAGCCACCTCAACTGGCAGCAGGCCCGGCACATTGCAGTGCCGGACCTGCTCCACCCTTCCCAAATCAATGCACGGCATGCTGCCTACCTCGCCAAGGGACCGCCCGCTTACCCATCACTCCTTGGGGAACTCTCCCCCAGCCCCAACTGCCGATGCATACTCTCCAGGGTGGCGAGCGCCTCCTGCTCGCTGGCATCGGGCTCGAGGATCGCATCCCCCTTCCCCTCCTCTGCCCGTCGCAGATCAAAGGCGTAACGCCGGGTCAGGCTCTCGATATTCATACGAATCGGCAGCAGCTGCAGCGACAGGGCCTGGCGTTGCCGGCGCCGCCGTTCCCGCACACCCTCATCCAGGGCCTCTTGAATCTGTCGGTCCAGGGTCAAGGAAGCATAGGTCTCGATCTGCCCCAGCTTGGGCAGAATATGCGTGAGAAAGTGGCTGGCGGTCAGGCTCATGGGGCTCCTCGGACGCTAGGGGCGGGACTCCCGCCGGAATCAGTCTTCCTATACTATCGGCTATATCGGCAAGATCTTGAGTAGCGATACGCCCTTCACCTTGGCCATCTATTGTCCAGCCCCTTATACCAGCCCGACGCCCACGTCATCGGGGTTATTGGGGTCATCAGTTTTGACGCGCCGATGCACCAGGGTTACTATAACCCCAAACAGGTGCATGGAGTCGGAGTTGAAGAGCAGCGAGCTGATCAAGGAACTCGAAGCGGATGGCTGGGTACTAGATCGCATCAAAGGCAGCCATCATCACTTCAGGCACCCGACCAAGCCCGGCACCATCACCGTGCCGCATCCGAAGAAGGATCTGAAGAAGGGCTTAGTACAGGCCATCAGAAAGCAAGCCGGCCTCAAGTGAGGCCGGCCACCCCGGCTCCCCACAGGAGAAATGACATGCATTATCCCATTGCTATCGAAGTGGGTGACGATCAACACGACTATGGCGTGGCAGTGCCGGATCTGCCGGGCTGCTTCTCGGCCGGCGACACCTTCGACGAGGCGATCATCAACGCCCGCGAGGCCATCGAGGGGCATCTCGAGAGCCTGGCCGAGCACGGCGACCCCATCCCCTCGGCCAGCGCCATCGAGAAGCACCTAGCGAATCCCGACTATGCCGGCTGGGTATGGGCCGCCGTCGAGATCGACATGACCCCCTATCTGGGGAAGAGTCACAAGGTCAACGTTACCCTGCCCGACCTGCTTATCAAGCGCATCGACAACGCGGTCGAGCGCCACGCCGAGTTCAAGAGTCGCTCCGGCTTTCTCGCCCGTGCCGCCCTGCACGAACTCGAACGCCACGCCCAGTGACGCCAGCGCCCCGCCACATGGCCGGGGCGCATCGTATCAACGGCGAAGTGAGAGATTCTCTGTTGCCCCTCAGGGGCAGGAGCCTGGTATTGATGACCACCGAGCAACCTTTCCGTGAATCACTGCATCCCGTCACCCTGAATATCGGCCAGGCATCAGTGGACTTTAGCGATCCCACCGAACCGCATCGACCGCCTGTTGCAGCCAAACGTTAACGGCGCATCTGTCGGCCGCTTGCGACAGTCGGCACGCCGCACTAGTCTGCCTGGAACGCTCTCCACCTTGTGGCTCGCCAATGTCCCATCAGCCTCCCCCCCTGGTCTTCCAAGACATGCTTACCCACCATCAGGATCGCGCCCTGCTACAGGAGCTCTGGGAGCACTTCCCCGAACACATGTTCCTGATCCGCGTGGAATCCCCACAGCGATTCGTGGTCGAGGCGGTGAATCCCGCCCAGCAGACCACCATCGGCTACCCCTGCGTGGGGCTGACCATCGAGGAGTTGCTGCCCGACGCCGAGCAGGCGCGCAGCGTCACCGACCACTACCGTGACTGTCTGGCCTGCGACCACCCGCTCCGCTACGAGGAGATCGGCCACTTTCACGAGGAGAGCGGCGAGCCGCTGCACTGGCTGACCCTGCTGGTGCCGCTGCACGACGACCAGGGGCGCACCACCCATCTGTTCGGCATCTCCCAGAACGTTACCGAGCTGCGCCTGGCACGCCAGGCCCTAGAGGCCCAGAACGCGCGCCTCGAGGCGCTGGTGGCCGAGCGCACCGCCGAGCTTCAAGCCAGCAATGCGCGGCTGGAGGCACTCGCCAGTCGCGACGAGCTCACCGGCATCGCCAACCGCCGCCAGTTGATCACCCTGAGCGAGCACGCCATGCAGCGCGCCCGCCGCCAGCACACCCCGCTGGCCCTGCTGATCCTCGATATCGATGGCTTCAAGGCGATCAACGACACCCGGGGCCACCTGGCCGGCGATGCCATCCTGCGCGAGGTGGCGCAGACCCTGGCCGATACCCTGCGCGAAAGCGACCTGCTGGGGCGCTTCGGCGGCGACGAGTTCGTGGCTGTGCTGCCCGACACCCGCGCCGAGGATGCCCGGCACCTGGCGGAGCGGCTGCGCGGGGCGGTGACCCAACGCTGCGGCTGCACCCTCGGCCTGGGCATCGCCGACTTCACGCCCCACGACGACTTCGCCTCCCTGGTGGAGCGTGCCGACCGCGCCCTGCTACGCGCCAAGCGGGCCCGAGGCGCCTCGCGCTGAGGCGTTGACGCCGCGGTCAGGGGGACTCCAGAGACGACAATCCGGCGCGACCGGGTGCTATTCCCCATCCAGATAACGGCAGACCTTCTCGCCCAACAGCAGAAACAGTGCGATCACCACCGCAATGCCCAAGCGCAGCGCCGCCGTGATATAGACCCCCGGGCCCGCCACCGAGGCATATTGAAGCGCCTCGAAAAACAAATAGCCCCCCATCGCCAGGCTAAGCACAGCAACCGCCCGAAAGGCCACGGCCAGTGATAGCCACTCGGCGGCCGGTTTTTCAGTTTGGAAATCGTCCTTGGCGTCCATTTTTTAATCTCCTCTATTCTGAAAATAGTTCTTCTCAGACTGGCGTGAATACCACAGTGGGAGCTCGGCGATCCGGCTCCCCGAAAAAATGTCACCGATGACACCCCAGTAGCTTGATCCATTTTGACTGGCCACAATCACTGGTCGAATCCAGGAACCACAGTATAACGATACCTTTCCGCAAAGAGCATCACCTCACTACCTGATGCGGCAGCCATCTCAAGCCCACAACATTCAAAACAGGAGTACTCCAAAGACTCGAGCTCGCCTACGACTGCCGCCTCCAGATTTTCTGGAAAACAGCCACAAACAACATTGAAATGAGGGGTAAAATCCTTACACCTTCTACTAAAGCAAACTTTATAGTCCCCGGCGGGCTCTAGAGCTATCAGGGAGCACCCCTCTCTCAAGAAATCACGAGCAAACGCAAGATCACCGGTACAGAAAAGAGATCTCGACCGAAATACCAAACCAAACTTAGCCTTGAACCTAAGTTGCACGCCCCTATCGCTGTGGTGGATCAAGTCGCTGCCAGGTCGCTGAGGGCGCTCATGAAGCGCCTGCTCCAGCGCATCCAGCACCATGTCGGTGCGGGGTGTGCGGGAGACTCGCCAGCCGATGATCCGGCGGGCAAAGGCGTCGATGACGAAGGCGACATAGACGAAGCCCTGCCAGGTCGCGACATAGGTGAAATCCGACACCCACAGCGCGTTCGGCTGAGTCGGTTGAAACTGCCGCTGCACCAGGTCCGCCGGAGAGGTCTTGTTAGGATCTGGCACGGTCGTACGGACCGGCTTGCCTCTCACCACGCCACGCAGCCCCATCCGGCGCATCAGGCGCTCGACGGTGCAGTGAACGGCTGGGATAGCTTCTCGATGCAATTGGCAATACCGTAAACACCGAAGTTCTCATCCCAGACGCGCTGGATTTCATCGCACAGCCAGTGATCGCGCTGGACTCGGGGCGGCGCGCAGTCAGGCTGGGCTTCACGGGCCTGGTGCTCGTAGCACGTCGACGGGGCGATCGGCAGGACACGGCAGATCGGTTCGACCCCGTACGACGCCCAGTGATCATCGATGAACTCGATCATCACTTGCCGCGGCGCAGGAAGGCCTGCCCGTCGCACTACGCCTGGGCAAAATACGCGGACGCCTTACGCAGGATCTCGTTGGCCTGCTTCAACTCCCGGTTCTCGCGCTCCAGCGCCTTGATCCGCTCACGCTCTGAGGTCGTAGTGCCTTCCCGGCGACCCGCCTCACGCTCGGCCTGCCGGACCCAGCTCCGCAGGGTTTCCGGCGTGCAGCCGATCTTGGGGGCAATGGCGCCGATGGCCGCCCACTGCGAGGGGTAGTCGGCCTCGTGGTCGAAAACCATGCGTACCGCCTGCTGGCGTACCTCGGGGGAGTATCGTTTTGATGTGCTCATGGCTCCATCCTCTCAAGGTTTGGAGCCTCCGGGAATCCCGGTACGGTTCACTTGCCTGTCGGGCCCGACCGCTGAGGGACTAGCCTGGCCGCACTTTCTAAAACCTAAATGCCTAATAGTGTATGTAATGGACGCCATTTCCCGGCTACGCCGCCTGCAAGGGGTGGGTAGTCTAAGCGGGTGCCTATCAGGAGGATTCGCTCATGCCTTGTCTGACTTCCGAACAGCAGCGCGCCATGATGGCCGAGCTCGTGGCGACGATAGAGCGTTTTCACTGCGATACCCTGGGAGTGCCCCAGGCCTATGAGGCCAGGCGTTTCGATACGCAACTCAGTGATCATGATCAACTGACAATCCTGCTCTGTCCCGTGGGGGAGGCGGGATAATCGGGGACAGGCCCCCATTGCGGATATCTGTCCGCTGCCACCCTTCTGGCTGGAGCATACCCACGACTACATCCAGTGGCTGTTTCCGATTCCCGAGGCGGGGCGCTTCAACGGCTTCGCTCCGCTGCTGGTCGAGGAAGCGAGAATCGCCTTCGCCGACGACGAGTCTCTGCGTGTCAAGCAACGGCGTTCGCTCGACGTGATGCTGGCCTTCTTTGGCCTGGCGCGCCGGGAGCGGATCATCGACCCGCTGGCCGACCTCAATATGGGTGAGCATATCTGGCTGAAGCGTGGCGGGCACAACCACCTGCGTATCTCGCGGATCATCCGCAGCCTGCATCTCTGCCATCAGCCGGAACTGGCGGCGGCTTTCCAGCACGCCGTCATCACCACCCAGGGCGTGGTGTCCGAACAGTCTCTGGGGTATTGGCGAGCCGCCACGCAGACATGACACCGCCTCACGGGGGACTAAGGAAAAGACATGAGCAAATACCGTTCTAACCGCGCCATTGTCGTGCTGGAAGCTCCCTGGGAGTTGGATACCGACGATGCCAATCGCACCAGCGTGCTGCCGTTTATCGAAGGCATTGCCAAGTTGACTGGTGATACCGAGGTCCACTACGCCAACTTCTACGATGAGCGCAGTTTCCAGATGGCCCTGGACTGCCTCTGCAAGGGCACTTTCGACAGCCGCACGGTCTACATCGCCGCGCATGGCTATAAGCGCACTATTGGTGGCATGGATATCGTTACGCTGCTGACGAAAATCGCTCTCAAGTCGAAGAAATATCACATTACCGGCGTGATGCTGGGATCCTGCTTCGTCGGCGAACACGCAACTTCCATGGAGGTCTGCCTCCAGGAATCCCGGCTGCGCTGGTGTGCCGGCTACGCCTCGGAGTCAAAATGGCTGGAAGGCACGCTGATCGACTGCTCAATCCTCGCCCATATGTCCGCGCTGAAGGATGAAGTCTTCGATCACCGCGAGCGGATCGCCAGTGAACTGGCCGGCGCCATTGAGCCGTTCCGTGCCGACTACCCCATCGGCGATGACTACCAACGCAATCCGGTGAGGCTGGGAGACTCCCTGCGGTTTGTCGCTCAGCCCCGTGGGCGCGGCAACCGCGCACGGGATGTCACTGCGCTGGTCTGGGGGTAATCGGGGACAGGCCCCACTCCGCCCCGCCCGGCGTGCCACGGCTGCCGGGCGGGGCTGTGCTATGCTGGGGCCGGAACGCCACGGAACTAAGTGTTTAGTTGCGGTCCGACGTCTCGACGATTCTGTCGAGTCCCATTCCCCCAACATCGTCAGGTATGCTCCCGCTACGCCCTGACGGTACTGTCGAGGATCTCGAGCAACTTGTCGTATCTTCCGACAGCGGGACATCCATTCTGGTGACCTCGAAGCGCTCGAAGCTCACCAGAAAGAATATCACCGAATATCAAGATGAAGCCGGTATCGGCTCCCACTCCCCTTTATGCCAGTGATAGCCTGCTATGCTTCCAGCATGAAGCTCATCATGCCAAGGACACGCAATCGCCATCAAGGTTTCCAATCGATCCTGAGGCCACTTTCGTACGATATCAGCCATTGCTTTCCGGGTGGATTTTTCATTATCTTTATCCACGTAAGCGAACACCATTATCTTTACCGGAGAAGCCATATTAATAACTTTCTTGAAGTCAAAAATCACTTCCTCGGTCGTTCTCGACGGAGAGGATAACACCCCCCACTCGCTTTCCAGAGACAAGAGAATGCGGTGATTAGGATCATGATATGTATAGTCACACAAGAATTCTCTGTCTTTTGTCGTTCCATTCCAGTACGACTTACCTTCTACAGGAAAATGCTCAGGCTGCGCCTTGCACGCCGCATCCACAGCTTCAAAAATACGCAGCGTATCATCCGCATTGTAGGTCTTGGCAACCAGATCCCGCCCTCGAGAGAGGTTCAGGGAATTTCTAAATTCAGCAAAGAAACATTTAGGATCGAAAGTCATAAAAAACTCACTTCTATGGATAGATTCCCCACCGGACTCTCCCTGAAAACTTGGCAAACCACAGGTCAATCACCCCAGAACTTACTTCGGCAAACACCATGCGAAATGCCTTTCCAGGGCGGCCATGAGGTCGTGCTCAGTCAAGGAAGCGTGCCGGCGATACTGACCAGATAATATTGCCTTCCTGAAGGCTTGCGCTAGGGTACGATAGGACAGGCTGGAAGCTAACGCCGAGGCCCGACCAAGCTTGGGTAACCGAAGATCTAGGTCTTCGGCATATAGCTCGACGCGACTCCAGTCGCCGAGAATTATCGCGGGCGGAAAGCCATTACTGGTACAGGGCGCACCAATCGCCAAGTACCCGGCACAGAAAGCCGTTTCGTGCACCACTCCATCGATGCTCAGCGACAGCTCCAGATATCTGACGAAACCATCTCGCCGCTGATTTAATCCGAAAAAATATTCAGGCGCGCCTAGGTCGATTAGCGTGGTAGCAAGCAAATTCCCCTCGGGAACCGAGGCTTTCAGCTCCCCCAGGGTCTTCGGGGCATACTCTCCCAAGATTTTCTCGGACAGCGAGGTGGGAACACAGGCATCATCACTCATAGCATTAGCCTTGTCCGAATCATAGCTGCCATCCACTCCAAGACTCATACTCCATGGTTTCCCCATCCTCTGACGCCATCACTATTAGTTGCACTGGTACAACACCCTCAACGTCACGCAGCTTCACCAACTGCCTCCATCAGGCCGAGTGAGCAGGCCTCTTATTGCAGTCAAACCGGCATCATGGCATCATCAGAAAAGCCTAGGCCTCTACGCTCGGCAGCGGTAGCAGAGAAGCACCCCGCCCCACGGCGAAGTACAGGAGCCCGGCCTCTCTTACGAGAGCCGGATCGTAGAGATTGCGGCCATCGACTACCACCGGGCTGCGCAGGATCTGGCGTAGCCAGTGAAAATCCACGGCACGGAACTCCTTCCATTCGGTGCAGATTACCAGGGCATCGGCCCCTTCGACCGCCGCCTCTCGGTCCCGAGTCAGCCGCAGATCCACTCGCTCCCCATACAGGCGACGGCATTCTTCCATGGCCTTGGGATCGAAGGCCTGCACCCTGGCCCCGGCCTGCCACAAGGACTCCATCAGATCGCGACTGGGCGCCTCACGCATATCGTCGGTGTTGGGCTTGAAGGCCAGCCCCCAGACAGCGATAGTCTTGTCGGCCAGTTCACCATCGAAGGCCTGAGAGAGCTTGTCGAACAGTGTACGTTTCTGGCGCCGGTTGACCGCCGCCACGGCATCCAGCAATTCGGCCTGGCACCCCACTTCCGAGGCGGTATGTGCCAGGGCACTCACGTCCTTGGGAAAGCAGGAGCCGCCATAGCCACAGCCGGGATAGATAAAGTGATAGCCGATACGCGGATCGGAGCCGATGCCTCGACGCACTTCCTCCACGTCGGCACCCAAGTGTTCGGCCAGATTGGCAATCTCGTTGATAAAGCTGATCTTGGTGGCCAACATGGCATTGGCGGCATACTTGGTCAGCTCCGCCGAACGCACGCCCATAAAGACCAGCTTCTCTTGCAAGCGGATATAGGGGGCATAGCACTCGCGCATCAGCGACCGGACGCGCTCGCTCTCGGTACCCACGATAATCCGCGCCGCATGATTGAAGTCCTCGATGGCCGAGCCTTCCTTGAGGAACTCCGGGTTGGAGCACACCTCAAAGGGAATCTCCACACCGCGCTCGGCCAGCGCCTCGGCCACCCGAGCTCGCACCTTTTCGGCGGTGCCCACCGGCACGGTGGACTTGTCGACGATAACCTTGAAGTCATCCATATTCCGGCCGATGCTCTCGGCCACCGCCAGCACATACCGCAGATCCGCGCTGCCATCCTCATCCGGCGGCGTGCCCACGGCGATAAACTGTAGGGTACCGAAGGCCACCGCCTCGGCGGCCTCGGTGGTGAAGTGCAGCCGCCCTGCCGCCAGGTTGCGACGCACCAGCTCGGCCAGCCCCGGCTCGTAGATGGGCACCTCGCCCTGGTGCAGCCGGGCGATCTTGTCGGCATCCACATCCATGCACATTACATGGTGACCCACATCGGCCAGGCAACAGGCGGTGACCAGCCCCACGTAGCCGCTGCCGAAGATAGTGGCCTTCATACACCGCCTCCAGTCAACATCTTGATGTGTTTTCTTCATTAATTATTGGTATGCATATCAACACATGCCAAAACTTATCCAAAAAAACCGAAACAGCACTTAAAAGTGAACACCACCTCTCAAGAACAAATATGTAGCAGTGGCATTAAACTTAGCAACGGATTCGTAGCCATAGCCTTCAAGAAGAAAATTAACTTTTTCAAAAGCAGTAGAGTCGCCAGCCTCAACATAGAGAATAGGGGAAAATCTATCAATCACCCTCGAAGCCCCTTTAATGACATCAGGCTCCATCCCTTCAACATCAATCTTTATTAAATCAACACCGACACCTAGCTCTTCACAAAAACCATCTAGACTAACCACCTTGATATCCCCTCCCCCAGAGATCTCAAGCCTTGACATCCCGACATTATTTTCATCATAGAAAGAAACAGTTGCCTTTCCATCTTTCTCACCAACTCCAAAATTACAGCAAACAACCTTGTCAGAAAGGCCGTTCTCAGAAACATTCCTCTCAAGAACTTTATAAATAGAGGGGTGAGGCTCAAAAGAAAAAACCTTGGAAGTTTCGCAAAACATACCAAAATAAACAGAATGATTCCCAATATTAGCGCCAACATCAAGAATCACACCGCCCCCTGAAACTCTTGAGCGAATATCTTCAAGCATTTTTAACTCATAAAAAGAGCTTGATCTTTTTATTATTTTCTGAATATGATCCCGTTCATTAGGAAGAACAAACTTCACCTTCTCCCCGGCATAGAAAAAAGAAACGCCCTTTGAAGCCTCAACTCCTCTTGATACAAAAAAAGGATTATCATAGAAGCTCATAAGTTTTTCAATCTGTCTATCATTCCCGCCTCCTATAACATTCTCCTTCCAAAGAGGTGAGACGCCATTGCTCGGCCACTCAGCAAAACGAAACTCATAAGTTGAACATTTGACTTTTGCTCCATTCAATGATGCCATCCAATACAACCAGATATCGTCTGCGCTGGGACATAGTTCCATAAAGCGACGAACATAAGTAACGTCACTATGAAAAACATGGGGAGGCCACAACACACCTGCTCCACTTGTTGGAAAGATAAGCCCATCGACAGGCTCTTTTTGCCCCACTTCCCATTTCCATTTTCTGTAAGGAAGCGGCCTCCCCTTATCATTTAGCACAATCTTATGCGCCCGATGTGCGATAACTGTCCTTTCATCACCATCCCAGCTATCGACAAGACCTTTTAGCCACTTCGAATCATAATACAAATCATCATCTGCGGTTACAATGAAGCTATCAGGATACTCGCGCAGTGACGGAACAATCTTTTTGTACGAGCGCATATTTTCGCAGAACCTAATATTCAAACCATACTGCTCTAACTCCCACACATTCTTGGGAAGCTCACTCTTTTCCTCTTCAGCAATCCAAAGGATCAGGTGGTCTGGGAAAACCTCCTGTAACATCAAGCTACGCAAGGTGAGATAAAGATTATCAAACCGTGAACTATAAGATGTCAATGAGACAACTAGACTCCCTGGTAGCGAGTGATTTGGGTGAAAGCTAGAAATAGAAGCTTCACGAAGGTAGTTGGCAACTTCTTGGATATTATCAATCGCCCGCCCACCCTTCCGCATATTATTATTTACAGGCCTTGCCAGCCAGTTTTCTTTCAGATAGTGACCTGCTTTATCACCAGATACGTCTTTTAATAAATAATAAGCCATGTCCTTGGCACCGAACACCGTATGCAGCAGAAACGCGAGCTTGGTTCGCTGTGCATCGCTGAGCAGGGCCGTTCGCTTATTGCTAGGCAGGAAGACCGCGTCGGTGCTTACCAACTCCGTCGCCTGGCGTTGCTCTGCGGGCACGCTCTCGGGTAGATGACTGCGGTGCTGTCCGTCATTGAAGCGGTAAAAGCGGAAGCCGTGGCGGGCCATCCAGTGCTGCAGCTCGGCGAGGTTCGGCTGACGTCGATGGGTGGGCTGGAAGGCGACGCGAACCTGGATCAGCAGGGCCTCCTTCAAGGCCTTTTCGCCATGCTCCAGGATGGTCATGGCATCGCTCAGATCGTCCAGGATCAGCCAGTCGAGGCTGTCCAGGCCCTCGATATTGTCCAGGGCGATGGTATTGATGGGTAGCTCGGTCAATACCCGAGCGCCTTGCTGATTCGCGCCGTGCTGTTGCTCCAGCGGCAACGGCTCCAGGGTGCCGCTAAGGGCCGGATCGAGACAGGCATGGAGGGTCGCAGGCTGGCCATTTCCCAACACGGCGTGGGGGAATACCTGGACATCCTTGCCACCTTGGAACCGGCCGGGGTTCTCCACGCGACTGGCCGGGTCGAAGGCGACGACGCCGAAGGCATTAAGACGACGCAGGGCATCGAATCCGGGCTCTCGAATCAGCTTGGCGCTATTGTCGATGGCGATAATCTTGCCGGGCAACTGCCAGTTGAAGCCCTCGTTCGCTTGTTCGACCCGCCTGGCATAGGCCACCTGGACCGGCTCGCTCTGGTCCGCGAAGCGGGCCTGCCCTTCCTTGTCGACACTCAGTGCCGCCGGGAGCTTGTCCTCACAGTAGCGCTGCCAGATGGCACGCAGGGCCGTCGTCAGATGGCGAGCGAAGCGCGGGCCGTCACAGACCGGGGAGTCCAGCAGCACTCGACGCAGGTGGCGGCGAATCGTGGCCAGGCTCTCCAGGTCGGCGGCCAGCCCGAGCACCCGCTCCCGGTACTCCTCCCAACTGCCGACCACCAGCTCCGGCATGCCGGCATTGACCAGGTGAGTGGCGCTATGACGGCCGGCGAAGCTGGGGCCCGGCAGGGTCACCACGGGCACGCCCATATAGAGCGCCTCGCAGGTGGTCAGGCCGCCGGAGTAGGGCCAGGGATCGAGGGCGATATCCACTCGGCGGTAGGTCGCCACCAGCTCCTTATGGGGAGCCGGCCCCTCCAGCAACACACGCTCGCGGTCGATGCCCTGGCCCTCCATAAAGGCATGCAGCCGTTCGCAATAATTGGCATCGGAATACTGGCCGCCCTTGAGCAGCAGCCGCGAACCGGGCAGCGCCTGCATCAGGCTCGCCCATTGCTCCAGCAGCACCTCGTTGATCTTCGCCGGATTGTTGAAACAGCCCAGGGTGAGATGGCCGTTGCTTAGGGCCGGCAGCGGGCCGGGCTCATCGTCCAGATGGCGAGGCGGCGTATAGCAGATATAGTCATCCGGCAGGCGGATCAGCTTCTCGAGGTAGCCATCATCCACCCCATCGGGGGTCTCTACGGCATCGGAGATCAGGTAGTCAACGGCCTCGACCCCGGTGGTATTGAAGAGCCCGCCGACCCACTTGACGATCAGCGGCGCCGGTTCCTCGGCGATCACCGGCAAACGGCTCCCCGAGGTATGCCCGGTCATATCGATCAGGATATCGATGGCATCGTCGCGGACCAGCCGCGCCAGATCCCCATGGGAGGTATGCGGCACCTCGTGCCAGCGATGCATCAGGGGCTTGAGACGACGCGCCGTGGCGTCATCCACCAGGCTGTCGGAGTAGGCATACAACTGAAACTGCCCCGGTGGTAGCTGCTCCAGGGCGCCGAGGATCATCTGGCCGACCGGATGGGTCTTGAGGCCCGCCGAGATCAGGCCGATACGCAGGGGGCGTGCCGGTGCCTTTTCGGTGGTCGGGCGAGACGGCGGCTCCACCGGCGCATAGCGCCGCTGCCACTGTTCGCCGATGGCGAAAAGATCTTCCGCGGTATGCCGCGGATTATAGTGGGCGGTGAAGTAATAGTTGGAGAAGGCGATCCAGGCATCGGGCCGCAGGTCGATCGCGCGCCGATAGAGGGCCTCGGCCTCATCGAAGCGGCCCATGGTGCCGTAGAGGTTGGCCAGGTTGGTGAGCACGCCCACCGCCTTGGGGCTCTGCTCGGCGAGGGGTTCGAGGATAGCCAGCGCCTGATCGTAGTCGCGCCGCTCGACCAGCACGGTGGCCTTGCGCATCTGCGCGAGGAGGGCATCCGGCAGGCTCTCCAGGGAACGCTCGTAGTAGCCCAGGGCCTGGTCGTGGCGGCCGCGTTGCTGATGGATCCCCGCCAGGTGCATATTGGCCTGGTAATTTTCGGGGGCATCCGCCAGGGCGCGGTTCAGGCAGGCCTCGGCTTCCTCGTAACGGCCCAACTGCTGTAACGCCTTGCCCAGATTGGTCAGGGCTTCGTTATTGTCCGGCTGAAGCTCGAGGGCCCGCTCCAGGGGTGCCACGGCGGCCTGGGAGTCGCCGGCCTCCATCAGGGCCGTGCCCAGGGCCTTCCAGCCGAAGGAGGCCTTGGGGTAGCGCTCGGTGATCTCCCGGGCCAGGGGCACGGCGGTCTCCAGCCGCTTGGCCCGGTAATGTTCGAGGAAGGTGTTCGCCAAGCGCTCGAGTTGGGCTTCACGACTTTGCCGGTTCGATTTCGCTGTGGTTCGACGCTTGGGCTTGGCCATATCGCTTTTCTCTCTCGATGGTGGATATCTGATGGTCATCTTACCCGGCCCGAGGAGCCGCAAAACCATGAAAAACGGGATAGCCGATGGCTATCCCGTTCCATGACCCCGCGTTGATGCGGAGACTTAGCCCAGCAGAGACAACACGTTCTGCGGGGTCTGGTTGGCCTGGGCCAGGACGGAGGTACCGGCCTGCTGCAGGATCTGCGCCCGGGTCATATTGCCCACTTCCTTGGCATAGTCGGCATCCTCGATACGCGAGCGGGCCGCCGAGAGGTTGGTCTCGTTGGTGTTCAGGTTGGTGATGGCCGACTCGAAGCGGTTCTGGATGGCACCCAGATCGGAGCGCAGGTTATCCACCTGGTTCAGCGACTGGTCGAGGGCCGCCAGCGGATCGGCACTACGCTCGAAGGTCAGATTGGCCAGGTTCTCGTCGCCGGTATTGCCGGTGGCATCGAAGCTCAGAACGCCGGTCGAGTTCACTGTCGCATCATCGGCGTCCAGCGACATATAGACTGCATTCGCACTTGTGCTGGTATCGACGCGAATCCCCTGCTCGGCCAGGCTCTCGGCCTCGCTCTCGGTCAGCTCGGTGCCATCGATATTCAGCTTGGAATAGAGGTTGCCGTTATCATCGACATAGATAGTGCCCTCCCCGGCAGCAGCAGAGGCCGAGTTGAAACCAAAGTCAGTACCGTCCATTACGGCCACGCCAGTACCGGCGTATGCAGTAACACTGGTGCCAACGGCACTGCCCAGGTACTCGTTAGCATCCGCCAGATCGGCAGCACTGGTGGTGGCCGCCTCGGCATTCTCGGGGCCGGAGATATTGAACTTGTTAAGGCTCAGGGTATCGGCGTTGATCTCCTCCAGGGAGACCTCGATGGTCTCGCCATCGTTGGCGCCGACCTGAATGGAGAGGCTCTGATCGCTGGCCAGCACCTTGGTGCCGTTGAAGTCGGTCTCGGCGGAGATGCGGTCGATCTCGTTGAGGCGCTGGTTGATCTCGCCCTGGATGGACTTGAGGTCGTCCTGGCTGTTGGTGTCGTTCTGGGCCTGAACGGACAGCTCGCGGATACGCTGCAGGTTGTCGTTGACCTGGTTCAGGGCGCCCTCGGCGGTCTGGGCCACGGAGATACCGTCGTTGGCGTTACGCTGGGACTGGGCCAGGCCGGTGATCTGGCTGCTCATGCGGTTGGCGATGGCCTGACCGGCGGCATCGTCCTTGGCACTGTTGATGCGCAGGCCGGAAGAGAGGCGCTCCATGGAGGTGGAGAGCGCATTCTGAGACTTGATCAGGTTACCCTGACCGATCATCGCGGTGATGTTGGTATTGATCACTGACATGAGATCTTCCTTCTTGCGTTGAGGGCTCCATTGGCCGCCCCGAGCCATGCATCGGTGGGGCCTGCCGCAACGGCGCCGTTGGCCGTTACCCTGTTTAACGGCCAGCCGGCAGGGGACTTTAGGGTTGGGTGGAAAAATTTTCTGCCCGAGGGCAAGGGGCAAGGGGCAAGGGGCAAGGGGCAAGCCAGCATAGCTTGGGCGCCTATCGTGCACCGAAGTGCGCACCCGCGGGGCAATGCCCCTCCGACATGATGATAGCGGGTCCGAAAGAAGAAAAAGTTCGCCGCCTAGCTAAAGATGCCTTAGCCACTGCCGATAGACCATGCCAACAGGGTAGATGTACAGACGACTGCAGGGACGCTGATGGCTTCCATACATACCAATCTGACGGCACTGACCACCCAGCGGCAGTTGGGCAACAACCAGTCATCGTTGCGCAGCGCCATGGAACGGCTTTCCTCCGGGCTGCGTATCAATGGCGCCAAGGACGATGCTGCCGGCCAGGCCATCGCCAATCGCATGGAAACCAACCTGCGCGCTAATGATGCGGTCAGCCAGGGGCTCAACGACGGCATCGGCCTGATGCAAACCGCCGAAGGCGGCCTCGAGGGCATCAATGCACTACTGCAGCGTGGGCGGCAGCTGGCCGTTCAGGCGGCTAGCGACACCCTGTCTTCCGGTGACCGCAGTGCCATCCATAATGAGTTTCTGGAGATCGCCGAGGAAGTGGATCGCCTGGCCATGGACACCCAGACCTTCGAAAAACACCCGCTGGCTCCCGAGGCACAGCGCCAGGAGGTGACCGAGCTGGGCAATACCCAGACCATCAAGAATGCCTTGCAAGTCCCCAAGGGCGACTGGGATAACGGGCGCACCTCGGGCACCGACCCCATCGGCTTTATTCCTACCGGAACCACGGGGCTGGTAATCGAGATCGACTCCCTGGGCGCCGACGATGATATCCAGCTGTTCACCCGCGATGGCACCCACCTCGTCGGCACCCCGCTGGTCGAGGGCGACCCCGCGGGCACCGATTCTACCTGGACGGCGCGTGGCATCACTACAGAGCAAGACGCCGAGAACCAACTGATCAACGAGACCAATGGTTTCAGCGATGACGCCGCCTACGATGGCTCTGTATTGTTTCATAACACCAGTGACTATGACTCCAGCGGCGGCACAACCCGGACGGTCGCCGGCATGCAGGTCACCTATAGCGGGGACGGTGACTGGCACGATACGAGTATCAACGATGGTAGTAATGACCTTGATTCCGATGGCAACCCCACGCGTATCGAGCGCGTCGTTATCGAGGAAGTCAAGGAGCCTCTGTTCCTCGCCATAATGGGGAGCGGGAGCTATAACATGCGGGTGGACTGGGACAGCATGCCCGACGGCCCTCCCAAGCATCCGACCAGCACACCCACCGATATCGTCATGAGCGCCGGCCATGGCGACAAGGCCGATATGCTGACCATCGAGCCGACTCCGGCGGACAGCCAGACACTCGGCATAGACCAGATCAGCCTATCAACCAGCGAAGGAGCCAGTGCCGCCCTAAGCACCTTCGATAATGCCCTGGGCATGGTGGACGAATATCGCAGCTACTACGGCAGCCTTAATAATCGCTTCGATGGGGCCATCGAGAACCTGGAACAGCAGTCAACCAATACCGCCGCCGCACAATCCCGCATCATGGATGCCGACTATGGCCGGGAGACCTCGCAGATGGTGCGCAGCCAGATCCTGCAGCAGGCAGGCACTGCGGCGCTGGCTCAGGCCAATCAGGCGCCTCAGACGGTACTCTCCCTGCTCAACGACTAATCCCCGCCACACCGCCATCAACAATAAGCCCCGGCCACTGGCCGGGGCTTATTGCTTGCCCTCAAACTGATTCGACGACTTACTTCTTGCGGCCTAGCTGTGCGCTAAGGGCGTCGAACTGCTGGGTCAGGTAGTTGGTGGTCTGGTTCATCTGGGCGATCATGCCGTCGAGCGCCGCAAACTGCTTGCGATAGCGCTCGATGGTCCGCTCGATACTGGTCTCCATGCGTGTGAAGCGTTCTTTGAGACTATCGACGCGACTCTCGGCCCCCTCGATGGCATTACCGATCATGCCCTTGTCATCCAGGGCCTGCTCGAGAGTGGCATTGAAGACGCCCGCCATACCGGCCTCTTCGCTATCGCCGGCGAAGAAATCCGCCACGCCCTGGGGCGAGTCGGCGATGGCCGCATCCAGGGTCTCATCGTCGATCTCCAAGCGCCCCTTTTCATTAAGGGAAATCCCCAGCTCCGAAAGCAGGGAGAAGTCGCCGCCCGGCACGCTGCTGGTCAAGTCGCGCACCATGCGGGATTCCAGGGTACGCACGGTACTGTCACCGATCAGCTCACCGGCCGAGGTATCATCGGTACCCGGTTTGATCATGCGACCGATGGTGGATTGCAGTTGGTTATAGGCGGAGACCCACTTGGTGACGGCCTCCTTGGCCGCCTCCTTGTCCTGGGATACGGTCAGGCTCAGGGTATTGCCCTCGGCTTCGGGAGAGAGGGTCAGGGTCACCCCCTGGATGGCCTCTTCCACAGTATTGGTGGCGCTGGTGATGGTGATGCCGTTGATATCCAGTTCGGCATCCTTGCCCAGACGCGCCGTGGCCGCATCCTCCCCCAGGGTCACGCCGGCCGACAGCCCATTGAAGGTCATACCGGTGATCCCGGCATCGGCCCCGGTGTCCCGGGACGAGAGCACCAGGCGATGGCCGCTGCCGTCATTGATGATGGAGGCATCGACGCCGGCATCCGCATCGGCATTGATGGTGTCGCGAATTCCCTCCAGGGTGCTGTCGGCCTCCAGGCTCACCGAGTAGGTGCTGCCGTCACCGAAGTCGAGATCCAGGGTGGCCCCGGCATCGGTGAGGCTATCCTCCAGGCTGTCCACCCGAGTCGTGGCCAGGCTCCCCGCGGTGGCGATACTGGTGACCGCGATATCATAGCTCCCCGGGCTCGCCGACTCGCTGACCGAGGCCGACAGGCCATCGCCCTGCACACTGGCGGAGAGCTTCTGATAAAGCGCCGAATCATTGAGCGCCGCCGCCGCATTCTGCAGCTTGTCGACACCGGACTTCAGCCGGCCGTAGGCGGAGATCTTGGCCTCCTGCTGGGCGACCTGCCGAGTCAGTGGCTCGAGCTGCTTTCTTTCGGCGCTACGCAGCTGGTCCAGGAGACCGTTCAGGTCCAGGCCGGAGCCGATGCCGAGTGATGAGATGCCTGCCATGGAGTTCAGCCCCCTTGAATACCGAAAATAGGTTTCTGCTTGAGGTATCGGCCGGCGGCGGGAGAACTTTAGGGAAAATTTTCAGCAAGGGGCAAGGGGCAAGGGGCAAGGGGCAAGGGGCAAGGGGCAAGGGGCAAGGGGCAAGGGGCAAGGGGCAAGGGGCAAGGGGCAAGGGGCAAGGGGCAAGGGGCAAGGGGCAAGGGGCAAGCCAGCATAGCTTGGGCGCCTGGCGGCGCCATATCGCGCCGAATCGCGCCGAATCGGCGCTCCCACAAAACCTGTGGCTCGGCGGTGGCCTGTGGGAACTCGGCCGTGCCGAGTGATGGGCCGGGAAAACCGAGGCGCCCCCTTCTCTTCCTGCGCTCGACTAGCTTGGGGTGTCCCTCGAATCACCGAGGCGTCAAGCGTGCTCCCATAGGAAGCTGGGTGGTTCAACAAAGGCAGAGCGAGAGTACGGTGATTACCGGGTGGTGAGCGATCCGCTTGCGACCTCACAAATAGACGCCTAGACTATCCATACATAGTCTTTGTGTATACTTATGGATTACCAGACGGCTCGACACCGCTTCGATGCATGGGATCGCCACGAAGGGCGCAGCCTGTTTACCCGGCGCGACCTGGCGAAGCTCTTCCCCGAAGATAGCCCCAAGACACTGCAGGAAGGCATCAACCGGCTGCGCCGACAGGGGCTGCTGGAGGGTGTTTCCCGGGGCATTTACCACTACGCCCTGGCCAGAACCGACGCCCCCTATCTCCTCGAGCGCATCGCTTGTGTCATGCGCCGAGGGGAATACAGCTACGTCAGCCTGGAGTCGGCCCTGTCGGAGTATGGCGTTATCTCGCAGATTCCCGTCGACCGCCTCACCATCATGACCACCGGGCGCAAAGGCACCTACCGCACCCCCTACGGCACCATCGAGTTCACCCACACCAGCCGCCCTGTTTCCAACGTGCTGCTGGAGCGGGCACGCGATGTAGGGCGCCCCCTGCGCCTGGCGACTCCCGCAGCGGCCTGGGCCGACCTGAAACGCGTGGGACGCAATACCCATCTCGTCGATAGCGAGGAACTCGCCAATGATTGATCCCGCCGACTTCGAAAAACTGGTGGCCCGCGCCATAGCCGAGCCGGGCAGGCAAGCCATGCGCCCGGTGATCGAGAAGGAGCTGCTCCACTTCGATATCCTCTTCGCCCTCGACCGCGAGGGCTTGCTCGACGACCTGACCTTCCAGGGCGGCACGTCGCTCCGGCTATGCTACGGGGCATCACGTTTCAGTGAGGACCTGGACTTCGCCGGGGGTCGGGACTTCCAGAACGATAGGGTAGCCGCCATCAAGGCGTGCATCGAAACCTATGTCAGCCGACGTTACCGCCTCGAGGTGACCGTCAAGCCCCCCAGGACACTGCGCCATGAGCCCGCCTATGCGGAGGTCAAGGTCGATAAGTGGCAGGTGGCCGTGGTGACCTCGCCCAGCCGTCCCGATCTTCCCAAGCAACGCATCAAGCTGGAAATCGCCAATATTCCCGCCTATACCCGCCAAGCCAGAAGCCTGCAGGTGCATTACCCTTTCCTGCCGGATGGCTACAGTGATCTGCTGGTCCTTTGCGAAGGCCTCGACGAGATAATGGCCGACAAGCTGGCCTCCCTGGTCAATACGCAAAAGTATGTGCGACACCGCGACATCTGGGACCTGCAATGGCTCAAGCAGCAGGGAGCTACCCCGAACATCGGTTTGGTAACGCAGAAACTGCGGGACTATCGTGTCGAGGACTATATCGGCAAGGCAAAGGCCCTGATCGACAGGTTGCCCGATATCATCGGCGGCGATGCCTTCAGGCTCGAAATGACACGTTTTCTACCTGCCGATACGCTCGAACGCACCCTGTTCAGGGCCAAGTTTACCGATTTCCTCTGCCGAGAGCTGAGCGAGACGCTAGGTGGCGTGGTGTCCGAGCTGGAAGGGGCCTCTCCCCCTCCCCAGGAGTTCAGACTTTAGGCCATCATTCGATACCCGGGGCGCCTGGCGGCGCCATATCGCGCCGAATCGGCGCTCCCACAAAACCCGTGGCTCGGCGGTGGCCTTGTGGGAACTCGGCTGTGCCGAGTGATGGGCCGGGAACCCCGGGGCGCCTGGCGGCGCCATATCGCGCCGAATCGGCGCTCCCACAAAACCCGTGGCTCGGCGGTGGCCTTGTGGGAACTCGGCTGTGCCGAGTGATTGGGCCGGGAACCCCAGGGCGCCTGGCGGCGCCATATCGCGCCGAATCGGCGCTCCCACAAAACCCGTGGCTCGGCGGTGGCCTTGTGGGAACTCGGCTGTGCCGAGTGATGGGCCGGGAGCCACGGGGCGCCTGGCGGCGCCAATCGCTCGGAAGAATCCGAGCTCCCACAAAACCTGTGGCTCGGCGGTGGCCTTGTGGGAACTCGGCTGTGCCGAGTGATGGGCCGGGAACCCCAGGGCGCCTGGCGGCGCCAATCGCTCGGAAGAATCCGAGCTCCCACAAAACCCGTGGCTCGGCGGTGGCCTTGTGGGAACTCGGCTGTGCCGAGTGATGGGCCGGGAACCCCAGGGCGCCTAACGGCGCCATATCGCGCCGAATCGGCGCTCTCACAGAAAGTTGGGCGGCCCGGTCGGGTCAGCCCAGCCACTGCCACTCCTCACGCTCCGGCCAGGTAGCCAGCCAGGTGGGTAACTGCTCCGGAGGCATGGGGCGGGCGATGCCGTAGCCCTGGGCCTGGTGGCAGCCCAGCGCCACCAGGGCGCGGGCGTGGGCCAGGGTCTCCACCCCTTCGGCCAGCATGGGCCGTCCGAAACGCTTGGCCATATAGATGACGCTCTCGACGATGGCCATGTCGTTGCCGTCCACCAGCATATCGCGCACGAAGCTCTGATCGATCTTGATCAGGTCCACCGGCAGCTGGCGCAGGTAGGTCAGCGACGAAAAACCGGTGCCGAAGTCGTCGATCGCGATGGCGATGCCCAGCGCCTTGCAGCGGTGGATCGCCTCCAGGGCCGCCTGGATATCGTGCATGGCGGCACTCTCCAGCACCTCCAGCTTGAGCTGGCGGGCTGGCACCTCGGGGTGCTGCTCGAGCAGCTTCTCCAGGCGCGTCACGAAATCCGCCTGCAACAGATGCACCGGGCTGATATTGACGCTGACCGGCAGGGTGATGCCCTGCGCCTGCCAGGTACTCAGTTGCGTCAGGGCCCGCCGGATCACCCACTCCCCCAGGGCCGCCGCCAGGGGCGTGCCCTCCACCACCGGCAGAAATTCCCCCGGGGCCATCAGGCCCCGCTCGGGATGCTGCCAACGCACCAGGGCCTCCAGGCCCACCACTTGGCCGCTGAGCATGTCCACCTGGGGCTGGTAGTAGAGGCGCAGCTCGTCGTTGTCGATGGCCCGGGCGAAGCGGTCGCGCTGGGCCTGGCGCGCCTGCAGCTGGCGGTCGTGGCCGGGGTCGAAGCGATGGTAGGTGTTGCGTCCACGCTGCTTGGCCCGGTACATGGCCTGGGTGGCGTGGCGCAGCAGGACGTCGCCCTCCTGCTCGTCGTCGGGGTAGAGGGTCACGCCGATGCTGGCGGAGAGCCGCAGTGTCTGGCCGTCGAGGCGAATCGGCTGGCGAATCGCCGTCAGCAGCCGTCCCAGGAAGGCCTCGTCCGGCTCCCGGTGCAGCAGCAGCACGAACTCGTCGCCACCGACCCGGGCCAGTACCTCGTCGCCGGCCAGCAGGTGGCTGACCCGGCGGGCGAAGCTGGCCAGCAGCCGGTCGCCGGCCAGCTCGCCCAACTGGTCGTTGATGCGCTTGAAGTGATCGATATCCAGGCAGCAGACCGCCAGGGTCTCGCCGGCCCCCTGGGCGTGGACGATGGCGTCCTGCAACAGCTGGGTCAGCAGCTTGAGGTTGGGCAGGCCGGTCAGGGCATCGAAATAGGCCTCGCGACTGGCCCGCCGGGCGCCACCTTCCAGGGAGCGGTCGAGGGCGGTCAGGGTCACCACATGATGGGAGGTCATACCGGCGGCGTCGCGTACCCGACGGAAGGAGAAGAGCGTGGGGCGGTCGCGCCCCTGGGCGTCGTGGAGCAGCATCTCCAGGCGCCCCTGTTCCTGCTGCAGCAGTAGCTGCCAGTCCGCCAGGCACTGGGAGGCCCCCTGCCGAGGGGCGACGAAGCCGTCCGGCGAGCGTCCGCGCAGGGCCGCCTCGTCGAGGCCGACCAGGGCCTCCAGCGCCGGATTCACCATCAGGATGCGCTGCTCGGCATCGGTGATCAGCATCGCCTCGCTGGCATCGAAGAAGGCCCGGTCGGCATGGGAAAGCGTATCGAGACGCCCGGCGCCCCGAGACCCACCCGGCGACATTCCCCGGTACACTTCCGGTTCCGGCACCAGCCCTTGAGAAGAACACATACTCGGGCTCCTTAGCCGGTCATCTTGTGCTTGTTATATTAGAATTCAACACTAATGTGCCGATCTTGACCATCGACCATCACCCGGTTGCGCCCCTGCCCCTTGGCCTGGTAAAGCGCCGCATCGGCACGCTGCAGCAGCGCCTGGGCCGACTCGCCGGGACGATGGCTGGCTACCCCCAGGCTGATGGTCACCGAGAGCCCGGCGAAAGGCGCAGCCGCCACCGCCTGACGCAGCCGCTCGGCGATGGTCCGGGCCCCCGAGGGATCGGTGCCCGGCAGCAACAGGGTGAACTCCTCGCCGCCCCAGCGGGCCAGCAGGTCGCTGGAGCGCAGGCAGGCCTGTACCCGCCTGGCCAGGGCTCGCAGGATGGCATCGCCGCGGTCATGGCCATGACGGTCATTGACCGCCTTGAAGTGATCGATATCGAAGAGCAGCAGCGACATCGGTCGCGCCTGGCACTCCGCCTCGACCAGCGCACCGGCCAGGGCCTCGTCGAAGCCGCGGCGATTGAGCGCCCCGGTCAGGTGATCCCGCGTGGCCTGGCGGGCCAGCTCACGTTCCATGCGCTTGCGCTCGCTAATGTTATGGAACACCGCCACGAAGTTGCGGATCTCGCCGGCCTCGTCGGCCACCGCGGTGATCGACTGCCAGAGTGGGTAGACCTCCCCCGCCTTGTTGCGATTCCAGATCTCGCCCTGCCAGTGGCCGGTGGTCAAGACCGCCTCCCAGAGCGCCGCGTAGAAGGCCTCGTCGTGACGTCCCGACTTGAAGAGCCGCGGCGTCTCGCCGATCACCTCCTCGGCCCGGTAGCCGGTGATGGCACTGAAGGCCGCATTGACCCGCTCGATGCGCATCTCGGCATCGGTGATCAGGGTCGCCTGGCCGGTCTCGAAGGCGGTGGCCAGCAACCGCAGCTCGCTCTCGTGACGCTTGCGCTGGGTGATGTCCTCCTTGACCACCACATAACGCACCATGCCGCTTTGCCCATCGCGCACCGGGGTGATGATCTCCGCTTCCCAGTAGAGTTCGCCACTCTTCTTTCGATTGAGGAGCTCGCCCCGCCACACCTCTCCCGCCGCCAGGGTGCGCCACAGCGACTGGTAGACCGCCGGCGGGGTATGCCCCGACTTGATCAGCGCCGGGGTCTGGCCCAGCAGCTCGTCGCGGCCATAGCCGGTCACCTCGATAAAGCGCCGGTTGACGAACTCGAAGCGTCCCTCGGCATCGGTAATGGCGGTGGCCACCGGGCTCTGCTCGATGGCGATGGCCAGCAGGCGGCAATCCGAGGCAACCCGGCGATCCAACCGACTGGCCTCGTCTCGGTCGTCGGCACGGGGCGCTGGCTCGATACGCGATTCAATCCGCGATTCCATAACGACTCCCTTCTCATTCATCGCTTACCCCACCAGGGCGCCAAGCTCGGGAGCTTGTGCCAGCGTCTGGCGCGCCTCCCTGCGGCGCTCACGACTGACCCACTCCTTGCCACACCCCGCCAACCGCAGCGAGGAGATCGCATTTTCCAGGGCCACCAGTTGCATCTCCAGCAGGCCGCCCAGCTCGGCACTGTGACCGACGCGCTCAGCCTGGGCTCGGGTCTGTCGATCCATACTGGCCACGCTGCCATTGAGGGCCAACAGGGCATCCCCTTGCCCCCGGGTGGTGGCGGTCACTTCTGCCATCAGCGCATCGATGGCGGCCACCGCCTCAAAGAGGCGCCCGTTGTTCTCCGCCAGCTGGGCGATCTGCGCCACCCCGCTCTTGATCTCCCCCTGAGTGGTGGCAATCAGCTGATCGATCGACTCGATGGCCTCGCTGGAGCGCTCGGCCAGTTGGCGCACCTGCTGAGCCACCACCGCGAACCCCCGGCCATGCTCCCCGGCGCGCGCCGCCTCCACCGAGGCATTCAGGGCCAGCAGGTTGGTCTGAAAGGCGATGCTCTCGATCACCCGGGTGACCTCGTTCATCTTGTCGGCACTGCCGCGCACCTGGACCATCCGCTCGACCAGGGCACGGGCCTGGGTCTCGCTTTCGCCAACCACCTGATGCGCCCGCTGGGCCTGGCGCTGTGCCGTGGTGAGGCTCGCCTCCCCCTCCTGAACGCTCTGGGTCAGGGTATTCATCCGCTCCGCCGTCTCGGCCAGGCGCTCGGACTGAACCCGCGCCTGCTCCGCCAGGACCCGATGATCCTCCGCCTGCTCACCCAGCTCCTCTTTGAGGTGACCGAGGGTGTGTCGAATGTCCTGGGAGATATTCGCCAGGCTATGACGCATCAAGGCCATGGTATCTATCACCCCATCCATTTCATCACCGGCCCGAGGCGGCGGCGCGGCCACCAGGTTGCCGGCGGCGATCTGCATGGCGAAGCGTCGTGCCCGATCCACCGCCCGACCGATGCGCCGATAGCAGCCGGCGGCGCTGATCAGCAGCAGGCCCAGCCCCAGGCCACGCCCCCAGGGGCCCAGCCACTCCCCGGCCACTACCAGCAGGCTGGCCAAGGCGACGATCAGCAGCAGGTGCCCCCGCAGTGTCCCGGGACGGTTTCGCCACAGGCGCCCCGCCCAACCGCCACGAATCAGTCGCCCCCGATCCAGGCCTATGCCCCGCCCGCGCCCCTCGCGCAGCGCGGCATAGGCCGCCTCCGCCTGGCGTTTCTCCGCCTGGCTGGGGCGCACCCGCACCGAGGTATAGCCCTGCACCTCGTCACCCTCAAGGATCGGTACCACATGGGCGCGCACCCAGTAGTAGTCGCCATTCTTGCGGCGATTCTTGACCAGCCCCGTCCAGATTTCCTTCGCCTGGAGCGTGGCCCAGAGGTTGGCGAAGGCCGCCTCGGGCATGTCCGGGTGGCGAATCAAGTTGTGTGGTGCGCCGACCAGCTCCTCCTGGCGGTAGCCACTGACCTCGCTGAAGGAAGGTGAGGCGTAGGTGACGCGCCCGCGAAGGTCGGTGCGGGAGATCAGATTCTGGGCGTCACCGATATCGTATTCCGCCTCGGTGACCGGTTGGTTTATACGCATTATTCCCTGTCCTTATTGTTATTGTGACGCTATGACCCGCGTGACTTGCGACGTCACGGCACATTCGGAATAACGAAAATAGGCGAGTTATCGCGAAACGGCGTTGATACAGATCAAGGAAGGGGAAATGAGCCCAGTTCAGGGCCCGGTGGGAACTCGGCCATGCCGGGTGATTGAGCGGGAAAAACCGAGGCGCCTGGCGGCGCCTCACCCAACTCAATCGCGCACTAAAGTGTGCTCCCACAAGGACACCGCTACGACCGGAGAGGGCTATAAGTGAACGATCACTTCCACCCGGCGATTGGTGGCACGGCCCTCGGCGCTGTCGTTACTGGCCAGGGGCCGGGTCTCGCCGTAGCCGATGGCGCGCAGCCGCGAGGCGTCGACGCCGGCCGCCTCCAGTTGGCGCAGGATGACGATGGCGCGGGCCGAGGAGAGCTCCCAGTTGGAGGGGAAGCGGTCGGTGAAGATCGGCCGGTCGTCGGAGTGCCCCTCCACCGAGACGGTGCCTTCATAACGCTGGATGATCGCCACCAGGCGCTCGATCAGCTCGCGGCCGGCCTCGCTCAGCTCGGCGGTGGCGCTATCGAAGAGCAGGCGGTCCTGGATGCGCAGGTTGAGCCCTTCCGCCACCGGCGAGATCTCCACCCCCTCCAGGCTGGGCAGCTCACGCGCCTCATCGAGGCGAGCACTCACTTCCGCCTGGAGGCGTTCGGCCCCGGCCAGCGCTTCGGAGTCGAGGCGCTGCACGTTACTCGGCGGTCGCTCGGTGACCACCAGGGTCAGGTCTTGCCAGGCCTCGGGATCCAGCGCCTCGTGAAGGGCCAGCGCCGGTAACCCGGGCGTCGCAGACGGCAGCGCATAGGGCACGCGCCGCACCGCCAGGGCCGGCGCCGGCGCGGCGGGGCGCGGCGGCGCCCAGTCGATGGGCCGGGGCAGGTCCAGGGGATCCCGACCGCGAGGCCGTGGCGGGGCCGGCACGCGGGGCCCCTCGGCCACGCGCAGCGCCGCTACCAGGGCAAAGGGCGAGACCTCCACCCGGGCGGGGCTCACCTCGGCCGGGCCGAGATCCATCGGACTGGCCTCGGCGGGGCCACGAAACACCGCCGTCAGCGAGAGCAGCAGCGCGAAGAGCGTCACCAGCAGGGTCATCATATCAATATAGCTGAGCATCCAGCCGCTCTGCCCCTCGTCGGGCTCGAGCTCCTCGAAGAGGCTATCGTGACGATGGCGCCCGCGATAACTAGCCGGCATGGGAGGCCTCGCTCTCGTCGCCCGTCGCGGTGGACGCCGGCCGGCGCCGCGGCAGTCGCCAGCGGAGTGCCGGGGCGCCGGCTTCCTGCCCCTGACCGTCGCGCAGCTCGTCATGGTGATGGGCGATAAACGACTTGAGGCTCTCCTCGATCACCGAGGGCAGGCGCCGCCGCGACATCAGCGAGATCCCCTCGAGGATCATGTTCATGGCGATCAGGCGCTGCTCGGTGCGTCGCTCCAGCTTCACGGCGATGGGCTTCAATACCAGGTTGGCCAGCACGATGCCATAGAAGGTGGTGAGCAGGGCGAGGGCCATGCGCTCGCCGATCACGGTGAGCTGGCCGGCCTCGATTACCCCAAGCATGTTCACCAGCCCCACCAGGGTACCGATCATGCCGAAGGCCGGGGCATAGAGGGCCATGGTGCGGAAGATCTGCGCCTCGGCGCGCTCCCGGGCCTTGAGCCGGGCGATGCGCCAGCGCAGCAGGTCATGGATCTCCTCGTCCGGGGTATGGTCGATCACCAGTTGCACCCCGGTACGCAGGAAGGGATTGGGGCAGGCCTCCAGGCGCCGCTCCACCGCTCGCACGTCGCCCTTGAACCACAGCCGGGCCAGGGCCACCAGCGCGTCGATGTCTTCGCGCTCGTGGCGATTCTCACGGCGGAACACCAGGCCGACCAGGCGCACCACCCGCACCACCTCGCGCAGCGGATAGCTGATAAAGGTGGCCGCCAGGGTGCCGATGACCACGATGGCCAGCCCCGGCAGGTTGAGGAAGGCGGTGGCGCTATCGGCGCTCCACAGCACCACGCTGGCCAGCATCAGCAGGCTGGCGACGATTCCGATCAGGGTGGAGGGGTTCATATTCAGGCTCTCGCTTGGCTGCCATCAGCCCGGGCTAAAGTTCCCGCCGCCATGGCCGATGGACTCAATAAGAAAAACAAGACTTCCAACCACTCACGCAAGGGATCCTTCCATGAGTCACCCGATAGCGGATGTCAGTGCCCATGCCCCCGGCTCCCCCCTCAACGACCTGAGCCCGCGTCAGCACGTCGAGGCTCTGCTGGCCAACCTGCCCACCGCCGGCGGCCAACTCAGCCAGGCGGCGCCCCCCGAAGAGGCGGCGCTGGTGGAGCCGCTGCAGCGCATCAACGAGGTGATGCGCAACTACGGCGTGGAGTTCGAACTGGCCGATGTCGGCAACCGCACCATCACGCGCATCGTCGATCGCGACAGCGGCGAGCTGATCCGCCAGATCCCCTCCGAGGAGGTCCTGGCCATCGCCGAGCGCCTGGAAGAGGTCAGGGGCCGGCTGATCTCCCTCGAGGCGTAGGCTCTCGACTTCTCGCAGGGCCTGGCCCTACACCTGCATATTCATCACGTCCCGGTAGGCACTGACCAGGCGATTACGCACCTGCAGGCCCATCTGGAAGGCCACGCTGGCCTTCTGCATATCCACCATCACATCGTTGAGCGCCACATTGGGGTCACCGGCCTGGAAGGCGGTGGCCTGGGCATTGGCGCTCTGCTGCAGGCGATTGATGCGCTGGATGGAGTTGGCCAGCTCGGCGGCGAATCCGCCCTGGCCGGCGGCGGCCGGGCCGCTCAGCGGCGAAGCGGAGGCCTGGGCAGAGAGGCTCTGCATCTGCTGCAAAGCAGCATGAATGGCGGGGGTGGACATGAGATTCGGCTCCTGTGACACGCTGAGAGGAGGCTAGCAGCCTTGCCCCGGCCACCAAGCCGGCAAATGCGCCTGTAAAACCCGACTATTCCTACCTTTGGGCTGGTCAGCCACGCCGATAATGGCGTGCATCACAGTTCCGCCCGGTCGACGGGACGGCAAACCGCGATGAATGGATATCACCATGCCCCATGCCCCTCTGCCCGTAACCACGGCCATCACCGCCAGGTCGCCGCGCACCCACGCTGACGCCGGGAGGCACGCATGAGCGACGGGACCGCCGCCCGCGGCGACACGCCCCAGGGCTCACTGCAGCAACGCCTGCTCGACCAGTTGCGCGGCAACCCCCTGCTGCCACTGCTGCTGGCCGGGGCGGCCGTGGTGGCGATCATCATCGCCCTGCTGCTGTGGGCCCGCAGCCCCGACTATCGCGTCCTCTACAGCAACCTCGGCGAGGCCGATGGCGGCCGCATCATCAACGAGCTGGACAGCCGCGGCGTGCCCTACCAGCTGAGCCAGGGCGGCCAGGCGCTGATGGTGCCCGGCGACCAGGTCCACACCCTGCGCCTGCAACTGGCCGAACAGGGACTGCCCCAGGGCGGCAACGTGGGCTTCGAGCTGATGGACGGCCAGGCCTTCGGCATCAGCCAGTTCGCCGAGCAGATCAACTTCCAGCGCAGCCTGGAGGGAGAACTCTCCCGCTCCATCGAATCCCTGGGCCCGGTATCCCGGGCCCGGGTGCATCTGGCCATGGCCAAGCAGTCGGTGTTCGTCCGCGAGCAGGAGCCGGCCAAGGCCTCGGTGCTGCTGACCCTGCACGGCGGACGCACCCTGGGCGACGGCCAGGTCACCGCCATCGTGCATATGGTCTCCAGCAGCGTGCCGGAGTTGGCCGCCGAAGACGTCACCGTGGTGGACCAGAGCGGCCGCCTGCTCTCCCAGCCCAGCGGCCCGGGCCGCGACCTGGACGGCACCCAGCTCGACTATGTCCAGGAGATCGAGCGGGCCTACCAGCGGCGCATCGAGAATATCCTGGTGCCGGTACTGGGGCGGCACAATATCCGCGCCCAGGTCACCGCCGACGTGGACTTCACCCGCCGCGAGGAGACCGAGGAGCGCTATGGCCCCAACCAGGACCCACAGCGCGCCGCGGTACGCAGCCTGCAGAACAGCGCCGATTACCAGGGCGGCGACGACCTGGCCATGGGCATTCCCGGCGCCCTGAGCAACACCCCCCCGGGCATCGCCCCCTCCCCCATCAATGCCCCCGAGGAGGCCGATGCCGAGGGTGACGCCGAGGGTGACGAGGCCGAGCCCCCCAGCCGACTGCGCCACGACAACGTGATCAACTATGAAGTGGATCGCAACGTCGCCCATATCCAGCATCAGCGCGGCCAGGTCGAGCGGCTCTCGGTGGCGGTGGTGGTCAACTACCGGGACGGCGTCGATGAGGCGGGCAACCCCACCCTGGTGCCCCTCGGCGACGAGGAACTGGAGCAGATCCAGCGCCTGACCCGCCAGGCCATGGGCTTCTCACCGGCGCGCGGCGATGCCCTGGAGGTGGTCAATAGCCCCTTCGAGCCGACCGACGACGGCCTCCTGGAGCTTGCCTGGTGGCAGGAGCCGGAGCTGCAGGCACTGGCCTTCGGCATCGCCCGCTACCTGCTGGTCTTCGTGGCGGGCCTGCTCCTCTACTGGTTGGTGCTGCGCCCGCTGATCAAGCGCTACACCGAGGCCCCGGCCCCCATCGCCGTGCCCGCCGGCGCCTCCGGCAAGCTGCTCGCCAGCATCGGCGACGACGAGGGCCCCGAATCCGGCGGCGAGGCCAAGGCCGACGGCGACGCCGAACCGGCCGGCCGCGAAGGCCTCGAGCAGAAGCGTCGCCGCAAGGCCGGCGCCTACGAGCAGAATCTCAACGATCTGCGTGAACTGGCACAGGAGGATCCGCGTCTGGTGGCGATGATCCTCAGCAGCTGGGTGAACGACGATGAGTAACGCCACGACCAGCGAGATGAGCGGGGTGCGCCGCAGCGCCATCCTGCTACTGGCCCTGGACGAGGACAGCGCCGCCGAGGTGCTGAAGTTCATGGGCCCCCAGGAGATCCAGGAGGTCAGCCAGGAGATGGCCCGCCTCAATCAGGTCTCTCACCAGGAGATGCGCCGGGTGCTGGAGCACTTCTTCCGCGACAGCGAGGAACTCTCGGCGCTCAACATCAACTCCAGCGACTATATCCGCTCGGTGCTGACCAAGGCCCTGGGCGGCGAACGCGCCTCCAGCCTGATCGAGGATATCCTCGAGGCCCACAACACCAACTCCGGCATCGACTCCCTCAACCTGATGGAGCCCTCGGTGGTGGCCGAGCTGATCCGCGAGGAACACCCGCAGATCATCGCCACCATCCTGGTGCACCTGGAGCGCCACCAGGCCGCCGATGTGCTGGAGCTGTTCGACGACAAGCTGCGCAACGACGTGGTGCTGCGTATCGCCACCTTCAGCGGCGTGCAGCCGGCGGCCCTGCAGGAGCTCACCGAGGTGCTGGGCAGCATGCTCGACGGCCAGAACCTCAAGCGCAGCAAGATGGGCGGCGTGAAGACCGCCGCCGAGATCCTCAACCTGATGAACACCAGTCAGGAGGAGGTGGCGGTGGAGACCATCCGCGCCCACAGCGAGGACCTGGCCCAGAAGATCCTCGACGAGATGTTCGTCTTCGAGAACCTGCTCGACTTGGACGACCGCTCCATCCAGCTGCTGCTCAAGGAGATCGACACCAACTCCCTGGTGGTGGCCCTCAAGGGCTCCGCCGACGAGCTGGTGGACAAGTTCACCCGCAATATGTCCCAGCGTGCCGCCCAGCTGCTGCGCGAGGACATGGAGGCCCGCGGCCCCATCCGCCTCTCCCAGGTGGAAGCCGAGCAGAAGTCGATCCTGCAGGTCGTACGCCGCCTGGCCGACGGCGGCGAGATCGTGCTGAGCGGCGGAGACGACACCTATGTCTGAGTCCCATCGCGACGCCTCCGACGATTGGGACGACAGCTGGCGCCGCTGGCAGATGGGCGAGCTGGGCAGTCCCCAGCGCGACCAGGTCGAGCGCGAGCATCGGCGCCGCGACGCCCTGCGCCAGGCCGCCCGCCGCCGCGACGAGGAGCTGGCCCGGATTCGCGAACAGGTGCGCCAGGCGGCCCGCGACGAGGGCTATCGGGCGGGCCTGGCCAGCGGCCGGGAGGAAGGCTATGCCCAGGGACTGGCCGAGGGGCGCGCCGCCGCCGAGACGGAACTGGCCCGACAACTGGAGGCCACCCTCACGCCCCTGCGCGAGCTGGCCGCCGGTTTCCGCGAGGCCCTGGACGGCCTCGACGACCAGGTGGCCGAGGAGCTGGTGGCCCTGGCCCTGGCCACCGGCCGCCAGCTGGCCGGCGAGGCCCTCGCCGCCCGCCCCGAGCAGGTCGTCGACCTGGTGCGCGAGCTGCTGCACGTGGAGCCCCCGCTCAACGGCGGCACCCGGCTGTGGCTGCATCCCGATGACCTGGCCCTGGTGACGCCGGTGCTCGGCGACGAGCTCGCCGCCCTGGGCTGGAAGCTGCAGCCCGATGACGCCCTGAGCCGCGGCGGCTGCCGGGTCACCAGCGCCAGCGGCGAGCTGGATGCCACCTGGGAGCGGCGCTGGGAGGCGGTCACCGAACGCCTGCGCCATCGCGCCGCCCCGCGGCGGGGAGACTGACACCATGCCCGAGGCCATCACCAACCCCCATCGGCACCACTGGTGCCAGGCCCTCGGCCGGGTGCGCCGCGGCGTCGAGGCCCTGCCCCCCTATCGGGTCAGCGGGCGCATCACCCGCGCCACCGGCATGGTGCTGGAGGCGGTGGGCCTCAAGGTGCCCCTGGGCAGCGCCTGCCGTATCGAGCTGGCCGAGGGCATGGCCGAGGCCGAGGTGGTGGGCTTCGCCGGCGACAAGCTGTTCCTGATGCCGCTGGAGGCGATCAGCGGCCTGACCCCCGGCGCCCGGGTGCTGCCCCTGGGCGAGGGCGCCCAGAGCGCGCGGCGTTTCCCGCTGGGCGAGTCGCTGCTGGGCCGGGTGGTGGACGGCAATGGCCGCCCTCTGGACGGTGGCGAGCCGCTGGCCGAGGCGCCCCACGCGCCCCTGGCCACCCCGCCCCTCAATCCGCTCTCCCGGGCGCCCATCGAGGAGCAGATCGACGTGGGCATCCGCGCCATCAACGCCCTGCTCAGCGTCGGTCGCGGCCAGCGCATGGGCCTGTTCGCCGGCTCCGGCGTCGGCAAGTCGGTGCTGCTGGGCATGATGGCCCGCTTCACCCGCGCCGACGTGATCGTGGTGGGGCTGATCGGCGAACGGGGCCGCGAGGTGCAGGACTTCATCGACAATATCCTCGGTGAGGAGGGGCGGCGCCGCGCCGTGGTGGTGGCGGCCCCCGCCGACACCTCGCCGCTGCAGCGCCTGCAGGGGGCCGCCTATGCCACCCGCCTGGCGGAGGGCTTCCGCGACCAGGGCCGCGACGTGCTGCTGATCATGGATTCGCTGACCCGCTACGCCATGGCCCAGCGCGAGATCGCCCTGGCCATCGGCGAGCCCCCCGCCACCAAGGGCTATCCGCCCTCGGTGTTCGCCAAGCTGCCGAGCCTGGTGGAGCGGGCCGGCAACGCCCAGCGCGGCGGCGGTTCCATCACCGCCTTCTATACGGTGCTCACCGAGGGCGATGACCAGCAGGATCCCATCGCCGATTCGGCGCGGGCCATCCTCGACGGCCATATCGTGCTCTCCCGCTCCCTGGCGGAGGCCGGCCACTACCCGGCCATCGATATCGAGGCCTCGATCAGCCGCGCCATGACCGCCATCGTCGACCGCGACCAGCAGGCTCGGGCGCAGCGTTTCAAGCAGCTCTTCTCCCGTTACCGGCGTAATCAGGACCTGATCAGCGTGGGTGCCTATACTCCCGGTCACGACCCCCAACTGGATCAGGCGGTGCAGCTCTACCCGCACCTGGAGCGCTTCTTGCAGCAGCGCATTGATGAGAGCGCCGCCACCGCCCCCACCCAGCAGGCCCTGGCCCAGCTAATCGGAGGTACGTCATGAGTCAGCGTGGTCCCCTCGACACCCTGATCGAACTCGCCCAGGAGAGTCGCGACAAGGCCGCCCTGGGGCTGGCCCAGGCGCGCCAGGGCGAACAGCAGAGCGTCGCTCAGGTGGAGACCCTCAGGCGCTATCGCCAGGAGTATGCCGAGCGCCTGCAGCGGGCCATGCAGGAGGGGATCGATCCCGCCTCCATGCACAACTACCAGCATTTCCTGCGCTCCCTGGATGACGCCATGGGCCGCGCCCAGCAGGCCCTGGAACAGCAGCGCCGCCAGGTAACACGCAGCCAGCAGCAGTGGCAGGGCGAGCAGCGCAAGCTCTCCTCCTACGACACCCTGGCCAGCCGCCGCGCCGAGCAGGCCGAGCGGGGCCGCCAGCGCCAGGAACTGCGCCTCAATGACGAACTCAGCCAGCTCGCCCTGCGGCGCGGCCGGACACCCCACTCTCTTCAGGGAGGTCACTGATGGACATTACCGCCCTGCTGGCCATGACGGCCGGCCGCCCCGGGGCCGCGCCTCGCTCCAACGCCGGCGACCCCGCCGCGGATTTCGCCGCCCTGCTGACGCGAGCCGGCAGCCAGGACGGCATAACGGCTGGCGCCCCGGCGCAACAGCCCGCTAGCGGCGAGGCCGGCCCGGATCTCGCGACCCTGGCCCAGGCGCTCGATCTCGAGCCGGAGGCCTTGGCCAAGCTGCTGGACGATGCCATCGCCGCCCTCTCGCCGGAAGGCGAGCTCCCCGAGGCGCTGGCCAGTCTCGCCACTCATACGAAAAACGGCGAGCTCCCCGAGGCACTGGCCACGGCGCTTAATGATGCCCTGGCCAACCTCGCCGAGAACGGCGAGCTCCCCGAGGCGCTGCCCCCCCTCGCGGATGGCCTGACCGAAGGCCAGATGCCCGAGGCACTCCCGCCGCTGCTGGTAGCCCTGGCCGAGCGCCTGGTTGTCACCGCTGAGGCCGCTAGCGCGCCGGCGCAGGCCGCCGCCCCGCAGAGCATCGCTTCGGCGCAGGCCATGCCCCAGGATCCGCGACTGGCGGAGATCGCCGCTCGCCTGGCCCTGGTGGCCGCGCCCGAGGCCTCCCCTGGCGCGGCCCGCCCGGCCGATGGCGCCCTGCGGCAGCTCAGCAGCGAGCTGGCGAACCTGGCGGGACGCCGTGGCGAGGGCGCCGCGAATGGCGCAGCCTCGGGACAGGCTGCCTCCCTGTCGGCACCCCAGGCCGGCGGCGAGCGTCCCGCACCGCTCGCCCCCCCCCTGGTGGCCCAGGCGCCGCTGCCCACCGGCGAGCCGGCCTTTGAACCCGGCATGACCCGCGCGGTCGGTATCGAGGCGGGACTCCCGGGGCCGAGTCAGGGCGCCGCCGCGGCGCCCCAGGCGGGCCTCTCTCAAGGGCTTCCCCAGGGCTTAGCCGCCCCGGCCACCGCCAGTCTGAGTGCGCCGCTGGCGACCCAGGCCTGGGAGCAGCAGTTGGGCCAGCAACTGGTCGGCCTGGCACAGCGTGGTGGCCAGGTGGAGCTGCACCTCAATCCCGCCGAGCTGGGGCCCCTGTCGGTGAGCCTCAAGCTGGGCGACCAGGGCGCCCAGGCGCAGTTCCTCTCCGCCCATGCCCCGGTGCGCCAGGCGGTGGAACAGGCCCTGCCCCAGCTGCGTGAGGCCCTCGCCGAGCAGGGCATCCAGCTCGGCGAGGCCTCGGTGGGCGAGCAGCGCAGTGGTCAGGCCGGCGGTTTCCTGGCCCGAGGCGATGGGACCGGGCCATCCGCCGAGCCGTCCGGCGACCTGGCCGACGAAGCCGCGACGCCGCTGAGCGAACGCCAGCAGGCGAGCCTGGCCGCCAGCCTGCGCGGCGGCGTGGACCTGTTCGCCTGAGGCAAGCCCCACAAACCCCGGAGATAGGGCGCTTCCCCCGCCCTGTTCGAATCATCGGGCCCGAGATGGCTACGGCATACTCGGCCCAACTGTAGATGAGGAGTGACCATGGCAAACGCGACGGCAAAGGCCGGCGGTTCCCGCAAGACGGCCTTCCTGATCGCCTTGCTGGTGATTTTGGTGGCGGCGGTGGCGGCGGTGAATGTCTACCTACTGCTGGATCAGCGCGGCGGGGCCCAGGCCAGCGAGGCCGAGGCGGCCCCGGTGGAGGCGCCCAGCCCGATCTTCGTGCGGGTCGACCCCTTCACCGTCAACCTGCAGAGCGAGCGCTACAGCGATCGCCTGCTCTATGTGGGCCTGACCCTCAAGGTGGGCGACGAGACGACCCAGCGGATCATCCAGGAGCACCTGCCCCTGGTGCGCAGCCGCCTGCTGCTGCTGTTCTCCGAGCAGTTCGACGAGGACCTGGTCGCCCCGGGGGGGCGGCAGGCCCTGGCTCAGCAGGTGCTGGCCCTCTTCGATGAGCCCCTGACCGAGCCGCAACCGACTCTCGCGGTGGACGAGGTGCTCTTCACCGAGTTCATCGTGCAATAACCCACAGGCGCATCCGCACCATGTCTCAAGACGATCTGCTCTCGCAGGAAGAAATCGACGCCCTGCTCAAGGGGGTCAGCGGCGAGGAGGACGGCCCCTCGGAAAGCGACGGGGAGTCCTCGCGTGTTCGCCCCTATGACCCGGCCACCCAGCACCGGGTGATTCGCGAGCGACTGCAGGCGCTGGATATCATCAACGAGCGCTTCGCCCGTCAGTTCCGCATGGGGCTGTTCAACCTGATGCGCCGCAGCGCCGATATCACCGTGGGGCCGGTGCGCTACCAGAGCTACAGCGACTTCTCGCGCAACGTGCCGGTACCCACCAATATCAACCTGATCGGCATGAAACCGCTGCGCGGCTCGGCCCTGGTGGTCTTCCCTCCCAGCCTGGTATTCATGGTGGTGGATAACCTCTTCGGCGGCGACGGGCGCTTCGTCACCAAGTCCGAGGGCCGCGAGTTCACCCATACCGAGCAGCGCATCATCCGGCGCATCCTCAACCTGGCCCTGGACAGCTACCAGGAGGCCTGGAAGTCGATCTATCCCCTGGAGATCACCTTCCTGCGCTCGGAGATACAGGCCAAGTTCGCCAATATCACCAACTCGCCCAACGAGATCGTGGTCAACACCAACTTCCACCTGGAGGTGGGCAACCTGGCCAGCGATTTCCAGATCTGCATGCCCTTCTCGATGATCGAGCCGCTGCGCGAGCTGCTGGCCAACCCCATGAGCGACTCCCAGGAGGGCGGCGACCACCAGCTGTGGACCCAGCGCATGGCCGGCGAGCTTCGCCAGTCGGAGGTGGAGCTGGTGGCCGAGTTCACCACCCTGCCCTCGCGCATCGGCGAGGTGCTGTCGCTTCAGGAGGGGGACGTCCTGCCCCTGGAGCTCCCCGACACCGTCACCGCCCATGTCGACGGCGTGCCGGTGATGGAGTGCGACTACGGCAGCCAGAATGGCCAACGCGCCCTGCGCGTCAAGCGCATGATCGACCACCTCTCCCAGCACGTGCCCGCCAAAGACGTCTTCGTCAAGGGCGCCGTGTCGAAAGCCAAGGAAGCCAAGAATGACTGATCCCAACAAGCCCGACGATCAGAAACCCACCGATGACGCCTGGGCGGACGCCATGGCGGAGCAGGAGGCCGGCGAGAGCAAGAGCGACGCCCCGGTCGACGATGCGGATCCCTGGGCCGAGGCGATGGCCGAACAGGAGGCCGCCGAGGGAGGAGACAAGAGCGACGCCGAGGATGCCGATCCCTGGGCCGATGCCCTGGCCGAACAGGCCGAACAGGCCGAGCAGGAGGCCGGCCAGGCCCAGGCCGCCGGAGAGCAGGTCTTCCGCCCCCTGGAGGGTAGTGGCCCCGCCGGCGCGCCCCGGGACCTCGAGATGATCATGGATATCCCGGTCAAGCTCACCGTGGAGCTGGGCCGTACCCGCATCACCATCAAGCAGCTGCTGGAGCTGGCCCAGGGTTCGGTGATCGAGTTGGATGGCCTGGCCGGCGAGCCCATGGATATCCTGATCAACGGCTACCTGATCGCCCAGGGCGAGGTGGTGGTGGTGGATGACAAGTACGGGATCCGCATCACCGAGATCATCACCCCCTCCGAGCGGGTCCAGAAGCTGAACCGATGAGCGACGCCAGCGACACCGCCCTGGCCGGCGGCGAGGCCCTGGTGGGCCTGGCCACCCTGGGCAAGACCGCCGCCGCCCTGGCCCTGGTGCTGGGGCTGATCTTCCTCTCCCGTTACCTGTTGACCCGGCTGGGCCCAAGGCGCCATGCTCAGGCCCTCAATCTCAGGGTGGTGGCCAGCACCCCCCTGGGTCCCAAGGAGCGGGTGGTGGTGGTGGAGGTGGACGACACCTGGCTGGTGCTGGGAGTCGGCGGCGGGCGCATCACCCCCCTTCATCAGTTGCCGGCCAAGCAGGCCACGGCGAGCGAGGCCCTGAGCCAGGGGCTCGGCCATGGGGAGGCGACGGATACCGGCTTCGGCGAACGCTTCGCCGCGGTGCTCAAGCATAACGGTCGCGAGCTGTGGCGGGGGAAGTCGCGGTGAAGGTCCCGTTGAGCCGCTATCGCCTGCTCTCCCTGCTTGGCGTGATCCTGCTGCTCGCCTGGCCGTCCCTGGGCCTGGCCCAGGAGCTGCCGGGCATCACCAGCCGCCCGATGGAGGATGGCGGCCAGCAGTGGTCGCTCTCCCTGCAGACCCTGCTGTTGCTCAGCAGCATGGCCTTCCTGCCGGCCCTGCTGCTGATGATGACCTGCTTCACCCGCATCATCATCGTGCTGAGCCTGCTGCGCATCGCCATGGGCACCCAGTCCACGCCCCCCAACCAGATCCTGCTGGGACTGGCGCTATTTCTGACCTTCTTCGTGATGTCGCCGGTCTTCGGCCAGGTCTATGAGCAGGCCTGGGCGCCGCTGAGTGCCGGCGAGATCAACTTCGACGCCTTCCTGGCCATCGGTGCCGAGCCCTTCCGCGAGTTCATGCTGGGACAGACCCGGGAGCCGGACCTGGCAATGTTCGCCGACCTGGCCGGGGCCGGCCCCTTCCAGGGCCCCGAGGACGTCCCCCTGCAGGTGCTGGTGCCCTCCTTCGTCACCAGCGAGCTGAAGACCGCCTTCCAGATCGGCTTCACCATCTTCATTCCCTTCCTGATCATCGACCTGGTGGTGGCCAGCGTGCTGATGTCGCTGGGCATGATGATGGTGCCGCCGGCGACCATCTCGCTGCCCTTCAAGCTGATGCTCTTCGTGCTGGTGGACGGCTGGCAGCTGATCATCGGCTCGCTGGCGGAGAGTTTCTATATCTAGGCCCTGCCGAGCGCGCGGGCAAGGAGCGACCCATGACCCCCGAAATGGTGATGAGCCTGGCCTACCAGGGCATGCAGGTGACCCTGTGGCTGGCGGCCCCCCTGCTGCTGACCGCCCTCGGTACCGGCCTGCTGGTCAGCCTCTTCCAGGCCGCCACCCAGATCAACGAGATGACCCTCTCCTTTATTCCCAAGATCCTCGGGGTCTTCGCGGTGCTGGTGATCTCCGGCCCCTGGCTGCTCAAGCGCATCACCGACTTTACCCGTGAGCTGTTTACCAGTATCCCGTCGATGATCTCCTAGATGGTCGAGGTCACCTTCGCCCAGCTACAGGCCTGGCTGATCGCCTTCCTGTGGCCCTTTATGCGCATCACCGGCTTCCTGCTGGCCGCCCCCCTATGGGGCCACTCCAGCGTGCCCAACCAGGTGAAGATCGCCTTCGGCGTGCTGGTGACGGTGGCCGCCGCCCCGCTGCTGCCACCCCTGCCCCAGGTGCCGCTGATCTCCTGGGCGAGCCTGGGCATCATGGTGGAGCAGTTGATCATCGGCATCGCCATCGGCCTGGTGATGCAGGTGACCCTGGCGGTGGTACAGGCCACCGGCGAGTTTATCGGCCTCTCCATGGGCTTGGCCTTCGCCACCTTCTTCGACCCCTCCAGCGGCACCAATACCATGGTGCTTTCCCGGGTGCTCTATATGATCACCCTGCTGATGTTCCTGGCCTTCGACGGCCACCTGGTGGTGCTGGAGATCCTGGTGCGCAGCTTCAGCCTGCTGCCCATCGGCCTGCAAGGGCTCAACGCCGGGGCCTTCGAGATGCTGGCCCGCTATGGCGGCACCATCATGGTCTCGGGGATGCTGCTGGCGCTGCCGGTGATGGGCGCCCTGCTGGTGATCAGCCTGTCGCTGGGCATCCTCAACCGCTCGGCGCCCCAGCTCACCGTCTTCAATATCGGCTTCCCCACCTCGCTGACCGTGGGACTCTTCCTGCTGATGATCCTGATGACCGACCTGGGGCGCTTCCTGTCGCGGCTCTTCGCCCAGGGCATCGACTTTATCTATCGGCTGCTCGAGGCCCTGGCGCCGCTGACCTGACGCCTTATCAAAAAAAAGGTTAGCGTGAAGCCACGACATAGCAGATCTCCGGCTTGCCAATGTGGGAGTCCGGATTCCGGACGATTGGCGCCGTCAGGCGCCCTGGTGCTTGCCAGGATCGCCCTTCGGGCGATATCGCGCAGAACCGGGACGCCGGACCGCTGCGCTTGTATGTTTGAAGGAGACTCAGAACGGGCAATAGTGAGAAGGCTTGTCGGGGTGGAGGGACGAGCTGCGCATCTGGCCCTGGTCGGGCACAGACAGTGGGAGACATGGCCCCACCCCACCCACCAAGCGCCGATAAGGAATCCATCGGCTGAGTGCCTCTCAGACCGACGATCTTGGCAAGCCAGCGCTTGGGTGCACCCCGACAAGCCTTTTCAACCTAGCGTGGAGGGCGCGAGATGACAATCCAGACTATCATCGGCATCGACGTCGCCAAGGACGAACTGGTGAGCTATCGGCAGGATACCGACACCGAGGAAGTGCTGGAGAATAACCAGGCCAGCATCAAGCGCTGGCTGCGCTGTCTACCCGCTCACTGCGCCATTGCCATCGAGGCCACCGGTACCTACCACGTGTTGCTGATCAAGCTGGCGTACCAGTACGGCCATACGGTCTACGTCATCGATGGCTACCAACTCAAGCATTACCGGCAAGGCATTGGCGGTCGCGCCAAGACCGACAGCAGCGATGCCCGCCTGTTGGCCCGTTACCTCAGTCGTGAGCAAGAAGCCCTGCGGCCCTGGACCCCGCCACCGCCCGCCTACCGGGCGCTGCAGGTTCTGCTGCGCCGCCGCGCTACCCTCGTCAGGGCCCGGGTGGCGATTCAGCAGAGCTGCGCCGAATTACCGGAATTGAAGGCCCCGCTCAAGCGCCTGGTCGCCCAACTGACGCGCATCGACCAGGTCATCCAGGCCCGCCTGCGGGCCATCGTACGCGAGGCTGGGCTCAGCCAGCACGTCGCCCGTTGCCAGGCCATGGAGGGAGTTGGCTCTCTGACGGCGACGGCCCTGGTAATGGCCTTCCTGCGCGGGGAGTTTCGTCACAGCGATGCCTTCGTGGCGTTCCTGGGGCTGGATGTCCGCGTGCGTGACTCGGGAACGCAACGCGGCCGACGTAAATTGACCAAGCAAGGCGATCCCGAAGTGCGCCGTCTGCTGTATAACGCGGCCATGTCGGCCAGCCGTCAGCCGGCTTGGCAAGCGACCTATCAGGGCTATCTGGCCCGCGGGCTCAAGACTACCCAAGCGCTGGTGATCATCGCTCGGAAACTGGCCCGCATCGCGTTTTCGCTGATGAAGCATGAGGAGGATTATCGCCCCCCAACCACGGTGGCGGCTTGAGGGGCAACATAGAATCTCCCACCATGGTGTTCACGCCAGAGTGCGATGAACAAAAAAGGGCCGCCCTTGAGGGGCGGCCCTTTTGCCTTGAGCAGGACCTACATAAGGTCGAAGAGCGAGATGCCCTGGATATCGACGAAGGCCTTCTGGGCCGCTTGCAGCCCCACCTGGCGCAGGCTGTAGTCGGCGGCGGCCTCCACATAGTCGAGATCGACCAGGTCGGAGAGGGTCTGCTCGTAGTTGAGCATGCGGTTGCCGGCCACGCTGTCCACCACCTCCAGCTCGTTGAGCCGTGCCCCCACCGAGGCCCGCACGGTGAGGATATTGTCCTGGGCGTTATCCAGCTCACGTAGGCCAGTATTGAGGGTATTGCGCAGCGCCGCTTTCTTGGCCGGAGTATCGGCGGGCTCCTCCAGCACGGCGATGGCGTTCTCCAGGGTGCGGAACAGGTCGGGCTCCATCTCGGTGGCCCGCCCCAGGGTCAGCTCGTCCCCGTCGGCGGGCGTGCCTTCGAGCTCCACCGCCATCCCCGCCACCTCGATACGCAGCCCCTCGCTGTAGGCCCCCGTCTGCACGCTGGCGCCTCCGGCATCGAAGATCTCGTAGTCGAAGCCCCCGGCACCATCATCGCTGAAGACGATGCGGTGCGCCTCGCCATAGGCGGGATCGGAGAGGTCCGTGGTCAGGGGCGAGCCATAGGTGACATTGCCCGCATTGCCGCCGTCCGCCTTGGCCAGCAGGTCGGCGCTGGCGTGCACGCTCTGGAAGATATCGGCGCCGCTATCGGTGACCGGCATCTTGCGGGAGGCGTCGATCTGCTGCTCGCGATTGCGGGTGTCGCCCTCGTACTGCACCTGGCCACCGGCGTCCTTGGCGAAGGGCGGCGCATTGTCCCGGTAGCCGCCGAACAGGTAGCGGCCGTTGCCGTCGGTGCTGTTGGCCTGGCCCAGCAGGGACTCGTAGAGCCCCTTGAGCTCGCTGGCCACGGAGTTGCGATCCACGTCGCCCAGGGTATCGCTGGAGGCCTGCAACAGCAGGGTCTTGGCCCGGGTGATGCCGTCGCTGGCGCTGTTGAGCACGCTCTCGCTCTGGGACAGCGCATTGCGGGCGCTGACCCGGGCATCCATATACTGCTGGGTCACCGCCTTGGCCTGATCGACGCCCACGGCGCGGGACGCCGCCTGGGGGTCGTCGGAGGGCTTGCTGACCCGCTTGCCGCTGGCGATCTGCTGGCCGATCTCCAGGAAGGCGCCCTGCTGGCGGTTGAGGCTGTTGACGTTCTGCTGGAACAGGGTCTGGGTACTGATACGCATGGGAAGTCCTCGCCGCCTTAGCTACGCAAGTTGAGCAGGGTGTCGATAATGGTGGTGCCGGTCTCGATCACCTTGGCGTTGGCCATATAGTACTGCTGATAGCGCATCAGGTTGGCGGCCTCCTCGTCCAGGTTGACCCCGGACTCGGACTGCTGCACCGCGCTGAGCTGATCGGTCAGCCCCTGCTGGGCCTCGGCATTGACCTTGACGATATTGGTGCGATTGCCCACGTCGCTGACCAGGGCGCCATAGGCCTGGTTGAGGGTCGCGCCGCCGCCCACCACCGGCTTGTCCTGCAGCTCCTGCAGGGCCAGGGCATTGCGGTTATCGCCGCTGAAGTCCTCTTCGCCGGCGGCGATCTTTGAGGTATCGGCGATCAGGTTGTCCATGCCCCCGGCGGCGCCCTTGAGGGGCTGCACGTTGAAGCGGTCGCCGGCACCGGGGGGACCGTTCTGGACGGTGATCTCCAGGCCGCCGAAGGAGAGCACGCCGCCGGTCAGGTCGACGTCGGCGGGATCCAGGGTCTCGCCGGTATCCTGGCGGGTCACCACGTAATCGGCGCCGTCATAGACCACGTCGTAACCGGTGGCGGCCAGGTTGGTCAGGTCGCCGGGGCCGCCCACCGGATCGCTATAGGTGCCGAAGGCCGGCTCCAGGTAGGCGGCGCTGGCGTTATCGTCGTGACGGTAGGCCTGGGGCTGGCCGAGGCCGAACATATCCCCGCCGGCATCGCCGTTGAGGTCGATGCCCTTGCCGTGCTGGACGTTGAAGGCCTCGGCCAGGGAGACCGCCATCTGGCCCAGCTGGTTCTGCACCCGATCCAGGCTCTCGGCTCGGAAGGTCATGATGCCGCCCAGGGTGCCGCCCTGAATCACGTCCTCCGCGAGGATCACCCGATTGCCGGCGGCGTCCCGGTAGCCCACCACGGTGCGCTCCGGATCGTCGGGGGCGGCCACCGCCTCCAGCGTGAAGGCCTGGGTCCCCGCCACCAGCGGCTGGCCATTGGGCAGGCTGACGTTATAGCTCTTGCCATCCTGGATTTGGAGGCGCAGGTCGAGGCGCTCGCTCATCTCGTGGACCAGGTGGTCGCGCTGGTTGAGCAGGCTATTGGGCGCCTCGCCGCTGCGCGCCCGGGCCAGAGCGATCTCGCGGTTGAGGTAGGCCAGTTCTTCGGTGGCGTTGTTGATCTGGGTGATCTCGTCGCGGATCAGGCCATTGACGCCCCCCTGCAAATCCTCGAGGTAGCCGTCGAAGGAGCGGAACTGGGCGCTCAGGGTATCGGCGGTGCCGATCATCCCTTGGCGGGCCGCCGGGTCGGAGGGGGCCCCGGCCAGATCCTCCAGCGACGAGAAGAAGTTCTGCATCAGCGGCGCCAGGCCGGCGTCGCGATCGGCCAGCAGGCTGTCGATCTGGCTGATCTGGCCCTGGTAGGTGTTGAGCGCCGAGGACTTGCTGGTGGCGGCATTGAGCTGCCCCGCCACGTACTGGTTGAACTGGCGCTGGATATCCTGCACCTGGACGCCGCCGCTGCCGCCGCGCCCCTCGCCGAGGAGGGTCAGCTCCCGGTTATAGCCCGGGGTGTAGACATTGGTGATGTTGTTGCCGGTGGTGGCCAGGGCGTTCTGGGCGGCATTGAGGCCGCTGACCCCGATGGAAAACAGGCTCATCCTTCGCTTCCCTTGAAGATGTTGGTTTTCTTATCGGCCGTGCCGCGACTAACTTTAGGTTCATCGCAGATCAGCGTGAAGCCATGACATGGCAGAGCCTCGGCTTGCTATTGTGGGAGTTTGGCTCTGCCGAACGATTGGCGCCGTCAGGCGCCTTGGGGCTCGCCAGGATCGCCCTGCGGGCGATATCGCGCGGAATCCGCGCTCCCACAATAGGATTCACGCCAGAGTGCGAAGAACCAAACTTTAGGTCCGGCCTGGCTAGGTCCGGCCTGGCGAGGTCCGGCCTGGCTAGGCCCGGGCCGGCTTAACGGCTGGCCAGCTGCGGCCCCTCGGGCAGCGGCCCCAGGGTGTCCATGATACTGATCAGCTTGTCGGCATACTGGGGGTCGGTGGCATAGCCGCCGGCCTGCAGGGCGTGGGCCGCCTGGCGGGCATTCCCCGCCGCCGTGACCCCGGCATAGCGGGGGTTGTCGCCGATCAACCGCGCATAGTCGGTAAAGGCCTCGGCGTAGGAGCCATAGACCCGGAAGCGGTCGCTGATGCGGGTGCGCTGGCCATCAATATACTCGTGGGTGACGATCTCGGTGGTCTCGCCCCGCCAGTATCGCCCGGCCTTGATGCCGAAGAGGTTATGGCTCTCGCCGCCATCCCGGGTGGGAATGCCGCGGCGCCCCCAGCCGGTCTCCAGCGCCGCCTGGGCCAGGATCAGCTCGGCGGGCACCCCGCTGGCCTCGCTGGCACGGTGGGCCGGCTCGGCCAGGCGCTCGACAAAGGCCTGCACATGCTCGGCCCGCTCGCCGCTAGCGGCCGGCACGGCGGGCGACGGCGCCGGGGCCTCGCTCCGCACTGACTCATCGCCGGCCGCCGGGCGGGCCGCCAGGGCCTGCATAAAGTCGGCGGGGGCCTGCTCGCCGATCGCCGCCAGGGGCCGCGGCGTGCCCCGCGGAATGCCGGCGATCAGCTCGCTTTCTCGCTCGTTCGGCGCCACCGATCCCAGGTGCCCCTCCAGCTGACGCACCAGCTCCTCGGCCAGGCCCATGCCGCCGCCCCGGGCGCTCAGGTGCTGGGCCAGCTGCTGGTCATGCAGCTCGGTATAGAAGCGGGTCTGCTGACTGTTCATCAGGTCGCTTTCGGGAATGGCGGCGCGCATGCTCTTGAGCATGCGCTGCAGGAACAGCGCCTCGAACTGCTGGGCGGCCCCCTCGAGGCCGGCCCGCTCGTCCTGGCGGGCGGTGTGACGCAGGCGTTGGATGCCCTGCACATCCAGGGCGAACTGGCCGGAGAGCTCGTTGGCGCTCATTAGAGGATCTCCAGTTCGGCGCGCAGGGAACCGGCGGCCTTCAGGGCCTCGAGGATCGACATCAGGTCCTGGGGCGTGGCGCCCAGGGCATTGAGGGCATTGACCACCTCGGTGAGGTCGGCGCCCTCCACCACCCGCAGGTAGGCGTCCTGCTCCTGAACGCGGATCTCGGTGTCCGGCACCACCACCGTGTCCCCCTCGCCGAAGGGCGCCGGCTGGCTGACCTGGAACTGGGTATCGATGGTGATGGAGAGGTTGCCGTGGGCCACGGCGGCGCGGTGCAGCCGCACGGCGCCATTGAGCACCACCGAGCCGGTGCGCGAGTTGACCACCACCCGCGCCGGGGCCTCGGTGGGCGTCACGTCCAGGCTCTCGACCCGGGCCATGAAGCCGACCCGGGCATTGGCATCCAGGGGGCCATCCAGGGCGATCACCCGGCCGTCCCGGGCCGAGGCCACCACGCGACCGAATTCGCGATTGATGGCCGCCACCACCCGCTGGGCGGTACCGAAGTCGGCCTCCTCGAGCTCCAGTTCCAGCAGGCCGCCGTTGGCGCCCAGGTTGAGGGGCACCTCGCGCTCCACCATGGCGCCGCCGGCGATCCGCCCGCTGGCCTGGTGATTGACCTGCACCGAGCTGCCCCCGGCCTCGGCGCCGGCGCCACTCACCAGCAGATTGCCCTGGGCGATGGCGTAGGTGTCGCCGTCGGCGCCCTTGAGGGGGGACATCAGCAGGGTGCCGCCGCGCAGGCTGCGGGCATTACCCACCGAGGAGACCACCACATCGAGGCGCTGCCCCGGCCGCGAAAAGGGCGGCAGGTCGGCGGTGACCATCACCGCCGCCACGTTGCGCAGCTGCATATTGGTCCCCGGCGGCACCGTGACGCCGAGCTGGGAGAGCATATTGGTCAGGCTCTGGCCGGTGAAGGGCGCCTGCATGGTCTGGTCGCCGGTGCCGTCCAGACCCACCACCAGGCCATAGCCCACCAGGACGTTGTCGCGCACCCCGGCGAAGTTGGCCAGCTCGCGGATGCGTTCGGCCTGGGCCGGCAGGGCCAGCAGCCACAGCAGCCACAGCAGCCCCAGGGTCAGCAGGCGGAGGGCGAGTCGCGGTAGCGGTCGGGTCGGGGTCATCATAGGGGCGGCCCGTCAGAAGGGTGAAATATTCAGGAAGAAGCGCTGCAGCCAGCCCATGTGCTGGGCCTCGTTGATATAGCCGTCGCCCACGTACTCGATGCGGGCATCGGCCACCTGGGTGGAGGGCACGCTGTTCTGGGCGGTGATGGTGCGCGGGTTGACCACCCCGGAGAAGCGGATGAACTCGGTGCCCTGGTTGATGGCGATCTGCTTCTCGCCGCGCACCCGCAGGTTGCCGTTGTTCATCACCTCCAGCACCGACACCGTGATGGTGCCGGTAAAGGAGTTGTTGGCCTGGGAGCCGCCGCCGCCCTCGAAATCGCTGGCCCCCGAGAGGTCGAAGCCGTACTCGGCGAGGGTCTCCAGGGCGTCGGGCAGGGTATCGAGCTCGAGACTCGCCGAGCCGTTGCGGTCGGCGTTGGTCCGGGCGTTCTTGCTGGCGCTGACCTCTTCGTCCAGCACGATGGTGAGGATGTCCCCCACCACGCGCGGGCGACGATCCTCGAACAGCGGCTGATAGCCGCGGCGCTCCTGGTAGATGGAGCCGTTGGCCACCGGCGCCGGGCGGTCGGGAATACTGATCTGCTCCTGCTCCCCCACCACCGAAGCGCGGGGAATCTGGGCGCAGCCGGCCAGGGCCAGCAGCGCCAGGGCGAGCAGGACCGGGCCGAGGTGTCGCATCGTGGCTCCCATGGCGTCAAGGATCCTTAGAGCTGGGCCAGGCGGGCCAGCATCTCGTCGCTGGTCTGCACCGCCTTGCTGTTGATCTCGTAGGCCCGCTGGGTCTGGATCATGCTGACCATCTCCTCCACCACATTGACGTTGGAGGTCTCCACATAGCCCTGCATCAGGGTGCCGGTGCCGTTCATCCCCGGCAGGTTCTCGTTGCGCGGGCCGGAAGCGGTGGTCTCGCGATAGAGGTTGCCGCCGATGCTCTCCAGGCCGGTGGGATTGACGAAGGAGGAGAGGGAGATCTGCCCCACCTCCTGGCTCTGGGAATCGCCGGGCACCCGCACGCTGACGATGCCATCCTCACCGATGGAGATCGACAGGGCGTTCTGGGGAATGATGATCGCCGGCTCCACGGGGTAACCATTGGCGGTGACCATCTGGCCGTTCTGGTCCAGTTGGAAGCTACCGTCCCGGGTATAGCCGGTGGTGCCGTCCGGCATCAGCACCTGGAAGAAACCGTTGCCCTCGATGGCCAGGTCCCGGGAGTTACCGGTAGCCTCGAGCCCGCCCTGATTGTGCAGGCGTTCGGTGGCCACCGGGCGCACCCCGGTGCCCACCTGCATACCGGAGGGCAGGCGGTTCTGGATGTCGTTGTTGGCGCCGGGCTGGCGCAGGTTCTGGTAGAGCAGGTCCTCGAACACCGCCCGAGAGCGCTTGAAGCCGTTGGTGCCGACGTTGGCCAGGTTGTTGGAGATCACGTCCATCTGGACCTGCTGGGATTCCAGGCCGGTCTTGGCGGTCCACAGTGAAGAAATCATCGTTGTGTCGTCCTTAGTATCCGGTTAGCCCTGCAGGGAGAGCAGGCTGTTGGCACGCTGGGCATTCTCGTCGGCGGTACTGATCACCTTCATCTGCATCTCGTAACGCCGCGCCACGTCGATCATCGAGACCATGGACTCGATGGCACTGACGTTGCTGCCCTCCAGGGTGCCGCTGGCCAGGCGCACGGCCTCGTCCTGGGGCAGCGCCCCGGCGGGGGCCCGGAAGAGGCCGTCGTCGCCGCGCACCAGTGGCGCCTCGCCGGGGTCGACCAGCTTGATGCGCCCCACGTCCACCAGGGCATCCGCCTGCTGGCCCTCGCCGATGGCGCTGACGGTACCATCGGCGCCCATGGAGAGCCGGGCCCCCAGGGGCACCACCATGGGGCCACCATCGCCGATCACCGGGTGGCCGGCGATGCGCAGCACGCCGTCGCCGTCGACCTGGATATCGCCGCGGCGGGTATAGGCCTCGGTGCCGTCCGGGGCCTGCACCGCCAGCCAGCCGTTCCCCTCGATGGCCACGTCCAGGTCACGCCCGGTGGTGCTTATGGGCCCCGGCGAAAAGTCGGCCCCCGGGGTGGTGGCGGCCACCGACACCCGGGTCGGCAGCGCGCCATCGCCCTGCACCGGCACCGCGCGCATGGCGTGCAGTTGGGCGCGGAAGCCGCTGGTACCGGCATTGGCCAGGTTGTGGCTGACCACCGACTGCTGGTCCATGCTCTGCTTGGCGCCGCTCATGGCGGTATAGAGGATACGGTCCATGTCTCAGGCTCCCATCAGCGCAGGTTGATGGCGGTCTGCAGGACCTCATCCTGGGTCTTGATGGTCTGGGAGTTGGCCTGGTAGGCACGCTGGGTGACGATCATCTCCACCAGCTCCCGGGCCATATCCACGTTGGAGGTCTCCACCGCCCCGGACTGGATGGCGCCCAGCACCCCGCTGCCCGGGGTACCCACCAGCTCCTGCCCGGAGGCCTCGGTGGCCACCCAGCCATTATCCCCTTCCGCCTTGAGCCCCTCCGGATTGCGGAAGCTGGCCAGCACGATCTGCCCCGCGGCCTTCGACTGCTCGTTGGAGTAGTTGCGCATCACGGTGCCACCCTCCTGGATGGTGATGCCCACCAGGGTGCCGGAGGTGTAGCCGTCCTGGCCCACGTCGTTGACCGTGGAGGTATTGGCGAACTGGGTGGTACCGGTCTGGTTAAAGGCGATATCCAGGGCATCGAACTCGGCGCCCAGGTTGAAGTTCATATTCACCTGACCACCGGCGGCAAGCGCCCCATTGGTATCGAACTCCAGGGTCGTCACGTTAGGGGCATTCACCACGGGCGCCCCGGCGGGCCCACCACTAACGCGCGCATCGACGCGCCACTCGTTGCCGGCGGTCTTGGTATAGAAGAGGGTCAGGTTGCGGGCATTGCCCTGGGAATCGAAGACGCTGGCCGAGGTGGAATAGCTGTAGGTCGCCGAGTCATCCGGATCGAAGGCCGCCGCGATCACCGGCTCACCGGAATCCAGATTCAGCTTGAGATCCAGATTCTGGGTGGCCTGGGCCGGCATATCGTCGGAGGGCACATTCAGCGCCACCGGCTCGCCGCCGGCGGCCACCGCCGAGAAGGGATCGTTGGCATCTTCCAGGCCATAGCCCATCAGCTTGGCCCCCTGGGCATTGACCAGGTCGCCGTCGGAATTCAGGGAGAGCTGGCCGTTGCGCGAGTAGACCGGCTCGCCACTGCCCTGCTGGAAGCGATAGAAGCCCTGGCCGGCGATGGCCAGGTCCAGGTTGCGGTTGGTGCTCTCGATATTGCCCTCTTTGAAGTTCTGCAGCACCGCGCTGACCCGGGTCCCCAGCCCCACGGAGCCGGCATAGACGTCGGCGAACTGGGTACCGGAGCCCTTGAAGCCCACGGTCTGGGAGTTGGCGATATTGTTGCCCACCACGTCCAGCTTGGAGGCGGCGGAGTTCAATCCACTCAATGCCTGGGAAAAGCCCATCTCAACTTCCTCTGCGTCGATGAATAATGCGGGATGTCGCGCCCTGGCCGGGCGTCGTTATGATGTTATGGCGCTACAGGATCTGCTTGACGTCGTCGAGGCCCACCTGGCCATAGACACCGCCCAGGTCGAGCCGCACGCCGTTCTCGCCCGGCGTCACCCCACCCACCACGGCGTAGTTCAGGGCGTCGACGCTCACGCTATCCTCACCCTGGGTGGCCTCGATACGCACCCGATAGGCCCCCGGCGTGGCGGTCTCGCCGTCGCTGGTCTTGCCATCCCAGTTGAAGGACTCGACGCCGGCGTCCACCGCGCCCAGGTCGTAGCGATTGATCACCTGGCCGCTGTCATTGACGATGGTCACCTTGACGTTATCCGCGGGCGCCGCCAGTTCCACGCCGAAGGGGGTGGTATGGGCGTTGCCTTCGTCATCGGTCTGCAGCAGCACCCGATCCCCCGGCACCATCACGCCCTGGCCGATCAGAGCGCTGGCCTGCAGCTGCTGCCCCGCCTCGATCTGGGAGGTGATGCCATCGAGGGTCTCGTTGAGTTGCTCGATGCCGCTGACGGTATTGATCTGCGCCAGCTGCGAGGTCATCTCCGCGTTCTCCATGGGATTGAGCGGGTCTTGATTCTGCAGCTGGGTGATCAGCAGGGTCATGAAGCTCTCGCGGAGCTCCTGGGACTGGCGCGGCCCCAGGTCGGCGTTGCCGCCGCCATTGACGCTGTTGAGGACGTTATTGCCGATCGGCGAGGTCATGGCTTAGCCCTCGCCCAGGGTCAGGGTCTTGAGCATCAGCTGCTTGCTGGTGTTCATGACCTCGACGTTGGCCTGATAGGAGCGCGAGGCGGAGATCATGTTGACCATCTCGTGGGCCGGCTCCACGTTGGGCAGGGTCACATAGCCCTGCTCATCGGCCAGGGGATGCTCGGGGCGATACTCCAGGCGCATGGGGCCCGGGTCCTCCACGACCTGGGTGACCCGCACCCCGCCGACGCCATGGCGGCCCTGGGCCTGGGTCTCGAACATCACCTGCTTGGCGCGGTAGGCCTCGCCATCGGGCCCGGCCACGCTATCGGCATTGGCCAGGTTGCTGGCGGTGACATTCATGCGCTGGGCCTGGGCACTCATGGCCGACCCGGAAATATCGAACACGGAAAACATCGACACGGGCTGCTCCTTTAGCCTGGGGGCGATCACTCGGGTTGCATGGCGTTCTTGAGACCCTGGATACGGCTATTGATCAGGGTCAGGGAGGCCTGGTAACGCACGGCATTATCGGCGAACTGGGTGCGCTCGCGATCCATGTCCACGGTATTGCCATCCAGACTGGGCTGGTCCGGCACCCGGTAGAGCAGGTCATCGAGGCCGGCCACCGGCCCCTGCCCCGGCAGGTGCCGTGCCGAGGTGGTGGCCAACCCCAGGCCGCCGCCACTGGTCCGCCCCTGACTCATGACACGAGACAGCTCGCTGGCGAAATCGAAATCGCGGGCCTTGTAGTTGGGGGTATCGGCATTGGCGATATTGCTGGCCAACACCTCATGGCGCTGGTTGCGCAGGCTCAGCGCCTCCTGGTGGAAACGCAGCGACTCGGAAAGCTGATCGATCATGGGCACGTCCCCGTGGCCGATAGAAAAAGACGAGGCTGAAGGATAGCCAGCCCCCTGTCAGGGCAAAGGGATAAACAGCCGCGGAATTCACGGTCAATTCATCTGCTACGATGCCGCCAGGCGGCATAGAATCGTAGTCCTCACTTCTCCCGGGCGATTTCTCATGTCTCTGCTGCCACGCCTGCTGATATTGCCCCTGGCGCTGCTACTGGCCCTGCCGACGGCGACATGGGGCGACGATGCCCCCCTGCTGGAGACGGTGCATGCTTTCCTTTATGAGCAGAGCCAGGCCCTCGGCGACGAGGTGATGATCGAGGTGCATCCCCCGGCGGGCCAGTTCCCCGCCTGCGAGTCGGCGGAGCCCTTCCTGCCCGGTCAGCGGGAGCTCGCCCCGGGGCGAGTGTCGGTGGGCATACGCTGCGGCGAGGGCCACCAGGTGCGCTACCTGCAGGCCCAATTGACGGTCTTCGGCGACTATCCGGTGGCGGCGCGCCAGCTGAGCCCGGGAGAGCGTCTTGGCGCGGACGATCTGCGCCTGGAGCGCGGCGACCTGGGTCGCCTGCCGCGCCAGGCGCTGCGCGAGATCGACGCGGCCCTGGGCCTGCAGTTGACCCGCCCCCTGGGCGAGGGTCGGCCGCTGCTGGCGTCGATGCTGCGCGCCGAACCCCTGGTGGAGCGCCGCCAGCGAGTGGTGGTGGAGGCGCGTGGCCAGGGTTTCCGGGTCACCCGCGAGGGCGAGGCCCTGGATGAGGGGGGGCGCGGCGAGCGGGTGCGGGTGCGCCTGAGCGGCCGCGAGATCATCGAGGCCGAGGTGATCGCCCCCGGACGCCTGGCCGTGCCCCTCTAGGATATCGCGGCGATTTTCTTGGCCACGGGGTTAAAGTCAGCGGCGCGAGCGCCGATAATAGGGGTAAGCACCCCCGGCGAGAGGCATTAGGCGTGAAGATCGACAGTTCTCATCCCCCCCAGCGACCCACCCAGGTGGAGACCCAGCGCCAGGAGAAGGCGGCGTCCCAGGGCGCGGCGGGACAATCCCAGGGCAGCCCGGCGGCGGTGGCCCACCTCAGCCAGAAGGCCCAGGACGCCAGCCAGGACATCGACAGCCTGCGGGTCAACGAGATTCGCCAGGCGATCAGCGAGGGCCGCCTGGAGATTCGCGCCGAGCGCATCGCCGACGGCCTGATCGATAGCCTCAAGGAGCTCTGACATGGGCCTGGCCAACCACCTGCAGCGACAGCAGCAGCGCCTCGACGCCCTGTGCGAGGCCCTGCGCGAGGAGACCGCCGCCCTGGCCAAGGCGCAGGTGGATGGCGACGAGCTGGCCGGCTTGGCCGAAACCAAGCAGCGCCTGTTCCGGGAGCTCGACGCCCTGGAGAGTCAGCGCCGCCAGGCCCAGGCCAGGCTGGGCTACGCGGAGGGACGGGCAGGCGCCCGCCAGGCCGCCGAAGAGGCCGATTGCCTGGACGCCTGGCTCACCCTGATGGCCCTGGCCGAGCGAGTCCGCGAGTTCAATGCCACCAATGGCTCGCTGATTCGCGAGCGCATGCGCCAGAACCAGCAGATGCTCGACTTCCTGCGCGAGGCCGCCGGCAAGCCCCTCTACGGCCCCAATGGCCAGGCACGTCAACGCGATAGCCGGGTCAGCTCCCGGGCCTGAGCCCTCGCCTCTCGCCACCAACGACATCGCCCAGGCGAAGGCCTGGGCGATGTCGTCGTCTTAACGCTTGCTTGTCACCTCAAGCCACCTCCAGGGTCACCTCATAGCCGGTAAACTTGCGCAAATTGATCACCCCGCTGTCGAGGATCAGGTACTGCCCCTTGAGCCCCATCAGGGTGCCCTCCACCACCGGCTTCTTGTCGAAGTTATGGGAGACGATCTTGCGCGGGAATTCCAGCACCGGGTAATCGAGGGTGACCGGCGCGGCATCGAGCACGCGAATCGCCTCGCCGCCGAAGCGCTCGCGCAGCGCCGCCAGTCCGCCATCCAACCGCGCCAGCAGCCGATCCCGCTCGGCGACCAGGTCCAGGGGCGCCACCTCGCCCTTGAGCATGGCCCGCCAGTTGGTGCGGTCGGCCACCTCTTCCTTGAAGAGGATCTCCACGAAACCGGACTGCTGGCGGGTCTCCACCTCGAGGATCGGCAGCGCCTGGATGGCGCCCTGGTCCAGCCAGCGGGTCGGCACCTGGGTACCCCGGGTGATGCCCACCTTGAGTCCCGAGGAGTTGGCCAGGTAGACCACATGGGGCTGGAAGCAGTGGCGCTCGGCCCACTGCGGCTCGCGACAGGTGCCGGCGAAGAAGTGACAGGTCTCCGGCTTGACGATGCAGGTATCGCACTGGGCGAGCCGCTTGAAGCAGGGGTAGCAGTAGCCCTGGGCGAAGCTCTTCCTGGTGGCCCGGCCGCAGTGGGTGCAGGCGATCGCGCCGCTCCAGGTCAGCCGCAGCGGCTGGCCGAGGTGGGCGTTGAGGTCGAGGCGCTGGTCGCCGGCACACAGCGCATAGCGGGCCGGCTCTCCCCCCTGCCCCGGCTCGATGGCCATCTTGCTCAGGCAGCCACTGGCCAGCGCCGTCAATTCACCCACTTGATCTCGTCCTCGTCGCCCTGCTGGGAGGAGCAACCGGCACGCTCCAGGTAACCGACCCGCGCCGCTTCCGGGACGTCATGCTCCACCTCGTACTTGAGCACCGCCTCCAGGCAGAGCGCCAGCTGCGACTCGCTGAGGCGGCGCCCATCGGGCCACTTGCGCAGCTCCACCGCCTGCTTGAGGCTGGCGTAGATCGCCGGGGTCATCTGGCGAATCATCTTCTCGAAGGTCATCTCGCTCATGGTCACTCCTCAGGATTGGCGGGCGCGGCCCGAATAATACCAGCCCAGGGCCAGGCCCACGACCAGCCCTCCCAGGTGGGCCTCGTTGGCCACGTTGCCGAAGCCCACCGCCGCGGCCATATCGGTCATGGTGAAGACCATCCAGCCGAGCATGAAGACCACCAGCATCTGGGGCACGAAGAAGCCGCTGCGGGGCGCGCGCCGTGACATCAGCCACACATAGCCGAGCAGGGCGAAGTCGACCCCGGACATGCCGCCGAACAGCACCGTGCCGGTGACGTACTGGGCCAGGTTGGCTCCCACCCCGCTCAGGGCCACGATCATCAGCATGCGGCCGCGGCCGTGCAGCGCCTCGATCTGGCGCCCGAAGTACCATAACCAGAGCATATTGAAGATCAGGTGCATCCAGCCGAAATGCAGCAGCGCCGGGGTGAACAGCCGCCAGGGCTGGCCGAGGAGCACATCGCTCATGTCGCCCACCACCAGGCTGCCCCGGGCCACCGCCAGGGGCACGATGGCCAGCCAGGCGATCACCAGGTCGCCGAACAGCGCCATCAGGCCGAAGACCGCCAGGCAGGCGGCCAGCAGGCTGGCGGTGACCGGCGCCAGGCGGAAGGGCATCAGCCAGGCCGGGGTCGCGGCGCGCCGGGAAGCGCCCCGAGGCATCAGCGGCTCGCCGCGCTGCCAGCGCTCGATCAGCCGCAACAACTGCTGATGCTGCTCCGGGTCGGCCAGCCACAGGGTGTAGCCCTCGTCATCCTCGGTGAAGCGGTGGCCGATGTGGTGGGCCCAGAGGGCCTGGCGCAGCGGGCGGGTGTCCACATCGCGGGGCAGGGTCAACACCTTGTACATGGGGCAGCGGTCCTCGAAGGGTTCCCGGCTAGTTTACCATCGGCATCGCCGCCGTCGGTAAGCGGGCCGCTGCGACCACCAAGCCATCCCGGCCGGCGTCTTCCTATGCTGGGGCCCGGGGCTACTCTGGGGGCAGGCACTACGCAAAGACGCTGTGAATCCGTCCATGGACGCTCGACTTTTTCGTCCCTGAAAAAGACGCTTTGCTCCGGCCTGCCCCCAGCGCCCTCAGCGATTCCAACGATGATGCCATGACCAGCCCTTCCGGCCTTAAGAAGCTAAATAGAATCCGGCCGGAACCGGGAGTTAGCGGACCGCCGCGGCCTGCTTTGCTAAGGCACATTACTGCCACGCACAAGAAAAAGTCCGGCCGGAACTGGGATCAGCGGGCCGCAGCGGCCCACTGTTCCATTTCCAAGGCACTCCATTTCCAAGGCACAAGAAAAAGTCCGGCGGAGGGGCCGCCGGACAAGAGCAAGGGATCATTCAAGGGAACACCTACTGAGATGACCAGGCGGCGACTTGGTTCAGCGGTTCTCCCGGGATTTTTGTAACCCTTCGTATCAATCGCAATCGATCTCCCAGGGGCGTGGCCGGGCCTCTTCGTCCCGGGGCACGTCCACCCAGACGAAGTGGTCGGCATTCAGGCGTGCCTCGCCGCTCCAGCGGTAGGCCACCAGGCGACCGAACTTCACCGCGCTGTAGTCGAGACAGGCGATATTGTGGGTCGGCAGGGCCGGAATGCCCTCGCACCAGTAGTGGCCGATAAACAGCGGCGGCTCCTCGGGGCCATAGTAGCTGAGGCTATCCCGCTCGTTGCGGCTAAGGGGGCGCCACTCCAGGTCGCCGGGCAGGTTATCGGGCTGGAAGACCACGTCACCATAGGTACGCGGGTGGCGGGCCCAGAAGTGAGTACGAAAACTCTGGCGGGCAAAGCCGTCCCCGGAATGAATGATGATGTTCTCCGGCAGGCGCAGGTGGCTGCCCCGGGTCAGGCGGTCGAGGATGCGAAAGGCCTCGCTGCCGGGATGCACCGATTCCCGGAGGAAGGCCTCATCCATGCGCGCCTCGGGCAACCGGGCCCGCAGCGCCGCCACCAGGGCGTGATCCCAGCAGGCATGCACCACCCGCAGGCCCTCGAGCTCCAGCACCAGCGGGATCTGCATAAACCAGGTCAGGGTATCGTCCCACTCCGCCGGATGCTCGTGGTACTGCTCCAGGGTCTCCTTGATGATGCGGTTATGGCGGGGGCTATGGGGCCGGAGCCAGCCCTGTCCCTCAGCATCGGGGTGGCAATAGGCCAGGGCGTTGTACTCGTGATTGCCCATCACGATCAGCGCCTCGCCCTCCTCCACCATGCGCCGGGCGATGCGTACCGCCAGGCGGATACGCGGCCCCCGGTCGATCAGATCGCCGAGGAAGATCACCCGGCGCCGGGGATGACGATAGACGCCGCCGCGCCGATGGTAGCCCAGCTTCTCGAGCAGGGCCCTCAGGGTGGCGCCACAGCCATGCACGTCCCCGATCAGGTCATAACCTTCGCATCCACTCATCTCAGCTCCCCAGGCGACTGCTCCAGCCGAGCTTGCTGCGGCACACCTCGTAGTAATTATGGCCCGGCGGGTGCACCAGCTTCAGGCGCTGGGGCTTGCGGCGCACATAGAGGACGTCGTCGGGCTTGGAGACCACCCGGGTCTGGCCGTCGCAGCTGACATGGGGATAGGCCTCGTTGGTCTCGCCGATATGGATGCGGATCTCCGAGGCGGCGTCGATGACGATGGGGCGGCTGGAGAGGGTGTGCGGGAACATCGGCACCAGGGTGATGGCATCGATGCGCGGGTGAACGATGGGCCCGCCCCCGGAGAGGGCATAGGCGGTGGAGCCGGTGGGGGTGGCGATGATCAGCCCATCGCTGCGCTGGCTGTAGACGAACTGGTCGTCGATAAACAGCTCGAACTCGATCATGCGCACCGCCTTGCCGGGGTGCACCACCACGTCGTTGAGGGCATCGGCGCCACCCACCAGGGTGTCGTTGCGATAGACCTCGGCATCGAGCAGGAAGCGCTCCTCGATCGCGTAGTCACCGGCCAGCACCTGGCCGACCTTCTCCTCCAGGTCGTCCGGGGAGATATCGGTGAGGAAGCCCAGGCGCCCGCGATTGACCCCCAGCACCGGGGTGCCGCTGCGGCAGAAGGCGCGGGCCGCGCCGAGCAGGCTGCCGTCGCCCCCCACCACGATCACCAGGTCGCAGATCTCGCCCAGCAGGCTGCGGCTGGCCTCCTGCTGGCCGTGATCGAGCAGCACGGTGGCGGTGCGATCCTCGAGGATCACATGGTAACCGCCCTCGTGGAGGAAGCGGATCAGGCGCTTGAGGGTCTCCACGACCTGGGCGCTGCCCAGGCGGCCGATCAGGCCGATGGTCTTGAAGGCTGTCATAGGCTCGGCGTCTCCCTTCGAGGCCGCTCATTATGCGGTCCCGACAGACCCCGAGCAAACTTGGCCTGGTGATTCAGGCCCGCGCCGCCAGGCTCCGGCGACGCACCCACCACTCGTTGACCAGCAAGGAGGCGACGATAATGGCGCCCCCCAGGGCCAGCCGCGACAGGTCCGCCTCGCGGTTCCAGATCAGCAGGTTGACCAGCAGCCCCGCGGGGATCAGGGCGTTGTTCATGATCGCCAGGGCGCCGGCATCCACCCGCGTCGCCCCCTGGTTCCACAGGAAGTAGCCGAGCCCCGAGGCCACCAGCCCCAGCCAGGCCAGCACGCCCCAGTGCAGGGGGGTGGTGGGCAGCCGCTCGGCATTGCCGAAGAGCAGGAAGGCGAGCACCACCAGGGCCAGGGCGCCCAGATAGAACCAGCCGAAGGCGCCATGCCGGGGCAGGTCATCGGGCAGGCGCGGCGCCAGCTGGCGGTAGGCCACCTGGCCGAAGGCGAAGCACAGGTTGGCCCCCTGCACCACCAGGAAACCCAGCCAGAAGCCGCCGTCCACGCCGTCATAGCGGATCACCGCCGCCCCCAGGACGGCGATGGCCGCGGTGACCAGGTAGAATGGCGAGAAGCGCCGGGCCAGGGCATCGTCGAGCAGGGTCACGTAGAGCGGCGTGAAGATGGTGAAGAGCAGTACCTCCGGCACCGACAGCAGCAGGAAGGACTGGTAGAAGAAGATATACATCAGCCCCAGTTGGATGGCGCCGATCCCCATCAGCGCCAGCTTCTGCCTCCCCGGCAGCCGGCGCGGCCTCAGGAAGGGCAGGAACAGCAGGGTCGCCAGGACGATACGCACCAGCACCGCGAAGTAGCTGTCCACCTGACCGGACAGGTAGACGCCGATCAGCGAGAAGGAGAAGGCCCAGAGGCCGGTGACTCCGATCAGATAGCCCATGGTAAACCTCGAAGGAAAGCAAAGTTGACCGCGATTATACGCCTCGCCGAGCGCCTGACCAGTATCCGCCGCCTCGCTTTCGTCTCACGCCCGGGCCCCGCTTCCCGCAGCGGCTGGGCGGGCCGCGCCAGGGGTGAAGTACGCGTCGAGGCGCAGGACAAGACGATCCGCTTTTTCGAGAGCGGCACCTTTCTGCTCGAGGGGCGGTCGACGCCGGTGCCCTTCAGTAACTGCTACCGCTGGGAGCTGGGTGAGACGCGCATCGCCCTCTTCCATGAGCGCCGCGGCGCCGACCAGGCGGTCTGGCTCTTCGACCTGATCGCCCAGGGCCCGGCGTCCCTGGTCAGCGCCGAGGCGCACCTGTGCGGCGAGGATCGCTACCGGGCCCGCCTGGGCCTGGTGGACGAGGGCTTCGACCTGAGCTGGACCATCCAGGGGCCGCGCAAGGACGAGTCCCTGAGTTATCGCTACCGCCGCTGAACACGACGAGGCCCCGGGACATGCCCGGGGCCTCGTGGCGCAAGCAACCGAGGCTCAGTAGCGGCTGCCGGCGGCCATCCACTCCTCCATCATCTGGTCATAGGGCACCGTCTGTCCCGCCGGCCGCTCGTCTTCCAGGCGCGGCTTGGGGGCGCCGGGCTCGTTGAGCCAGAATTCGGGATCCCGCTCGTCGTTGAGCAGCGGCGCATAGGTCTCGAAGACGTTGGCCCGGGCCAGGCGCCCCATCAGGTTATCCAGGTCGGCGGCCAGGTTGTCCAGGGCCTGCTGGGGCGTCACCTCACCGCTGACCGCCGGGGCCAGGTTCTGCCACCACAGGGGCGCCATGCGCGGATAGTCGGGCACGTTGGTGCCGGTGGGGGTCCAGTTGGACTCGTTGGCGCTGCGGTAGAACTCCACCAGGCCACCCAGCCGCGGCGCCATCTCGGTCAGGGTGTCGGAGAAGATATCGGAGCGGCGAATCGGCGTCAGGCCATCGAGCAGCTTCTCCAGGGAGACCGTCTTGGACACGGTGAACTGGGCGAAGAGCCAGGCGGCGGTGCGCCGATCCTCCGGGGTGGAGTCGAAGAAGGTCCAGGACCCCACGTCCTGATACCCCACCTTCATGCCCTCTTCCCAGTAGGGCCCCACCGGTGACGGCGCCATGCGCCAGAGGGGATTGCCCTCATCGTCGGTCACCGGCAGGCTCGGGTCGGTCATGTCCGCGGTAAAGGCGGTGTACCAGAACATCTGCTGGGCGATATTGCCCTGGGCCGGCACCGGACCGGCCTCGCCGAAGGTCATGCCCTGGGCCTCGGGGGGTGCATAGTCGCGCAACCAGTCGACCATCTTGGTCACCGCAAAGACGGACGCCGGCGAATTGGTGGCGCCGCCACGGCTGACGCTGGCCCCGACCGGCCGGCTCTGCTCATCGACGCGGATGCCCCAATCGTCCACCGGGTTGCCGAAGGGCACCCCGGGGCTGCCCATGCCCGCCATGGAGAGCCAGGAGTCGTGGAAGCGCCAGCCCAGGGAGGGGTCGCGCCGCCCATAGTCCATATGACCATAGACCCGCACGCCATCGATCTCCTCCACGTGTTCGGAGAAGAACTCGGCGATATCCTCGTAGGCGGTCCAGTTGGTGGGCACGCCCAGCTCATAACCGTAGCGCTCGCGGAACTGGGCCTGGAGGTCCTCGCGCTGGAACCAGTCGTAGCGGAACCAGTAGAGGTTGGCGAACTGCTGGGTCGGCAGCTGATAGAGGCTGCCATCGGGGCCCGTGGTGTACTGGATGCCGATAAAGTCATCCAGGTCCAGGCTGGGCAGGGTGAAGTCGGCCCACTCGTTGGCCATGGCCTCGGAAAGGTTGATGGTGGTGCCATAGCGAATATGGGTACCGATGGCATCGGAGTCGTTCACATAGGCATCGTAGATATTGCGCCCCGACTGCATCTGGGTCTGCATGTTATCCACCACATCACCCTCGCCGATGATGTTGTGGGTCACCTCGATGCCGGTGATCTCGCTGAAGGCCTGGGCGAGAACATCCCGCTCGTACTCGTGGGTCGTCAGCCCCTCCGCCACGGTATTGATGCTCATGCCGCGAAACGGCTCGGCGACCCGGGCGAACCACTCGAGCTCGGCGATCTGCTGCTCGCGGGTCAGGGTGGAGTCCTGGAAGACCTCGTCCACCCAGCGCTCGATCACCGCGCGGCGCTGTTCATCGATGGCGTGCGCCCCGCCCGAGGCGATCAGCAGCCCAGAGGCGACGATCGCCAGGCCCAGTCTCTTGTTCTTCATATCGACCTCATTTCGCTTATGGAAACCATCCTGGTTTGGGGTGGTCGCGGCCTCCCTGCCGCGCTGATTACTACGCTTGGGTGTTCCTCTCCTCGGCTAGCCCCAGCGCATCAGGATCAATAGCCAGGCCACGGAGACGGCCAGGGCGAGCCAGATGCTCAGGGAGGTGAAGCCGATCACCGCCAGATGGATATAGGCGGCGGACAGCAGGCCAATAAAGAGGCGGTCGCCGCGGGTGGTGGCAATCGGCAGGAAGCCCTTGCGCTCCACCGAGGGCGAGATCACTTCCCAGGCCGTCATGCCGGCCAGCATGGCGGCGATGGTGGAAAAGAACACCGCCGTGGGTAGGGTCCAGACCATCCAGGACATGACATGACTCCTCAGGTACGGCCCAGGGCGAAGCCCTTGGCGATATGGTTGCGCACGAAGTAGACCACCACGATGCCGGGGATGATGGTCAGCACCCCGGCCGCGGCCAGGGTGCCCCAGTCGATGCCCGAGGCGGTGGAGGTGCGGGTCATGATGGAAGCGATCGGCTGGGCATTGGTGGCGGTCAGGGTCCGCGCCAGCAGCAGCTCCACCCAGGAGAACATGAACAGGAAGAACAGGGTGACGCCGATCCCGGAGCGGATCATCGGAATAAAGATCTTCACGAAGAAGGCGGGGAAGCTGTAGCCGTCGATATAGGCGGTCTCGTCCACTTCCTTGGGCACACTGCTCATAAAGCCCTCGAGGATCCACACCGCCAGGGGAATATTGAACAGGCAGTGGGCCAGGGCCACGGCGACATGGGTATCGAAGAGCCCCACCGAATAGTAGAGCTGGAAATAGGGCAGCAGGAAGACCGCCGGCGGCGCCATCAGGTTGGTCAGCAGCCAGAAGAAGAGGTGCTTGTCGCCGATGAAACGATAGCGGCTGAAGGCATAGGCGGCGGGCAGCGCCACCGAGATGCTGATCAGCATGTTCATCAGCACATAGCCGATGGAGTTCACGTAGCCCATGTACCAGGTGGGGTCGGTGAAGATATTGGCATAGTTCTCGAAGGTCAGATCCTGCGGCCAGAACGACAGGGTGCCGAGAATCTCGGTATTGGTCTGGAACGACATGTTCAGCAGCCAATAGATCGGCAGCAGGATAAACAGCAGATAGAGCCCCAGCAGCAGCCGGGAGCGTCCCCTGGAGGGGCCCCGGGTGCGGCGTTCGACGCGGGTGGGTACCACCGCTTCGGCCGCCTCGGGATCGGTACGACGCTCCGCCTGGCGGTCGGGACTGGTCAGCGTATCGGTGCTCGGATTCATGGTGGCCCCCGGTCAGTGCTTGTCTTTTTGCAGGTTCATGATGGCGGTGTAGAACACCCAGCAGACCAGCAAGATGATCAGGAAGTAGATCAGCGAGAAGGCGGCCGACGGCCCGACATCGAACTGGGCGATGGCCATGATCGCCAGGGACTGGCTGAGGAAGGTGGTAGAACTCCCCGGCCCGCCACCGGTCAGCACGAAGGGCTCGGCATAGATCATGAAGGAGTGCATGAAGCGCAGCAGCACGCCGATCACCAGCACATTGGTCAGCTTGGGCAGCTGGATATAGCGGAACACCGCCCAGCGCGAGGCGCGGTCGATACGCGCCGCCTGGTAGTAGGCCTCGGGAATCGAGCGCAGCCCGCTGTAGCAGAGCAGCGCGATCAGCGGCGTCCAGTGCCAGACATCCATCAGGATAATGGTGGCCCAGGCATCCACCGGGTTACGGGTGATGTTGTAGCCGTAGCCCAGCTCGCGCAGCCCCCAGCCCATCAGGCCGATATCGCCGCGGGTGAAGATCTGCCAGATGCTGCCCACCACGTTCCAGGGAATCAGCAACGGCAGGGTCACCAGGATCAGCACCAGGGAGGCCCGCCAGCCCTGCTTGGGCATCAGCAGGGCGATACCGATGCCCAGGGGGATCTGGATCGCCAGGATGGTGAAGGAGAAGGCGAATTGACGCAGCAGGGCACCCTGCAGCGCCGGATCATTGAGCATCGCCACGAACCACTCGGTCCCGGTAAAGAAGCGGGTATTGGGGTCGAAGACGTCCTGTACCGAGTAGTTGACCACGGTCATCAGGGGGATGATGGCGGAGAAGGCCACCAGCAGCAGCATGGGCAAGACCAGGAACCAGGCCTTGTTGTTCTGTACCTTGTTCATTGGGCCACCTCCACCCGGTATTCATCGATATAGAGATGCGTGGCTTCCACGGGCAGTCGCACCTGGGCCCGCGGGCCCTGCGGCGAGACGCCCTCGTCGAGGCGTGCCTTGAAGGCGGCGCCGCCGAGCCGGAAGGAGAGGATGGCGTAGGTCCCCAGGTCCTGAAGGTCCTCCACCTCGACCGCCAGGGTGTCCTCGCCGGGTGCGTCACTCACCTCGATAAATTCGGGACGAATGCCCAGCTTGATGTTGCTCGAACCGCTGCGGCGAGCCGCCTCCAGCAGGGCCGGCGCCACCGGGATGGGCAGGGTCCCGAAGACGAGCCCCCGGGGCGTCAGGGTGACCTCCAGGAAGTTCATGCCGGGGCTGCCGATGAAATAGCCCACGAAGGTATGCGCCGGGGTCTCGAAGAGCTCCCGGGGCGTGCCGAACTGCACCACCTGCCCCTCGTACATCACCGCGATCTTGTCGGCGAAGGTGGACGCCTCCAGCTGGTCATGGGTGACGTAGATCATGGTGATATTGAAGCGCTGATGGATCTCCTTGAGCTTGCGGCGCAGCTTCCACTTGAGCTGGGGATCGATCACCGTCAGCGGCTCGTCGAAGAGGATGGCGGAGACGTCATCGCGCACCAGGCCGCGCCCCATGGAGACCTTCTGCTTCTCGTCGGCGGTCAGGTTCTTGGCCTTGCGCGACAGCAGCGGGGTCAGGTCGAGGATATCGGCCACCTCCTCCACCTTGCCCTTGATCTGCGCCTCCGGCGTCTTGATATTGCGCAGCGGGAAGGCCAGGTTGTCGAACACCGTCATGGTGTCGTAGATCACCGGAAACTGGAAAACCTGGGCGATATTACGCTCCTCCGGAGGCAGGGCATTGACGATGCGATCATCGAAGATCACCTCGCCGTCCGAGGGCTCCAGCAGGCCCGAGATGATATTGAGCAGGGTCGACTTGCCGCAGCCGGAGGGCCCCAGCAGGGCATAGGCACCGCCCTGCTGCCACACATGGCTCATCTGGCGAATGGCGTAGTCCTCGGGCCCAGCGGGATCGGGACTGTAGGTATGCGCCAGGGCGTTGAGGGTAATCTGCGCCATCTCACTTTCCTCCCAGGTGCGACGGGATATGCACCACGGCGCCATCCCGGTCGAAGGCATAGACCCGGTGGGTCGGCAGGTAGACCTTGAGGGACTGATCGACCCGGAACTCGTGCACCCCCGCCAGGTGGAGGACCAGGGAGAACAGCTCGTTGCCCACGTGCAGGAAGGTCTCGGAGCCGCTGATCTCGGCCAGCTCGACCCGCACCTCGAGCTCCAGGTCATCGTCGGCCTGGGGCGTCAGGCCGATATGCGAGGGGCGCACCCCGAAGTGGTACTGCCCGGGAGACAGGGAGCCCAGGTCCTCGTTGAGGGGAAAGTGCATGCTGCGATCGAAGGTGACCTCGCGGCCGGAGACCAGCCCCGGCACCACATTGATGGGTGGTTCGGAGAACATCTCGGCGGTGAGCAGGTCCCGCGGCCGGTGGTAGACATCCTCGGTGCGCCCATATTGCAGCAGGCGGCCCTCGTGGAGCACCGCCGTCCTGCCCCCCAGGGCCAGGGCCTCGTTGGGCTCGGTGGTGGCATAGACGGCGATGCAGTTGCGCGCCTTGAACAGCTCCCGAAGCTCCTGGCGAAACTCCTCGCGAAGCTTGTAATCCAGGTTGACCAGGGGCTCGTCGAAGAGGATCAGGTCCGCCTCCTTGACCAGGGCCCGCCCCATGGCGGTGCGCTGCTGCTGGCCCCCGGAGAGCTCCTGGGGGTAGCGGCTCAGCAGGTGGTCGATGTGCAGCATTTCCGCCACCTCATGGACCCGGCGGGTGATCTCGGCCTTGGCCACCCGCGCCAGGCGCAGCGGCGAGGCGATATTGTCGAAGACCGTCAGGGTGGGGTAGTTGATGAACTGCTGATAGACCATGGAGACGTTGCGCCGGCGTACCGACACCCCGGTGACGTCCTCGCCGTTCATCAGGATGCGTCCGCGGGTGGGGCGGTCGAGGCCGGCCATCAGGCGCATCAGGGTCGTCTTGCCGGCTAGGGTTCGCCCCAGCAGGACATTGAAGGAGCCAGGGGCCAGCTCCAGGTCAATGCCCTCGATATGGGTGTTGCCATTGACCACATGATCAATGCTGTCGAGTTTCAGAGACATGATGTGCTCGCTCGAGAGTTGTTGTCGTTGTCGTCGATCTGCGTCGCGAAATCAGGGTCGGATAGATGGCCTCTTCGGCTTGGAGGGGCCCGGCCCCCGACCAGGGCCGACTCGTGTCGGGCGAGGGAGTGACGCCTGCCTACCCCCTCGAACCGTACAAACGAAAAAGAAATGTTCGTTTACGATAATCAGGCTAGTCCAGCAGCGGGTCATCGGCAATAGGATGCGCGATTAAATACACTAGACCTTAGTCGAAGGAATCGATCGGCCATTATCCAGCCTTCTAGAATCGACGGCATCAACCGTCGAGATATCGAAAATACACTTAAATTTCAAAATGTTAATTTATCGACGTCGTCGAGACAGAGCCGCGTAGGCGGCCCTACGCGGCGATAAGCGCCGCATTATTCCGAATGTTCGATTTCTAACATAAACTTTCGAATAGCGCCGAGCGAGGCGCCGCCCTGGCACGGCAAGACCCTTATCAACGGAGCAGAAGGGACAAAAAAGCCCCGAACGGGTCGGGGCAAAAGGCTACGAGAGAGACCGTCGAGGCCACTCAGTCGGCGGTCGCCTCTTCGGCATCCTCGCGCTCCCAGTCCATGGTGCGCTTCACTGCCTTCTTCCAGCCGCGATACTTACGATCACGCAGTTCGGGGGCCATCTGCGGGGAGAAGCTGTGGTCCAGCTCCCCCTTGGCGGCCACCTCCTGCTGGGTCCAGATCCCCACGGCGATGCCCGCCAGGTAGGCGGCACCCAGGGCGGTGGTCTCGGTGATCCGCGGGCGCTCCACGTCCACCCCCAGCATATCGGCCTGGAACTGCATCATGATGTTGTTGGCCACGGCCCCCCCGTCCACCCGCAGCGACTTGAGAGTGATCCCGGAGTCGGCCTGCATGGCATCGATCACGTCCTTGGTCTGGTAGGCCAGGGCATCCAGGGTGGCGCGGGTAATATGCTCCTTGCGGGTGCCCCGGGTCAGGCCGAACATGGCGCCCCGGGCGTACATGTCCCAGTAGGGGGCCCCCAGCCCGGCGAAGGCCGGCACCACATAGACACCGCCGGCATCGTCCACCTTGCCGGCGTAGTACTCGGAGTCCTCGGCGGAGTCGATCAGCTTGAGCTCGTCGCGCAGCCACTGCACCGCGGCCCCGGCGATAAAGATCGAACCCTCCAGGGCGTACTCGACCCGGCCGTCGATGCCCCAGGCGATGGTGGTCAGCAGCCCGGACTTCGACGGCACCGGGGTCTCGCCGGTATTCATCAGCAGGAAGCAGCCGGTGCCATAGGTGTTCTTGACCATGCCCGGCTCGAAGCAGGCCTGGCCGAACAGGGCCGCCTGCTGGTCACCGGCGATACCGGCGATGGGAATCCGCGCACCACCGAACATCTCGGCACCGGTGGTGCCATAGACCTCGCTGGAGGAGCGCACCTCGGGCAGCATGCTGGAGGGAATGCCCAGCACATCCAGCATGCGTCCATCCCACTCCAGCTCGCGAATGTTATAGAGCAGGGTGCGGGAGGCATTGCTGTAGTCGGTCACGTGACGCTCGCCGCGGGTCAGGTTCCACACCAGCCAGCTGTCCATGGTGCCGAACAGCAGGTCGCCCCGCTCCGCCCGCTCCCGGGCCCCCGCCACGTTGTCGAGGATCCAGCGCACCTTGGTGCCGGAGAAGTAGGCGTCGACCACCAGGCCGGTGGTGTCACGGATATAGGCCTCCAGCCCCTGGGCCTTGAGCTCGTCGCAGAATTCCGCGGTGCGGCGATCCTGCCAGACGATGGCGTTGTAGATCGGCCGGCCGGTGTGGCGATCCCAGACCACGGTGGTCTCGCGCTGGTTGGTGATGCCGATGGCGGCCACCTCGGAGGGCTTGATGCCGTTGGTCTCGAGCACCTCCCGGGCGACCCCCATCTGGCTGCCCCAGATCTCCATGGCGTCGTGCTCGACCCAGCCCGGCGTGGGGTAGTGTTGAGTGAACTCCTTCTGGGCGATGCCGACGATGCGGGCATCACGGTCGAAGAGAATCGCGCGACAGCTAGTGGTGCCCTGATCGAAGGCGAGAATATAGGGTTTGTGCATGGCGTTCAGACTCCTGACTCCAACGGTTATTGTCATTGTGAGACATACGGGCGGACCTGTCCGAGCAAGGCTCAGGCATCCGCCACGGAAGTGCGTTTCAGGACCCCCAGGACCCCGGTGGCCAGGCTGATGGCGACGATTCCCAGGGCCACCCCCACCGCCAGGCCGCTGTTCTCGATAAACACGTGCCGATAGAAGAGGGCGCCGGCGATGCCGCCCAGCAGCGGCCCCACCACGGGCACCCAGGCATATTTCCAGTTGCTGCCGCCCTTGCCGGCGATGGGCAACAGGTAATGGGCCAGGCGCGGCCCCAGGTCGCGGGCCGGGTTGATGGCGTAGCCGGTGGTCCCGCCCAGGGAGAGGCCGATGGCCACGATCAGCAGGCCGATGATCAACGGATTGAGGCCCTCGCTGAAGGTGTTGGCACCGATGGCCAGCACTCCCAGCACCAACACGAAGCTACCGACGATTTCGCTGATCAGGTTGGCCGGCGCATGGGCAATGGCCGGCGCGGTACAGAACACCGCCAGCTTGGCATCGACATCCTCGGTGGCTTCCCAGTGGGGGAAGTAGTGCAGCCAGACCACCAGGGCCCCCACGAAGGCACCGATCAACTGGGCGATGACATAGACAGGCACCAGGCGCCAGGGAAATTCCCCGATGGTGGCCAGGCCGATCGTGACCACCGGGTTGATATGGGCCCCGCTGAACTGCCCCACCGCATAGATGGCCATGGCGACTCCCAGCCCCCAGCCGAAGGTGATCACGATCCAGCCACTGGCCTCGGCCTTGGAGCCCTTGAGGACTACCCCGGCGACCACCCCGCCGCCGAAGATGATCAGGATCATCGTTCCGATTAGCTCACCCAGAAAGGGAGTCATCACGCTCTCCATTATCGTTTTGGTTGTCATGTCATGTCGCAGCCGACCCACTTCTCCCCGGTCGCCCCGGGGCGCCCAAGCGGAGATCGACACTCCAACAGAGGACTCTCAAACATCGACCACGAATGAAATCGAACACAGATTCATTCTCAATGTTTGTTTGCGACCACGAATCTAGCCACCCAGCCGTCGACACACAACAAAAACGCACCTTAAAGAGATACGACATTCGTCTAACCCACCCGCCTGGCGATCCGCTTCACGCCGGAGAAACCGCGGATTTACCATTGAAAATCAACGAAATAATCATACCCCCTCGTCCTCTCCCCGCTGCCGACGCAGAAACGGCTCCTCGCGAGCGCTTGATGTTCAACTGGTCTTCTTCTATTTTCGTTTTCAAACATCAGCACTTTTTGCGGATTCATAACGACAACGGAAGCACACCATGGCCTCGCAGACTCCCCTTCTCGATCTCTTCGTTATCGGTGGCGGCATCAACGGCACCGGCATCGCCAATGACGCCGCCGGTCGCGGCCTCCGGGTCGCCCTGTGCGAACAGCGTGACCTGGCCAGCGCCACCTCCTCGGCCAGCAGCAAGCTGATTCACGGCGGCCTGCGCTATCTGGAGCATCGCGAGTTTCGCCTGGTCCGCGAGGCCCTCAAGGAACGCGAGGTGCTGCTCAAGAAGGCGCCGCATATCATCTGGCCGCTGCGCTTTATCCTGCCCCACCGCCCTCACCTGCGCCCGGCCTGGATGATCCGCACCGGCCTCTTCCTCTATGACCACCTGGGCAAACGCGACAGCCTGCCCGGCTCCCGGCGCCTGCGCTTCGCCGGCCAGGGCCCCCTCAAGCCCGAGATCACCCAGGGCTTCGAGTACTCCGACTGCTGGGTCGACGACGCCCGACTGGTGGTCCTCAATGCCCTTCAGGCCAAGCAGCAAGGGGCCGAGATCCTGGTCGGTACCCGCTGCGTCCAGGCACGCCAAGTGGACGATGTCTGGGAAGTCACCCTGGAAGAGGGCGCCAGCGGGCGCCGTCAGACCCGCCGTGCCAAGGCGCTGGTCAATGCGGCGGGCCCCTGGGTGGAGGAGTTTATTCGCGAGGGTACGGAGCGGCGCTCCCGTTACGGTATCCGCATGATCCAGGGCAGCCACCTGATCGTGCCGCGGATCCACGACGACGAGCACGCCTATATCCTGCAGAACCAGGACGGCCGCATCGTCTTCGTGCTGCCCTACCAGCAGGATTTCAGCCTGATCGGCACCACCGACCGCCGCTACCGGGGCGATCCGGCCCAGGTGCGAATCAGCGATGAGGAGACCGGCTATATCCTCGCCGTGGTCAACGAGCACTTCCGCACCCAGCTGAGCCGCGACGACGTGGTCTCCTCCTATTCGGGGGTGCGCCCGCTGTGCGACGACGAGTCCACCGACCCCTCCGCCATGACCCGCGACTACACCCTCGACCTGGACACCCAGGGCCCTCCCCTGCTGTCGGTGTTCGGTGGCAAGATCACCACCTACCGCAAGCTGGCCGAGAGCGCCCTGGCCCAGTTGGCCCCCCACCTGCCCGACATGGGCCCGGCCTGGACCGCCGAAGCCCTCCTGCCCGGAGGCGATATCGGCAGCCAGGCGGCCTTCGTGGCGCGACTACTGGCCGACTATCCTTTCCTGGGTGAGGCCCGGGCGCGACGCTTCGCCGCCAGCTATGGCAGCCTGTGCCTGGAGTTCCTGCGCGATTGCCGGGGGGAGGCCGACCTCGGCGAGGACTTCGGCGCCGGCCTGAGCCGCCGCGAAGTGGACTACCTGGTGGAGCGGGAGTGGGCGCGCAGCGCCGAGGACATCCTCTGGCGGCGCACCAAGCTGGGACTGCACCTGAGCGATAGCGAACTCCAGCGCCTGGAGGCTTATCTGGCCGAGCACCTGAGCCCGGGCACCAGGCTCGGGGAGGCCGCCTCCTGATCAGCGCTAGGCCCAGCCCCGTGGACGCCGCCGCAGGCGCGACTCGGGAAGCCTACTTCTTGGATCGCCGGGGCCTTATCAGCGGCGCCTCGGCGTGCCCCTCGGCCTCGTAGTGCAGATGCGCCTCGGGGTCGATCTTCTGCCCCAGCGCCTCGGCCTCACCGGCCAGCTCGTCGTGATAGCGCGCCCAGTCCTCCCAGTCGTGGGGGGTCCCCGCCCGGGGCGGACGCTGGCCCGACTGACGGGCCCGGGACCAGGCCAGCTCCTCCAGGGTATTGGGCTTGTCCTCGTCCTTGCCGATCGCCACGCCCTTCCTGGCCAGGTATTCGCGTGCATCCATGATGACTCGCCTCCCACTCTTGATTACTCGTGACTATTAAATCATTAAAACCAATCAACTTTATCTAGCATAACGCGCCACGGATACTGCCGTTACTACGCCATGGCACCCACACCGGAGACTCACTAGATTGGAAGGGTCTCGCGCGGCGAGGTTCCAGGGCCACCCTCGTTAACGGAAGAAGGAAAGCACGATGCAAGAACGCCAGGTCGATATCGCCATTATCGGCGCCGGTACCGCCGGCCTGGGGGCCTACCGGGCCGCCAAGCAGCATGGCGGCGAGGTGGTGATGATCGAGTCCGGTCCCTATGGCACCACCTGTGCCCGGGTCGGCTGCATGCCCTCCAAGCTGCTGATCGCCGCCGCCGAGGCGGCCCATCAGGCCCGGCATACCGACCTCTTCGGCGTGCATGTGGAGGGCCGGATTCGCGTCGATGGCGAGGCCGTGATGGACCGGGTCAAGCGTGAGCGGGATCGCTTCGTTGGCTTCGTGGTCGACTCGGTGGAACGGCTGCCCGAGGCCGATCGCCTGCGCGGCCATGCCCGCTTCGTCGATCCCCATACCCTGATCGTCGATGAGCATACTCGGGTGCATGCCAAGCGCATCGTGATCGCCACCGGCTCGCGGCCCAGCTATCCGGACTTCTTCCATGCTGCCGGCGATCGCCTTGTGGTCAACGACGATCTCTTCGAGTGGAACGACCTGCCCGCGTCGGTGGCCATCTTCGGCCCCGGCGTCATCGGCCTGGAGCTGGGTCAGGCCCTGCACCGCCTGGGGGTGCGGATCCGCCTGTTCGGCGTCGGTGGCGCCCTGGGCTCGCTTCAGGACCCCGACCTGCGCGCCTACGCCGATCGTACCTTCAACCTGGAGTTCTATGTCGATCCGGACGCCAAGGTGGAAACCATCGAACGGGATGGCGAGGCGGTGGTGATCACCTTTATCGAACGCGGCAGTGGCAAGCGCCTTACCGAACGCTTCGACTACCTGCTGGCGGCCACCGGACGACGCCCCAATGTGGATCGCCTGGATATCGACCAGGCCCATCTCGCCCTGGACGAGCGCGGTATCCCCGACTTCAGCCCTCATACCCTGCAGTGCCGCAATGCCGATGGCGGCCCCAGCCATATCTTTATCGCCGGGGACGCCAACCAGCAGTTGCCGCTGCTGCACGAGGCCAGCGACGAGGGACGCATCGCCGGTGACAATGCCGGTCGCTACCCGGAGCTGCGTGCCGCCCAGCGTCGCGCACCGTTGGCCGTAGTGTTTAGCGACCCGCAGATGGCCAGCGTCGGCCTCGGCTATGCTGAACTCGAGCGACGCCACGGCGGCTGCGACTGCCTGGCCACGGGAGAAGTCTCTTTCGAGGATCAGGGCCGCTCCCGGGTCATGGGGGTCAATCGCGGCCGGATGCGGGTCTATGCCGAGCAGGGCAGCGGGCTCTTCCTCGGGGCCGAAATCTTCGGCCCCCGAGCCGAACACCTGGCTCACCTGCTGGCCTGGGCCCTGCAGCAGCGACTGACGGTGGCGCAGATGCTGGCCATGCCCTTCTATCACCCGGTGATCGAGGAGGGGCTACGCACCGCACTGCGTGACCTGAATGCCAACCTCCAACTCGGCGAGCGCATCGTCGAGCGCTGCATGGAGTGTGGCCCCGGTGACTGACCGACGGCATCGCTCGCTCTGGCCGGCCCGCGAGAGCGGGCCGGCACGACCGCAGCAAAGGAGACTCGCCATGCCCAACAAGGCGCCTACCACCGTCCGTGAGATCATGTCCCGCGACTGCTATCGGGTCCGCGGTAACGCCTCGGTGTCCAACCTTGTCGAGGGGCTGGCACTCCACCGCCTGCCTGGGGCGCCGGTCGTCGACGACCGCGATAACCTGATTGGCTTTATTTCCGAACAGGACGTGCTCGGCAAGCTGCTGGAGAGCACCTACCTCAATGACGAACCGCCCCTGATCAAGGAACTGATGCGCCACGAGGTGCTCTCGGTGACGCCCAACAAGAGCATCACCGACCTGGCCCAGGAGATGCTGGGCACCAAGCCTAAGGTCTACCCGGTGGTGGAGCAGGAACGCCTGGTGGGCATCGTCACCCGACGCGATGTGATCAATGCCATCCTGCGGATGCGCAAACGCTAGCCCCCGGACCGCCCTTCCCTTTCCCCGCCCCGGCTTCGTCCGGGGCGGTTGCTGTATGACCGACGATCGCCAGGCAAAGAAAAGCCGCCCGGGCCTAAGCACGGGCGGCAAAAGGGATCGAAACGCAAGCTCCAATGGAAACCCAGTGCGACTGCCATCGACTGAATTCATCGTGCTCGCCTTCAGTGTGACCACGGGGCAGCGAAAATTCTCCACGCCCAAGCAAACTTTCTGTCCGCACTTTCAACACTCTTGCCTGATGCGTGGCAACCCCTTGTTCCAGCGAGCTCTTTCCTCCAGATACGACAACCCCTGTCGGCAATGGCTGACAGCATTACCGAGCCTCACCTGCCACTCTGGTACTAGGGCACAGGAAGTACCACGCTTCACAGGAGGCTCAGCATGCCAGCGATTCATGTCTACCAGACCGACACTCAGCACTGGGCCATCGACTGCGCCTGCGGGGCCCGGGAAACGGCGCCTAGCCTGTCGCGCATCGGTGGCGACTTCAGCGCCCGGCGCCTGCGCCTCGACACCTATGTGCAATGTCGCTGCTGCGGTCGCGGCATTCAGGTCGCCATCGCTCGCCAGGGCCAGATCAGCCTCTCCCAGCGCTTTCCCCTGCTGACGCCCCAGGAAGGGCCCTTGGCCCACTTTATCGCCTGAGGCGAATCACGAACCTGGAGAACGCCGCCGGCCTCGGCGGCGTTCGTGCTTCTCGCCGTGGAGAACCATGAAAGATCAATCAGTTAGCGGGAAAGGCCGCAGAAAGCCCCATCGCGGCTTGCAAGCCTAAGCATTTGCTTTTACTATCATTCCGCTTCGCGGGTGTAGCTCAATGGTAGAGCAGAAGCTTCCCAAGCTTAAGACGAGGGTTCGATTCCCTTCACCCGCTCCACTATTTCCCCTCGTGTCGCTGCTTCTTCGCTCCCCCCCGGCTCGCGCAAGTTCTCGCCCAAGCGGCACGCGTCCCACGAGCGGTTGCCCATGGCGCTATTCCTGCTGATCTTTGCCGTCTGCCTGCTGATTATCGGTGGCATGGTGGCCATCCTGCTGCTCTCGCGCACGCCCCGCTACCGCACCGAGGCCGAAGACCTGCTGGCGCTGTTCGACCGCGCCCTGGAGGGCACGGTACAGGAGACCGAGTGGCAGACCATCGTCAACTACCCGATCCGCCATGATGACGCCCTGGAGGGCATCCGCCGCCGCGCCCAGCGCCTGATGGACGAGCATGGCCGCCCCTGGCAGGCCGCCCAGGGTGGCAAGCTCTTCACCCGGGAAGGCTGCGCCGAACTGGCGGCACTCCGCGAGCACCTGGCTCGCCATCAGGCACGGCGGCAGTCCCGGTAACGTCCCGTAAGGCCAAAGACTGATATAATGGCTCGCCTGCGCCGTTTACCGAAGCTCGAGGTCGCGCCATGCCCAGTGCCATCCGCCTGATCCCCCTCGACAATACCACCCGCCACCATGACCACGACTTCCACCAGATCGTGATCGGGCTGACCGGCCACGCGGAATTCGAGATCGAGGGGCTGGGCGGCTCCATCGCCCCCCTCTCAGGCTGCATCGTCCCCGCCAGCCATGTGCACTACTACGAAGGCATCGGCGACAACCGCCAGCTGATCCTCGACCTGCCCGGAGACGCGGCCCCCCTGACCGGCCACTATCATGCACTGGCCCGACTCTTCGACGCGCCGCGCTTCTTCGCCCTGGACGAGCCCCTGCGCCGCTACCTGGCCTTCGTGACCCTGGAACTGGAGCAAGCTCGCGCCCCGGTGCCGCGGCTTCAGGATGATCTGCTCACCGCCACCCTGCTGGGCTGCCTGCACGCCCGCCTGCTTCCCGAAGAGCGTCCCCAGCCCGGTCGCCCCCTGGATCTGCGCACCCTGGATCGCTTTATCGACCGCCATCTGGCCAGCCACCTGACGGTAGCCGACCTGGCCCAGGAGGCCTGCCTCAGCGAGGCGCACTTCAGCGAGCGCTTCCGCCGCCAGACCGGCCTGCCCCCCTACCAGTATCTGCTGCGCAAGCGCCTGGAGGCGGCCCATCGCCTGCTGGTCTCGAGTCGTTTGCCGCTGTCGGAGGTCGCCGCCCTCACCGGCTTCGCCAACCAGAGCGCCCTCTCCCACGCCTTTCGACGCCGCTATGGCCACCCCCCCGGCCAGCTACGGCGGATGCCTTCCCAGCGGCTCGCCGACACTCGACCAAAGTCGTAATTTTCGCGGCTTTTTGTCACAGACCCCGGCTTTTTGACAATTCCTGCCGAGAAATTGGCAAGACGCTCGCGACTCTCCCACCCTACATTCAAGCCATCCAAAAAAGGCTTCCGGGAGAGTGACATGCTCACAGCCAAGACCCTGCTCGACGCATCCACCTGGCAACAGGACCTCGATACCCTCTTCCAGCGTATCAGCGATCACTACATCGTCGACGAGGATACCTTCGTGGGTGAGCTGGTGAACTTCCTCTCCGCCAATGAGGCCGACTTCCAGCGCATCGCCGGAAAGACCGCCGAGCTGGTGCGGGAAGTGCGCGAGATGGATACCGCCGTGGATACCATCGATGAGCTGCTGCAGCAGTACAGCCTGGATACCCACGAGGGGCTGATGCTGATGTGCCTGGCCGAGGCCATGCTGCGCATCCCCGACAAGGAGACCGCCGATGCACTGATCGAGGACAAGCTGGGCCCGGCGGACTGGCAGTCCTATGTGGGGCAGAGCGATTCCTGGCTGGTCAACGCCTCCACCTGGGGCCTGCTGATGACCGGCCGGGTCGTCACCATGGACAAGCCCAGGGACGGCAAGCCCAGCGGCTTCATCAACAAGCTGGTCAACCGCATGGGCGAGCCGGTGATCCGCCGCGCCATGCGCGAGGCGATGAAGGTAATGGGCAAGCAGTTCGTCCTCGGTCGCGATATCGACGAGGCGCTGAAGCGTTCCAGGCCGCTGTTCGACAAGGGGTATACCTATTCCTACGACATGCTCGGCGAGGCCGCCCGCACCCGCAAGGATGCCCAGCGCTACTTCGACGACTACGCCCTGGCCATCGAGCGGGTCGGCAAGACCAGCCAGGCACTGAGCGACAAGACCCCGGCGCCCTCGGTCTCCATCAAGCTCTCGGCGCTGCACCCCCGCTACGAGTTCGGCCGCCGCGGCCAGGTCCTCGAGGAGCTCACCGCCACGGTCCGCGAGCTGGTCTCCCTGGCCCGGGCGCGTGACGTGGCCATCACCATCGACGCCGAGGAGGTGGATCGCCTGGAGCTGTCGCTGGAGGTGTTCCGTGCCGTCTACGAGAGCGACGCCGCCAAGGGCTGGGGGCACTTCGGCCTGGTGGTGCAGGCCTACTCCAAGCGCGCCCTGCCCGCCCTGCAGTACCTGACCCGCCTGGCCGGCCTGCAGGGCGACGAGATCCCGGTGCGCCTGGTCAAGGGGGCCTATTGGGACAGCGAGATCAAGGAGTCCCAGCAGCTCGGCGTCGATGGCTACCCGGTCTTCACCCGCAAGGCCAGCACCGACGTGGCCTATCTGGTATGCGCCAACTACCTGCTGTCGGACAACACCCGGGGACGCATCTTCCCGCAGTTCGCGACCCATAACGCCCATACCATCAGCGCCATCCTCGAACTGGCCAACGCCGCCGACCGCCGGCTGGAGTTCCAACGCCTGCACGGCATGGGCGAGGCCCTCTATGACGCCGCCCTGAGGCGCGCCCCCCAGGGCACCTACTGCCGCATCTATGCCCCGGTGGGGGCCCACAAGGACCTGCTCCCCTACCTGGTGCGCCGCCTGCTGGAAAACGGCGCCAACTCGTCATTCGTTCATCAGCTGGTGGACCCCAAGGTGCCGGTGGAGTCGCTCTGCGTGCACCCGGTGGAGACCCTGAACCAGCAGGAGCGCTACGCCAATCATCGCATCCCGCTGCCGCGGGATATCTATGGACCACAACGCAAGAACTCGCGGGGAGTCAACTTGAATATTCGCAGCCACTACCAGCCGCTCATGGACAAGATGGCGGGCTTCATGGACAAGACCTATCGCGCCAAGCCGCTGCTGGCCGTGGCGGTGGCCGACGACGCCGCCCAGACCCATGAAGTGACCTGTCCTTTCGACCGCAATCAGCGGGTGGGCAGCGTGCAGTGGACCACCCAGGAGCAGGCCGCCCAGGCCGTGGATGCCGCCTGGGCCGCCTTCCCCCGCTGGGAGGCCACCCCGGTAGCGGAGCGGGCCGCCATCATTCGCCGCCTGGGCGACCTGATGGAAGAACATATGGCGGAGTTGATGACGCTGTGCTCCCGGGAGGGTGGCAAGCTGCTCACCGACGGCGTCGACGAGATCAAGGAGGCGGTGGATTTCTGCCGCTACTACGCCATGCGCGCCGAGGAGCTGTTCGCCGAGCCCACCGCCCTGCCCGGGCCCACCGGCGAGTCCAACGAGCTGATGCTGGGTGGCAAGGGCGTCTTCGCCGCCATCAGCCCCTGGAACTTCCCGGTGGCGATCTTCTGCGGCCAGGTGGTGGCCGCCGCCGTGGCCGGCAACACCGTGCTGGCCAAGCCCGCCGAGCAGACCTCGATCGTCGCCCACCGGGTCATCGAGCTGCTGCATGAGGCCGGCATGCCCCGCGACGTGGTGCAGCTCTTGCCCGGCGACGGTCCCACCGTGGGCAGCGTGCTCAGCGGCGACCCGCGCATCACCGGGGTGGTCTTCACCGGCGGCACCGACACCGCCCAGATCATCAACCGCGCCCTGGCGGCCCGGGAAGGCGCCCCGCTGCCGACCCTGATCGCCGAGACCGGCGGCATGAACGCCATGATCGTCGACTCCACCGCGCTGCCCGAGCAGGTGGTGGCCGACGTCATCCAGTCCGCCTTCCAGAGCGCCGGACAGCGCTGCTCGGCGCTGCGCGTGCTCTACCTCCAGGACGACGTGGCCGACCGGGTCATCGAGATCCTCGAGGGCGCCATGGCCGAGCTGCGCGTGGGCGACCCCCGCGACCTGGGCACCGACGTGGGCCCGGTGATCGACGAGGACGCCCGTCGGGGGCTGATGGCGCATATCGAGACGCTCAAGGGCGAGGGCCGGCTGCTGGCCGAGACCCGCCTCGATCCCGCCCATACCGCCCACGGTACCTTCGTGGCTCCGGCGGCCTTCCAGATCGACGGCATCGAGGCCCTGGAGCGCGAACAGTTCGGGCCCATCCTGCATATCGTGCGCTACAAGGCCAGCGAGCTGGACCGGGTGATCGAGTCGATCAACGGCCGCGGCTATGGGCTGACCTTCGGCGTGCACAGCCGCAACGAATCCTTCGCCGAGGCGATCGCGCAGAAAATTCGTGTCGGCAACGTCTACGTGAACCGTAATATCATCGGCGCCGTGGTCGGGGTCCAACCCTTCGGCGGCCAGGGACTCTCCGGCACCGGCCCCAAAGCCGGCGGCCCGCACTACCTGCTGCGCTTCGCCACCGAGAAGACGCTGACCATCAATACCGCCGCCCTCGGCGGCAATGCCTCCCTGCTGGCCCTGGGGGACGAGTGAATGTCGCTCGCCATCAACAACAACAAGACTGAAGGAACTGTCTCATGGTCGAGAACAATGCCACTATCGGCTTCACCTTCGCGCGCGACCGGATCGTGATGTTCACCATCAGCGTTCTGGCCTGCATGCGTACCAACAACCTGTCGGATCTGCATCCGGCCTAATAAACTGGAGAAGTTTTTATGGCTATTGGTGTTTGGATCAGTCTTTTTGCCTACTTTGCGCTCATGATCGCCATCGGCTTGTATGCGATGCGCAAATCCACATCCACGTCGGAAGATTACATGCTGGGTGGCCGGGCTCTCAGTCCGCAAGTGGCGGCCCTGTCGGCCGGGGCTTCGGACATGAGCGGCTGGTTGCTACTGGGCTTGCCCGGGGCAATGTTCGTATCCGGCCTGGGTTCGGCCTGGATCGGTATCGGCCTGCTCGTGGGTGCGTTCTTCAACTGGACCCTGGTCGCACCACGCCTTCGCGAACAGACGGTGCACTATGGTAACGCGATAACCATTCCGGAATTCCTGGCAAACCGGTTTCCGACTCGGGCAATGTCGCTGAGAACGGTGTCCGCTATCGTCATCGTCGTCTTCTTCGCGGTTTACACGGCGTCAGGCCTGGTGGCAGGCGGCAAGCTGTTCGAGAGCGCCTTTTCCGGAGTGATCAACATTGGTGGCCTGAGCGACTACGCCGCGGGGGTCCTCATCACACTGGGCGTGGTGCTTGTCTATACCGTCATCGGCGGCTTCCTGGCCGTGAGCATGACGGACTTCGTGCAAGGCTGCATCATGATGCTGGCACTGGTGATCATGCCGGCGGTGGTGCTCTTTGGCGAAGGTGGCGGCGGTTTCTCCCAGGCGTCACAGACCCTGAATGAAGTCGACCCCACGCTACTGTCGTGGACGGAGGGACTGACATTTATTGGCTGGCTGTCTGCGGTGACCTGGGGACTGGGGTATTTCGGGCAACCGCACATCATCGTGCGTTTCATGGCCATCCGCACCCTGAAGGATGTTCCCGTTGCCCGTAACATCGGCATGAGCTGGATGCTCATCTCGCTGGTCGGGGCGATCTCTCTGGGCGTGTTCGGCCGGGCCTATGCGATCCGCAATGGCATGGATGTCCAGGATCCGGAAACGATCTTTATCATCCTGGCGGATCTGCTGTTCCATCCGCTGATCACCGGTTTCCTCTACGCTGCCCTGCTCGCGGCGATCATGAGCACCATTTCCAGCCAGCTCCTGGTGTCGTCTTCGTCGCTGACCGAGGACTTCTACCGCCTGTTCCTGCGTAAAGAGGCGACGGACAAGGAAACCGTCGGCGTCGGCCGGATCAGTGTCGTACTGGTGGGTTTGGTTGCGGCCGTCATCGCGTCAGATCCGGACTCTCAGGTCCTGGGACTGGTCAGTAACGCCTGGGCAGGCTTTGGTGCGGCCTTCGGCCCGCTCATCATCCTGTCGCTGATGTGGTCGCGCACCAACGGCGCCGGCGCCATCGCGGGCATGGTGGTGGGTGCCGTCACCGTGATGATCTGGATTTCACTGGGCTGGAACGGAGAGTTCATGGGGGGTCCCGGTGTCTACGAGATCATTCCTGGCTTTATCGCTTCGTTCATTGCCATCCTGGTGGTGAGCAGTGTGACTGCCGATGCCGGTGAATATCAGCAAATCCAGCGCTGAATGAGCGCGCATCACGCGCTCAACGTGAGGCATACGGCATCGGGCCGCCCCAGGGCGGCCCGATGCCGTTCTCGTATCAAGACCATAGCGCCAGCAGCAGCCAAAGCACCGTGAAGCTCCCCAGCAGGGGCCAGCACAGCGGCTCCCCCAGCAGGCGCCGCCCCCAGGCGCTCTTCAAACGCAGCCCTCCCCCGACCATAAAGCCCGCGCCCAGGGCCCAGGCACCCAGCGCTACCATCACCAGGCGCCATGGCCACCCCAGGGCACCGATTACCTGGGGCTGCCATAGCAGCCCCATGGCCAACAGGGCGGAGACTCCCAACGCCATCATGGAACGCCCCATGCACACCTCCTTGCGATCGCTCGTGCCCTTCCCCAGTAAAGAAGAGTCGTGGGCAGAGAGCGAATGACGCCGCGCGACAAAACCTATACAAAAATGCGACCGATCTTCACCGAGAGAAGGCCTAAATTAGGCTGAACATCCGATAAACCGCGGCAATACGCCTAATCGCGTCGATAGTTATTTTCTACCTGCAAAAAAGAACAGCGTTTCCTATACTGTTCTTGTAGAATGTTACGAGCCCTAGATGGCTCGAGATCGAAACGTAAGGAGACTCCCATGACCCTGATGCCCCGCCTTGTTACCGCAACCTTGCTCGGCGCCAGCCTGCTGGCCAGTCAGGCGGCCCTGGCTTTCGAGGCCGGCGACGTCTACGTTCGCGGCGGCGTCGCCCAGAGCGAGCCCCGTTCCAACAACGGCGACGTTGCCGGCAGCCGCCTCGATATCGATGACGCTCGCGGCTTCACCTACGGTATCGGCTATATGTTCTACGGTAACCTGGGTGTCGAGCTGAGCGGCAGCGAGAAGTTCGAGCATGATCTGACCCTGGGCAGCAGCAGCCTCGGCAGCATCGATCGCATGCCCGTCAACCTGATGCTCAACTATTACCCCATGGGCAGCCTGGACTCTCGGGTACAGCCCTATGTGGGGGCCGGTCTCAACTACACCCGCTTCTCCGGCGAGCCCGAGGGACTCGATGCCCGCCGCTCCTACGGCGCCGCGGGGCAAGTGGGTATCGACCTGGCCATCACCGACAACCTGATGCTCAATGGCTCCGTCAACTACGCCGACGTGGATACCCACATCAGCAATAGCGATGGCGAACGCCTGGGCACCGCCAAGGTCGACCCGGTGACCATCGGGGGTGGTATCACCCTGCGCTTCTAAGCCCACTCTTGCCGTTGATGCCTGCCTACGCCGAGCAAGCGGCGTAGGCTTTTTCTTACCCGAGATATCGGCATCGACGTCTCGAGGCGTGGGAGATCCCCCGTTACCCTGGGGCATCCCAATGCTCGTGGCCACCATGGCCGAACTTCAAGGAGGAACCCTATGAGCAACGCCAAGTGGCTCGCCAGCGCGCTCACCGCCACCACCCTGGCCCTCGCCGCTCAGTCCGCCCTGGCCTATAGTGCCGGCGATGTCTTCGTACGCGGCGGTTTTGCCAAGACCGACTCCCGCTCCAGCATCGACCTGGCCGATCCGGGCAACTTCCAGACCGACCTGGACATTCGCGATGGGCGTGGCTTCACCTACGGCCTGGGTTATCTGTTCCACGATAACTTCGGCATCGAGCTCTCCGGCAGCCAGCGCGTCAAGCATGACGTAGCGATCGGCACCCCGGTGGGCTTCGAAGGCAGCTTCCGTCGCCTGCCCATCAACCTGATGGCCAACTACTATCCCCTGGGCGGTCTCGATTCGCGGGTTCAGCCCTATGTGGGCGGCGGCCTCAACTACACTCGCTTCTCCGGCGAGCCCGCGGGTGTCGATATGGATGACTCCTACGGCATCGTGGGCCAGGTCGGTGTCGATCTGGCCATCACCGATAACCTGATGCTCAATGGCTCGCTGAACTATGCCGACGTGGGCAGCGATATCTCCTACCAGGGAGAAGACCTGGGCGAAGCGAAGCTGGACCCGCTGACCATCGGCGGCGGTTTCACCCTGCGTTTCTAAGCGCCACTCCATCCGCGCTCCAGCGCCGGGCCCTCGGGTCCGGCGTTGTTGTCTCCAAGTCTTGACCTGGCGATTCCCTGCCAGCACCGGCCAGGCTCGCTATTTTTGCTAGCGATTACCTATTACGAGATAATATCGACCGCCAAGCCACCTGAACGTCGAACGTTCTCTACGTAGTAGGTACCTCTCCCGTGAAAACACGCCTCTCCGGCCTCGAGCTGCTGGCGCTAGGTTTTATGACCTTCGCGCTCTTCCTCGGGGCCGGCAATATCGTCTTTCCGCCCCAGGTGGGCATCGGTGCCGGCACCGACTTCTGGCCCGCCGCCCTGGGCTTTCTGACCACCGCCGTGGGCCTGCCGCTTCTCGGCATCCTCGCCGTGGCCCGGGTCGGCGGCGGCCTCGAGACCCTGACCGCGCCCCTGCCGCGCCTGGCCGCCCTCGCCTTCGGCCTGGGCATCTACCTGGCCATTGGCCCCCTCTTCGCCCTGCCGCGTACCGGCACCGTGGCCTTCGAGATGGGCATGCGGCCCTTCGTCGCGCTCTCAGGGAGCGCCGAGCCGTCCCTGTACTCGCTGCTGCACTCGCTACTCTTCTTCGGCCTGGCCACCCTGCTGGCCCTGATGCCGGGGCGGCTGATGGATATCATCGGCAAGTGGATCACGCCACTGCTGATCCTGCTGCTGGGGCTGATCGCCCTGGCGACCCTGGTCGCCCCCCAGGGCCCCCTGGGCGAGACTCAGGCCGGCTGGCGGGCCGCCCCCTTCACCGAGGGCTTTCGCAACGGTTACCTGACCATGGATACCCTCGCCTCCCTGGTCTTCGGCATCCTGATCGTCACCGCCATCCGCGACCGCGGTATCCGCGAGCCTCGCCTGATCGCCCGCTACACCCTGGGGGCGGGTATCATCGCCGCGACCTGCCTGGCTGCCGTCTATCTGCCGCTGACCTATATGGGCGCCACCAGCCACGAGCTCGCCGCCCAGGCCGGCAGCGGCGAGTTGATTCCCGCCTATGTGGCGGCGCTGTTCGGCCCCTGGGGCCCGGTGCTGCTGGCGGCGGTCATCACCCTGGCCTGCCTGACCACCGCCGTGGGCCTGCTGAGCGCCTGCGGCGAGTACTTTCATGGGCTCTGGCCGCGGCTACCCTATCGGCTGCTGGTCATCGCCATGGGCGCCTTCGCCACCCTGGTGGCCAACCAGGGCCTGGAGACCCTGATCCGGGTCTCCATTCCGGTGCTGGTCACCCTCTACCCGCCGGCCATCGTGCTGATCCTGCTGTCGCTGATTCGTCCCTGGCTAGGCGATGCACCGCGGGTCTTCGCCTGGGCCCTGAGCCTGACCCTGGCCGCCAGCCTGCTGGACGGCCTGGTGGCCACCGAGCTGGCCGGCCTTGCGGATACCGCCCGCGCCCTGCAGCGGCACCTCCCCCTCGGCGAGACCAGCTTCGGCTGGCTGCTGCCGGCGCTGGCCGGTAGCCTGGTGGGGCTGGCCGGCGGGCGCCGTCAACGCCTCCGGGAAGCCTGAATATTCAGGAACTTGCGCTGGATCAATAACCCCGGGTGACGACCTTGTCTTGGGTCAAGATTCGCCGTCGCCCGGGCGGGTAGCCTAGTCGTCATAGGCTTTCACCGATAAAGGAGCTCCGCATGCGCACGTCCTCTTTGGCTTCCCTGCTCGCCGGCGGCCTGGCCGCCGCCACCCTGATGACCAGTACCCAGGCCCTGGCCTATGGCGCCGGCGACCTCTACACCCGCCTGGGCATCGCCAAGGTGGCTCCCAAGAGCGATAACGGCAGCCTGGTCAATGGTACGGTCGCCGCCGATGTCCAGGACGAGAACGGCTTCGCCTTCACCCTGGGTTACCGTTTCCACGACAAGCTGGGCCTGGAGCTGCTGGCGGCCCTGCCCTTCGAGCATGACGTGAACCTCAATGGCGCCAACCTGGCCTCCACCAAGCACCTGCCGCCCACCCTGACCCTGCAGTACTACCCGCTGGGCGGCACCGAGGCGCGGGTTCAGCCCTATGTGGGCGCCGGCCTCAACTACACCCACTTCTCCGACGAGTCCAGCGCCCTGGGCGACCTGAGCCTGGATGACTCCTGGGGCGCCGCCGGCCAGTTGGGGGTGGACCTGCTGATCGACGAGCACTGGGCGCTCAATGCCGCGGCCTGGTACCTGGATATCGATGCCGACGCCACCCTGGACGGCGCCGACATCGGCACCGTCAATATCGACCCCTGGGTGGTAATGGGCGGTATCAGCTTTCGCTACTAGGTTTCCTGCGCTGATCAACGCCTCGGGCCCGCCAAGATGGCGGGCCCGAGGCGTTTAGGTACAAGGAGGGTTAACGGGGGCTATGCCGCGATAGCCCCAGCTGTCCCAGGGTGACCTCGTCCAGGTCGGCCACCGCTTCCACCCGCGCCAGCTCGGCATGGTAGTCCCGGCTCAGGAAGGGCTCGCCGGCCAGCAGGTGCTCGAGATACTCGCGAGCCGGTCGCAGTCGCTCGGCGGTGGTCCCCGGGGCGGCCAGATAGACCCAGGCCTCGCGGGGCCCCTCCAGGGTATGGATCGGCAGGCGCCGGCGCTGATATTCGTGGGGATAGCCTTCGAAGGGATCCATGGCCTCGATCTGGGTGGGCGCCAGCAGCTCGAAGAGGGCCCCCTCCACACGCCCCTCGGGGGCCGCCACCACATTGGCATGGGCGATGCCCGGCACCCGGGAGGCCTTGTCGAAGGCCAGCCGGTAGCCGTGCAACACTCCTGCCAGGGCGCGCCGGGTCGCCCCGATCCGCGCCGCCACCCGGGCCGCGTCCATGTTGCTGCCATAGGCAAAATAGTAGGGCATTCAGTCGGCCTCGTTGATCACCCGATCCACTTCCTCGATGGCCTTGACCACCAGCAGCAGGTTACTGGCCCTGACGCCGCTCTGCTTGAGGTAGACCTCGGCGGCGGGAGCCACTTCGCAGTTGGTCGGCAAGGCCCCTTCGGCCTCCACCAAGGCGGAGAGCCGGGCGATAAACACATAGCGCAGCCACTGGGGCAGCTCCATGGTGTCGACGCAGAAGGGCTGCTGGCTGTCGAAGGCCGAGGCGGGGGGGCGGCTCGCCGACCACAGGTCGGCGGCCTTGAGGGTCGCCTCGAGGCGTTCCAGGGCGTGATCGAGCTCCTGATGAACCGTCATGATGACTCCGGTCTTAGGCTAGATCCCCATTATCCCAGCCATGGCTGCTGCTGACCATGATCAGGGCAAGGCGGCCTGCTGGGCGGCCAGTATCTTGCGCAGGAACTCCCGGGTGCGCGGGTCCCGCGGCTCGCTGAACAGCTGGGCCGGGGGCCCCTGCTCGACGATGCGCCCGCCTTCCATAAAGATCACCCGATCCGCCACGTCGCGGGCAAAGCCCATCTCGTGGCTGACCACCAGCATGGTCTGGCGCTCGGCGGCCAGTTGCTTCATCAGTCCCAGCACCTCTTCCACCCACTCCGGGTCGAGGGCCGAGGTGGGTTCGTCGAAGAGGATCACCTCGGCCTGGGCGGCCATGGCGCGGCCGATCCCCACCCGCTGCTGCTGGCCCCCGGAAAGGGAGGCGGGGTAGGCATCGGCCTTGTCCGCCAGGCCGATGCGCTCGAGGATCTCCCGGGCCCGGGCATGGGCCCTGGCCCTGGGCCAGCGGTTGACCACGATCAGTCCCTCGGCGATGTTCTCCAGGGCGGTCTTGTTGGCGAACAGCGCATAGTTCTGGAACACGAAGGCGGTACAACGGCGCAGAGCCAGGATCTCCCGGCGGCTGACCTTCTGGGTATCGAGGCGCAGGTCCCCCACCTCCAGGTAACCCGCATCCGGGCGCTCCAGGAAGTTGAGGCAGCGCAGCAGGGTCGACTTGCCGGTGCCCGAGGGCCCGATCACCACGATGATCTCGCCCTGCTGGATCTCCAGGTCGATGGCGTCCAGCACCAGGCTGTCGCCGAAGCGCTTGGTGAGTCCCTGTACTCGGATCATCGCTGATAGGCCTCGTTGAGTCGCGCCTCGAGCCGTCGCTGCAGCCAGGCCAGGAGTTCGACGATGCCCCAGTAGAGCAGCGCCACGGTGATAAAGGCCTCGAAATAGAGGAAACTCCCCGCCGCTTCCTTCTGGGTGGCCCCCATCAGTTCGGTGACCCCCAGGGTAAAGGCCAGGGAGGTGGCCTTGATCATGTCGATGAAGTAATTCATCAGGGTGGGCACCGCCACCCGGGTCGCCTGGGGCAGCACGATGCGCCGCATCAGTTGCCCCCGGGTCATGCCGATGGCCAGGGCCGCCTCGGTCTGGCTGCGATCGACGCCGACGATGGCGGCGCGGATCGACTCCGCCATATAGGCGGCGAAGTGCAGGGTCAGGCCCATGATGGCGGCGGTGACGCCGTTGATCTGGGTCAGGGCACTGAAGAGCTGCGGCAGGCCGTAGTAGAAGAGGAACAGCTGCACCAGCAGCGGCGTGCCGCGAAAGAAGGAGATAAACAGCAGGGTCGCGCCGTTCAGTCCCGGAATCCTCAGCACCCGTACCACCGCCAGGGCACAGGCCAGCACCAGCGCCAAGACCATGCCGAGGGCCGCCATCTGCAGGGTCAGGGGCAGGTAGCGCAACAGGATCGGCAGCAGCTCGGTCATGTAACCGACATCGAGAATGGCCATGGGGCCCTCCGCTCAGAGTCGGGTGATATCGGTACCGAACCAGCGCTCGGAGATCTCCGCCAGGCGCCCCTGCTCGCGCAGCGTCGCCAGGGCCGCATCGACCCGCTCGCGCCACTCGCGACCCGCCGGATCATCGCGGAACGGCAGGGCATTGCGAATCTCGGAGAAGGGCTGGCCGGCCAGCTGCAGCGGCAGCGGCGTCTCCTGGATCACCTGGCTGGCGCTGACCCGATCCATGACGAAGGCATCCACCCGCCCCAGGGCGGTGTCCTGCTCGATATTGCTCTCGTAGGTGCGGATATCGATCTCGTCGGCATAGGGCAGCTCGCGCAGCAGTTGCTCGTAGTTGGACCCCAGGTTGACCGCCACCCGTTTGCCGCGCAGGTCTTCGACGCCGCTCACCTCGTCGTTGCCACGGCGCGTCACCACCTGGGCGCCATCGTAGACATAGGGTTCGGTAAACAGGTACTTGGCTTCCCGCTCTTCGGTGATGGTGATCTGGTTGGCGATGGTATCGATACGCCCCGACTCCAGCATGCCGAACAGGCCGGAGAAGTTGGCGGTGACGAAATTCACCTCCACCTCGAGCACCTCGCCCACGGCCTCCATGACGTCCACCTCGAAGCCCTGGAGGACATCCTGGCGCACGAAGGTAAAGGGGAAATAGCCCCCGGACATGCCGACGCGGAGTTCATCGGTGCTTTCCTGGGCCTGGACCAGGCCGGTGGTGGCCAGGCCGGCGGCGAGCAGGGTGGCGAGGGAGAGAGAACGCAACATGAGTTTCTCCTAGCAATAAAATAACTTTAAGGAATAAAAATTATAATAGGTTATTAACCATAGAAAAATGTCTGGTGCATCCGCGTGACGCGACGCCCTCGCAAGAAACCCACAGAAGCCTTGAATCAGGCTGTGGATAACCCCTGGACAAGGCGCCGATACCGAGCCGTCATGGTGCCTCGAACGGGATGATTATTTCTTGATCATCGACACCAGGCATCGAGGGCATCATTTCCTCCGCCGCCGCGGCTGACAAGGCGCCCTCCCCGCGGTACAGTGCGCGACTCGAGACGGGGGAGGAGCCGAGATGACGCCGATTCACAGCCTGCATGATTTCTTCGCGCGCAGCGGCGCCGAGGTGCGCCTCTATCATCTGGGGCGCCGGGTCACCCCCCTGGCGATGGAGGAGCTGGCCCGCTTCGAGGCCCTGGAGCTGCCCTGGGCGGAGCCCTGGCAGGGTCAGGCGCGACTGGCCTGCGTCTTCACCCTCGGCGATGCACCGGACCCGCTGATCTGGTTCCTGGCCCTGCCCCTGGACGAGCGGGGCCTGCTCTCGCCGGCCCCCAGGGACGCCTTTATCCAGCGCCTGCTGGAGACCCTGGGGCGTAACGTGCGGCGCCTCGGCGAGGCCCGCGACGACGCCGACCACCTGATGCGCGACAACCCCCTGGCCTTTACCCCTTCCCTGCCCTTCCAGGCACTGCTGCATGCCCGGGCCAGCCACGACCTGGATCGTCCCGCCAGCCAGCACCTGGAGCTGGCCGAAGCCTATCTGGGCGGCGACCAGGACGAGCACTGGCAATCCCTGGGCCTGCAGGGTCTGGCGGACTTCGCGGTACGCCACGACGGCGACCAGGCCCGGCGCCTGGCATCGCGCCTGGCCTCCCTGCCGGTGGAGGTCTTGCGTCCCTTGTGCCAGTGTCTAGAGCATGTGGAGATTGCCGCGGGCCTGGCCGACGCCCTGCGCCGGCGCGGTGAGCAGGCCGCCGACGAAGGCGACCTCGAGACCCTGTGCGCCTGTGTCCGCGCCCAGAGCCGGGGCCCGGCGACCCAGGTGGCGGCCTGGTACGATGCCCTGCTGGCGGACCCCAATGCCTGCGGCCCGGACCTGCTGGCGGCCATGGCGGCCAGGGGCTGGGAGGCGCTGGAGGATGGCGAGCGCCTGCCGCGATTCCTGAACCGGCTGGCGGAGGCTCCCCAGGCCGATTTTACCGCCCTGGCCCGAGACCTGGCGCTGATTCCCCGGCTACGCCTACCGGTGCTGATGACCCTGCGCCAGGCACCGCCGGAGTCGGCGATCGCCGCCCACCTGAGCGGCCTGAGGCCCCCCCATTGAGACAGGAGCCGGTCATGAAAGCGCTACCCTATGCGGTCAAGGCGGTCATCGGTCGCCGCGAGATGGTGACCCTGCCCGAGCTGGGACTCGGCTTCTGCTGCAAGATCGATACCGGGGCCCGCACCTCCTCGCTGCATGCCGAGGATATCGAGTCCTTCGAGGAGGACGGCCACGTCTGGGTCAGCTTCACCACCCGGGCCGGCGGCCCCTCGAGCCCGGCGCACCCCTTCAAGCTGCACCTCCATGATCGCCGCCAGGTGACCAGTTCCAACGGCCAGGCCGAGTGGCGCTATGTGATCCGCACTCCCATGCGCCTGGGCGAGCTGGAGTTTCCCGTCCAGCTGACCCTGGCCAATCGCGCCAATATGCGCCACCCCATGCTGCTGGGACGACGCGCCATGCGTGGCCTGCTGGTCGCCCCGGATGCCACTTTCCTCCACGGTGAGCCCTGAGGGGCACGGAGATCCTCGATGCATATCGCCCTGCTGTCGCGTAACCGCAATCTCTACTCCACGCGTCGCCTGGTGGAAGCGGCCGAACAACGCGGCCACACGGCCCGGGTGGTGGACACCCTGCGCTGCTATATGAATATCGCGTCGCACCGCCCGTCGATTCACTACAAGGGCGAGGAGATCGAGCCCTTCGATGCGGTGATTCCACGCATCGGCGCCTCGGTGACCTTCTATGGTTGTGCGGTGCTGCGCCAGTTCGAGATGATGGGCACCTATGTACTCAATGACTCGGTGGCCATCACCCGCTCCCGGGACAAGCTGCGCTCCCTGCAGCTGCTCTCCCGCAAGGGGCTGGGCCTGCCGATCACCGGCTTCGCCCACTCGCCGGACGATATCCCCGACCTGATCACCATGGTCAAGGGCGCCCCCCTGGTGATCAAGCTGCTGGAGGGCACCCAGGGCATCGGCGTGGTATTGGCGGAGACCAACCAGGCCGCCGAGTCGGTGATTCAGGCCTTTATGGGCATGAAGACCAATATCATGGTCCAGGAGTACATCAAGGAGGCCAAGGGGGCCGATATCCGCTGCCTGGTGATCGGCGACAAGGTGGTGGCCTCCATGAAGCGCCAGGCCGCCGAGGGGGAGTTCCGTTCCAACCTGCACCGCGGTGGCACCGCCAGCGTGATCCGCATCACCCCGGAGGAGCGCTCCACGGCGATTCGTGCCGCCAAGGCCATGGGACTTCGGGTGGCGGGGGTCGACCTGCTACGCTCCAACCATGGGCCGGTGATCATGGAGGTCAACTCCTCGCCGGGGCTACAGGGGATCGAGTCGGCTACCGGCAAGGACATCGCCGGGCTAGTCATCGAGCACCTGGAGAAACATGCCGCGCCGGCGCGCAAGGCACCGCCCAAGCCCAAGGGATGATCGACAGGCGTTAAAAGTAGCGATTTGTTTCTTTATCTCAAGGCTACGGGGCGGTGGCCGATACCAAAGGTGCATAAAGCGTAAAATATTATCCTCGGGGGGTAGAAAAACAGTGTTTCCCCCCGCACAATCTGCGTCACCGGAGGAGGTGACTGCTCATGTTTCTCGATAATCGCCAGGTGGCGATGGACAGCGTGCTGGAAGCGCTGGCCGATAGTCTCGACTACTTCCAGGACAACCTCGAGCGCCTGCGCCCGACCCTGCGCGACAAACTCAAGCCCCACTATGAGCAGCGCCACACGGACCTCGACGAGCTGCGCGAGATGGCCCGCAAGCACCTGCGCATCCTGCCGCGGGACGCCGATGTGGAACGGGACGACTACCTGTGGCTATGGAGTCGCCTGAAGAGTTTCGTGGGCAATGACTGTCAGGTGCTGATCAATGAGCTGCTGGAGCAGGAGCGCGGCCTGATGCAGTCCCTGGCGACCCTCTATACCCACCCCCTGCCGGATGCCATCGAGCCGCTGATCGAGCGCTGCCTCAAGGGCTGCCGCGCGCTGATCCGCGAACTCTACCGGCTACAGAAGCAGCGCCGCTAGGCGGCAAGCCCCGTACGCACAGGCCCGCCGATCATGGCGGGCCTGTTGTTTGGGACGACGCTCACTGGCCATGCCTTCCCTCTACCTTCTTCCCCTCGCTTACTCCTCCCTCCCCTGCGGCGTCACCGGCAGCGGCTCCAGGGGGCTCAGCAAACTAGAGAGCGGCTCCCTCCCCCTCGGTCGACTCTTCTCCCTGCGGCGTCACCGGCAGGGGCTCCAGGGGACCTAAAAAGTAAGGCTCTCGTCCCCACACATAAAGATCCCCCAGGGTCCGGGCCCGGGCCAGCCACTCCCGTAGCTGCAGACGCCAGAGCCCTGCCACCGGCTCCGCCGGTGTCGCGCAGCCCTGCACCTCCAGTCCCAGGGCATCGGCAATAAACAGCGCCCGGGGCAGGTGCCAGGCCTGGGTGACCAACACTGCCCGCTCGACGCCGAAGACATCCCGGGCCCGAACCAGGGTGTCGTAGGTGCTGAAGCCGGCGAAATCCATGGTCATGACCTCGCTGGGCACATGGCGGGCGTTCAGGTCCTGCCACATGGCCTGGGGCTCATTATAGAAACGGGTGCGGTTGTCACCGGAGAGCAGCAGATGCTCGACCCGCTGCAGGCGCACCAGGCGGGCGGCGGCACTCATGCGCGCCTCGAAGTGGGGGTTGCGCCCACCGCCGCGGGCCCAATGCGTGGTACCGAAGACGATGCCCACCGGGGCCGCCGCGCAGAGCGGCAGCTGATGCTCGATACGCGCCTGGGTCCTGCCCAGCATCCAAGCGTTGGCCCCCAGGAACAGCAAAAACGCCAGCAGGCTCCCGCCTGCCAGCGCTATCAGACTGCTCCTGAGAAGGGTGATCGCCCACCGCCGCATGGCCGCTCCTAGAACATGCCAAGTTCCAGCTTGGCCTCGTCGCTCATCATCTCACGACTCCAGGGGGGATCGAAGACGATATCCACATGCACCTGGCTGATCTGCGGCGCGCCGAGGATCTTGTTGCGGGCATCCGCGGCGATCACATCGCCCATGCCGCAGCCCGGGGCGGTCAGGGTCATGCGGATGGTGACGATCCGCTCGCCGCTGATCAGTCGCTCGATACGGCAGCCGTAGACCAGCCCCAACTCGACGATATCGACCGGGATCTCCGGGTCGAAGCAGGTACGCAGCTGCTCCCAGACGAAGGCCTCGATCTGCTCGTCCGTGGCGTCCTCGGGCAGGGTCGGCCGCGGCAGGGCCTCGAGGCCCAGGGCATCCAGGTTGGCGCCCTCCACCAGGTAGAGGCGTCCCTCATGGGCCACGCTCACCGAGCTGCCCTTGGCCTGCATCACCGAGACGACGCTGTCCTCGGGCAGGGTGATGGTCTTGCCGAAGGGGATGGAGATCACCGCCACATCGCGCTGCAGCGGCAGCTCCTGCCCCCTGTGCAAGCCCTCCAGTTGTTCCATCGCCGACATCTCCCGCTCCTTTGACGTTCGCTTAGCGCACCATGCCGATCACCCGCTCCAGGGCGGCCACGAAGGTATCCACCTCGTCGAGGGTGTTGTAGGCGGCGAAGGAGGCGCGACAGGTGGCATCGACGCCGAACTGGGCCAGCAGCGGCTGGGCGCAGTGGTGGCCGGTGCGGATCGCCACCCCCAGTTGATCGATCAGCAGGCCGATGTCCTGGGCATGGGCGCCCTCCACCACGAAGGAGAGCACCCCGGCCTTGTCCGGGGCGGTGCCCAGGAGGCGCAGGCCGTCGATACGCGACACCCCCTGAGTGGCCCGGGCCAGCAGTTGCGCTTCCCAGGCGCCGATGGCGTCGAGGCCGGTGGCCGTGACCCAGTCCAGGGCCGCACCCAGGGCCACGCCCTCGGCGATGGCCGGGGTGCCGGCCTCGAACTTGTGGGGCACCGGGGCATAGGTGGTGCCGGCCTCGAAGGAGACGGTGGCGATCATCTCGCCGCCTCCCTGCCAGGGACGCATGGCCTCGAGCAACTCGAGGCGTCCGTAGAGGACGCCGATGCCGGTGGGGCCATACACCTTGTGGCCGGAGAAGGCGTAGAAGTCGGCGCCGAGGGCCTGGACATCCACCACCTGATGGGGCGTCGCCTGGGCGCCGTCCACCAGGATCAGGGCACCGTGACGATGGGCTTCCTCGGCCAGCTCGCGCACCGGGTTGATGGTGCCGAAGGCGTTGGAGACATGAGTCACCGCCACCAGCTTGGTGCGCTCGCTGAACAGGGCCCGGTAGGCGGCGAGATCCAGCACGCCGCGCTCGTCCACCGGGATCACTCTGATAACGATGCCGAGCTCCTCGGCCAGCAGCTGCCAGGGGACGATATTGGAGTGGTGCTCCATCCGCGACACCAGCACCTCGTCGCCGGCACGCAGGTGGGCCCGACCCCAGCCGTTGACCACCAGGTTGATGGCCTCGGTGGTGCCCCGGGTAAAGACGATCTCGCGGCGGTCGGCGGCGCCCAGGAAGTCGCGCACCTTGTCGCGGCTGCCCTCGAAGGCGGCGGTGGCCTCGTCGGCCAGGGTATGCAGGCCGCGGTGGATATTGGCGTTGAGCCGCCGGTAGTAGTCGTCCAGGCAGTCGATGACCTGGATCGGCGTCTGGCTGGTGGCGGCGTTATCCAGATAGATCAGCGGCTTGCCGTGGACTTCCCGGTCGAGGATCGGGAAGTCGCGGCGCACCCGGGCCACATCCAGCGCGGTTGCCTCGGCGGGCGCGGCGAGATCGCTCATGACTCACTCCTCGTGCAGGGCCACGGCGGCTTCCACCAGCCCGGCCAGGTTGAAACGCTCCGGCAGCTTGCCGGCCACCGCCAGCTCGACCCGCTCGGCCACGGCATCGATGGCCACCCGATCCATCACCTCGCCGGCGAAGGCCAGGGTCAGCAGGCCCCGGGCGGTGGCCTCGTCGATGCCCCGGGCGCGCAGGGCGAAGATCGCTTCCTGGTCGAGCTGACCGGTGGTGGCGCCGTGGGAGCACTTGACGTCGTCGGCGTAGATCTCCAGCTCCGGCTTGGTATCGATCTCGGCCCGGTCGGAGAGCAACAGGTTGGCGTTGTTCTGGTGGGCCTCGATCTTCTGGCTGTCGCGCTTGACGATCACCTTGCCGTTGAAGATGCCCCGGGCGCGGTCGTCGAGGATGCCCTTGTAGTTCTCGTGGGAGAAGGTCAGGGGGGCGTTATGGTTGGCCAGGGTATGGGTGTCCAGCAGCTGGCGACCCTGACCGAAGAACAGCCCGAAGAAGTTGGCCTCGGCGCCCTGGCCGTTGAGGTCGGTGACGATATCGTTGCGCGCCAGGGCCCCACCCAGGTTGAGGTTGAAGGAGGTGAAGCGGCTGTCCCGGGCCTGGTCCACATGCAGGCTGGCGATATGCTGATCGGTCTGGGGCAGCTCCTGGAGCTTGTAGTGGGTGAGGATGGCGCCCCGCTCCAGCAGCAGCTCGCTGACCAGGTTGGAGAAGTTGGCGGCGCCCTCCTCCCCGGCCTGGTGCTCGATCAGGGTCGCCTGGCTGCGCGCGCCGGCCTCCACCAGCACCCGCGGGTGGCTCATCACCGGCGCCGGCCCGGCGCCGGAGAGAAACTGCAGGACGATGGGGCGCTCCACCACCGCGCCGGGGGCCAGGCGGATCACCGCGCCCTCCTCGGCGAAGGCGGTATTGAGGGCCGTGAAGGGCGAGAAGTCGACCCCGGCCAGGCGCCCCAGGGCCCCGCCCACCGCCTCGTGATTGGCCGCCAGGGCCTGCGAGAGCGGCTCGACACTGACACCGGCGGGCAGCTCGCCCAGGTCGGAGAGCGCCGGGGCGAAGACGCCGTCGACGAAGCTCAGCCGATGGGCCTCGATGGGCAGGGTCAGGGCCGCGGCGCTGGCCGGCGAGAAGTCCGCCGACTCGGCCAGGGCGAAGTCGCCCCGGGCGATGCCGCGCACGTCGGTGTATTTCCAGGCCTCCACCTTGCGGTCCGGGAAGCCCAGCGCCTCGAAGCGTGCCGCCCCCGCCTGGCGCCGGGCGGCGATCCAGGTGGGCTCGGCGCCGCGGGCCGCGGCGCGCTCGCTCAGGCGGTCGAGAAAGCCTTGTACCTCACTCATGCCGCAGACTCCTCCAGCACCCAGTCATAACCCCGTGCCTCGAGCTCCTTGGCCAGCTCGGCATCGCCGGACTTGACGATGCGGCCGTCCACCAGCACATGCACCACGTCGGGGGTGATATGGTCGAGCAGGCGCTGGTAGTGGGTGACCATCAGGATGGCGCGATCCGCGGCGCGCAGGGAGTTGACCCCATCGGCCACCACCTTCATGGCGTCGATATCGAGGCCGGAATCGATCTCGTCGAGCAGTGCCAGCTTGGGCTGCAATACCAGCATCTGCAGGATCTCGTTACGCTTCTTCTCGCCGCCGGAAAAGCCTTCGTTGACGGCGCGCTGCAGGAAGCTGGCGTCCATCTTCATAAAGGCGATCTTCTCCTTGATCAGCTTCATGAATTCCGGCGCCGGGATCTCGCCCAGCCCCTCGGCCTCGCGCTTGGCGTTGAGGGCCGCCTTGAGCAGGTAGATGTTCTTCACCCCGGGAATCTCCACCGGGTACTGGAAGCCCAGCAGCAGGCCGGCCCGTGCGCGCTCCTCGATCTCCATCTCCAGCACGTCCTGGCCGTCGAAGGTGATGCTGCCCTGGGTCACCTCATAGCCCTCCTTGCCGGCGATCACCGCCGAGAGGGTCGACTTGCCGGCGCCATTGGGGCCCATGATGGCGTGCACCTGGCCCGTCGCGACGGTGAGGTTGAGGCCCTTGAGGATATGCTTGCCCTCGACCGTGACGTGGAGATCCTTGACTTCGAGCATCGTGACTACCTTTTGATCTGGCCAGCCGCCGCGGCGACTGGGGAAATTGTTGACTCTTTGTGCTTTAGGCGCGTTATCAGCGACGGTTTGGGACGCAGGCCAGCCTCGCGTGGGAAGCCTTTCGCCCGCTGAAGCGGGCTCCCACAGGCCGGCGTCGCGCAGCCATTTCCTTAACCCACGGCGCCTTCCAGGGTGACATTCAGCAGGGCCTCGGCCTCCACCGCGAACTCCATCGGCAGCTCCTGGAAGACGTCCTTGCAGAAGCCGTTGACGATCATGCTCACCGCGTCTTCCTCGGAGATACCCCGGCTCTGGCAGTAGAAGAGCTGGTCCTCGCCGATCTTCGAGGTGGTGGCCTCGTGCTCCACGGTGGCGGTGGCGTTGCCGATCTCCTGGTAGGGGAAGGTGTGGGCGCCACACTGGTCACCGATCAGCAGGGAGTCGCACTGAGTGAAGTTGCGCGCCCCCTTGGCCCGCGGCCCCACCTTGACCAGGCCGCGGTAGGCCTGGTTGCTGTGGCCGGCGGAGATCCCCTTGGAGATGATGCTGGAGCGGCTGCCCTCGCCCAGATGGATCATCTTGGTGCCGGTATCGGCCTGCTGGCGGCCGTTGGTCACCGCCACGGAGTAGAACTCGCCGATGCTGTCCTTGCCGCGCAGCACGCAGGAGGGGTACTTCCAGGTGATGGCGGAGCCGGTCTCGACCTGGGTCCAGCTGATCCGCGAGCGGTCGCCGCGGCAGTCGCCACGCTTGGTGACGAAGTTGTAGATGCCGCCCTTGCCGTCCTCGTCGCCGGGGTACCAGTTCTGCACCGTGGAGTACTTGATATAGGCGTCCTCCAGGGCCACCAGCTCGACCACCGCGGCATGGAGCTGGTTCTCGTCGCGCTGGGGCGCGGTGCAGCCCTCGAGGTAGGAGACCTGGGCGCGGCTCTCGCAGATGATCAGGGTGCGCTCGAACTGGCCGGTATTGGCGGCGTTGATGCGGAAGTAGGTGGAGAGCTCCATGGGGCAGGTCACGCCTTCCGGGACGAAGACGAAGGAGCCGTCGGTGAAGACCGCCGAGTTGAGCGCCGCGAAGTAGTTGTCCGAGGTGGGCACCACGGTACCCAGGTACTGTTTGACCAGTTCCGGGTGCTCGCGGATTGCCTCGGAGATGGAGCAGAAGATCACCCCGGCCTCCCCCAGCTTCTCCTTGAAGGTGGTGGTCACCGACACCGAGTCGAAGACCGCGTCCACCGCCACCCCGGCCAGCGCCGCCCGCTCGTGCAGGGGGATGCCCAGCTTCTCGTAGGTCTCGAGCAGCTTGGGGTCGACCTCGTCGAGGCTCTGGGGACGATCCTCGGGTTTCTTGGGGGCGCTGTAGTAGGAGATCGCCTGATAGTCGATGGGCGGATAATCGAGGTGTGCCCAGGAGGGCGTCGTCATCTTCAGCCACTGATGGTAGGCCTTGAGGCGCCACTCGAGCATCCACTGCGGTTCGCCCTTCTTCTGGGAGATAAAGGCGATGGTGCCCTCATCGAGGCCAGGCGGTACCGTATCGCTCTCGATATCGGTCACGAAGCCCTGCTTGTAGTCGCGACGGACCAGCTGTTCCATTTCCTCACTAGCCATGGTCTTTCCCCCTCCCGGGCGGTTGCGTTCGAGCCCTTTGGGCAATTCAGATGTCGGCGGTGGCGCCCAGATCGATGCTCTGGATGGGCAGCCGGACCGGTAATTTGATGGGCGTGGTCTGGGCCAGATGGGCCAGGGTCACGCTGTCGAGCAGGGTGCGCACCGCCAGCGAGACCCGCTGCCAGTTATCGGCCACCCCGCAGGTGTCGAGCAGGTCGCAGTCGCCGCCGCCCTGACTGCACTCGGTCATGGCCACGGGGCCCTCGATGGCGGTGATGATATCGATGGCGGTGATCTCGTGGGCCGGCCGCGCCAGGCGATAGCCGCCCTGGGCACCGCGCTGGGACTCCAGGAGTCCGGCCTTGACCAGCATCTTCAGGGTCTTGCTGACGGTGGGGTGCGGCAGTTTCACCGCCTCGGCCAGCTCCGCCGCCGCATGGGGCTGCTGCGGCTGGCGGGCGATCTGGGCCATCACCACCGCGGCGTAGTCGGTCAGCCTGGAGAGCTTCATCATGCCGTTGTCTCTACCCCCGTGACGGGCGCACCGCAGGCGCCCCGCTCGAATTGGGTACCATTTTAGTCCTGTATGGATCGGCTTGTGAAGAGGGGCGACGCAAAACGCCACGATCGGCGCCGGTTCGACGGCGTTCGAATCATTAACGCCAATTATTCTCATTGGCAACGCCTGTCATCCGCCCACTAAAAAGGGCGCCCCGGGGCGCCCTCTTATACCTCGAACCACTTACCCCTCGAACGGATTACGCAGCACGATGGTCTCGTTGCGATCCGGGCCGGTGGAGATAATGTCGGTCTGGAGAGAGTGCCCACAGGGCACCCTCTCGTCGACCAGCCGGAGCCGATGGATCAGCCTTCGAAGGGGTTGCGCAGCACGATGGTCTCGTTGCGATCCGGGCCGGTGGAGATAATGTCGGTCTGGAGAGAGTGCCCACAGGGCACCCTCTCGTTGACCATCCGGAACCGGCGAATCAGCCCTCGAACGGGTTACGCAGCACGATGGTCTCGTTGCGATCCGGGCCGGTGGAGATAATGTCGATGGGCGTGCCCACCTGCTGCTCCAGGTAGCGGATATAGGCGCGGGCGCTCTCCGGCAGGTCTTCCAGGCGCTTGGCACCCAGGGTCGACTCGCTCCAGCCCGGCAGGTCCTCGTAGACCGGCTCGATGGCCTCGTAACCCTCGGAGTCCACCGGGGTGTCCAGGACATCACCGTCCTTGCTGCGGTAGCCCACGCAGACGCGGATATTCTCCAGGCCGTCGAGGACGTCGAGCTTGGTCAGGCAGAGGCCGGAGACGGAGTTGATCTGCACCGCATGGCGCAGGGCCACCGCATCGAACCAGCCACAGCGGCGGGCGCGGCCGGTGGTGGCACCGAACTCGTGGCCCTTCTCCGCCAGGTGGCGGCCGAACTCGTCGAACAGCTCGGTGGGGAAGGGCCCTGAACCGACCCGGGTGGTGTAGGCCTTGGTGATGCCCAGCACATAGTCCAGGTAGAGGGGGCCCACGCCGGAGCCGGTGGCGGTGCCGCCGGCGGTGGTGTTGGAGCTGGTCACGAAGGGGTAGGTGCCGTGGTCGATATCCAGCAGCGAGCCCTGGGCGCCCTCGAAGAGGATGTTCTCGCCCTTCTTGCGGAAGTCGTGCACCAGGCTCACGGCGTCGCAGACCATGGGACGCAGTTCCTCGACCATCTCCATGGCCTCGTCCAGCACCTGCTGGAAGTCCACCGGGGCCTCGCCGTGGTACTGGGTCAGCACGAAGTTATGGTAGTCGAGCACCTCGCCCAGCTTGGAGGCGAAACGCTCGCGATGCAGCATATCGCCCAGGCGCAGGCCGCGGCGCGCCACCTTGTCCTCGTAGGCCGGGCCGATGCCGCGACCGGTGGTGCCGATCTTGGCCACGCCCCGGGCCTTCTCGCGGGCCTGATCCAGGCGCACATGATAGGGCAGGATCAGCGGGCAGGAGGGCGACAGGCGCAGGCGCTCGCGCACCGGCACACCCTTGGCCTCCAGCTCGCGGATCTCCTTGATCAGCGCCTCCGGCGACAGCACCACGCCGTTGCCGATGACGCAGGTCTTGTCGTCGCGCAGGATCCCGGAGGGAATCAGGTGCAGGACGGTCTTCTCACCGTCGATGACCAGGGTATGGCCGGCATTATGGCCCCCCTGGAAGCGCACCACGGCGCTGGCCGACTCGGTCAGCAGGTCGACGACCTTGCCCTTGCCTTCATCACCCCATTGGGTGCCCAGTACGACTACGTTCTTGCCCATTGCTCTCGTCTCTTGATCGAAGAATCCGCCAATGGCGCCCGGGGGCGCCCCGCTCCCCTTTCAGGCCAGGGGGGAGACCTGCCAATCCTCGCCCAGGCGCACCAGCCGACGGTTACAGCGGTGCTCGGCCGGGCCGGTACGCTGACCGGGAAGCGCCTGAATCACCCGCTCGCCGTCCTGACGCAGCCGGGTCACCACCTCGGCCAGGGCCGCGTCCTCCTCGGCGGGGGCCCAGATGCCATCGCAGGGGGGCTCCTCCACCGCCAGGGAGGCCAGCAGCTTGAGGTCCATGGAGAAACCGGTGGCCGGGCGTGCTCGGCCGAAGACCCGCCCGGTATCATCATAGCGCCCGCCCTTGGCCAGCGCCTGGCCGTAGCCGGGCACATAGGCGGCGAACATCATGCCGGTGTGGTACTGATAGCCGCGCAGCTCCGCCAGGTCGAAGTAGAGGGTCACCCCGGGGTAATCGGCGGCCACCCCGGCACACAGCTCGCGCAGCTGATCCAGGGCGGCGCCCACCGGGGCCGGCGCCTCGGCGAAGGCGGCACGCGCCTGCTCCAGCACCTCGGGGCCGCCATGCAGGTGCACCAGCGCCAGGAACATCTCGGCCAGGGCCGGATCCTCGACGCTCTCGGCGACCCTGGCCGCCACCTCGCCCGGCGACTTCAGCTCCAGCGCCTCGAACAGCGCCCGCTCCTGGGCCGGCTCCAGCGCCGCGGCCTGCACCAGGCTGCGGTAGATGCCGATATGGCCCAGGGCCAGGTGCATCTCGTCGGCGCCGGCGGCGGAGAGGGACTCCAGCGCCAGGCGCAGGACTTCCAGGTCGGCCTCGAGGCCGGCATGGCCGAACAGCTCCAGGCCCACCTGCACCGGGCTACGACCGCCCTGATGCTGGTCGGCGGTGGCGCGCAGCACATTGGTACAGTAGCAGAGCCGCACCGGCCCCTGGCGATGCAGGGAGTGGGCATCCATGCGCGCCACCTGGGGGGTGACGTCGGCGCTGACGCCCATCATGCGCCCGGTCAACTGGTCGGTGAGCTTGAAGGTCTGCAGCTCCAGGTCGGTGCCGGTGCCGGTGAGCAGCGAGTCGAGAAACTCCACGGGCGGCGGCATGACCTGGTCATAGCCCCAGCGGTGGTAGAGGTCGAGCAGCCCACGGCGCAGCTCCTCCATCCGTGCCGCCTGAGGCGGCAGCACTTCGTCCATGCCGTCGGGAAGCAGCCAGCGGTCAGCGATGGTCATGTGTTCTGTCCTGCCAGTATTCGTTGGCCCGGGCGTGGCGCGGCCGCGCGCTGCCCGATAAAAGGGCCGGAAAGAGGCCCGGCATGGCGCCATGCCAAGCCCCGTAGGGAATCACTCTGGGGCCCGAAAACCTACCCTTGGGCCACAAAAAAACCGGGCCACGCCCGGTTTCGGGAGTCTACCACGTTTGGCCCCGGGATAAACCCCGGCGATGCGCCAGGCATCGCCGGGAGACGGCTTAGTCGCCGGCCGCCTGGGGGCTGTTGAGGTAGCGGAAGAAGTCGCTGGAGGGCTCCAGGACCATCATGTTGCCGTCGCCGCTGAAGGTCTCGCGGTAGGCATTCAGGCTGCGGTAGAAGGAGAAGAACTCCGCATCCTGCTGGTAGGCCTGAGAGAAGATGGCCGCGGCCTCGGCATCCCCCTCACCGCGCAGGGTCTCGGCCCGCTCGCTGGCCTGGGCCAGCAGTACCTGGCGGCGCCGGTCGGCGTTGGCGCGAATCCGCTCGGCTTCTTCCTGGCCCTGGGCACGCCACTCGCGGGCCTCCCGCTCGCGCTCGGAGCGCATGCGGTCGTAGACCGCCGCGGAGACGTCTTCCGGCAGGTCGATACGCTTGACCCGGATGTCGACGATCGCCACCCCGAGCTCCTCGCGCATCAATGCATCGAGCTCCTCGGCAGGCCCAGTCATCAGGTCATCGCGGCGCTCGGCGATGATCTGCTGCAGGTTGAGGCGACCGAACTCGTTACGCAGGCTCTCGTCGACCCGCGGCTGGATCAGGCGCGTGGCCATCAGCTCGTCGCCGGCGGTGGCCTCGTAGTAGCGGGTCGGGTTGATGACCTGCCACTTGACGTAGGAGTCGACGATCACCGCCTTCTGCTCCAGGGTCAGGTAGCGGCTGGGATCGGTATCCAGGGTCAACACCCGGGTATCGAACTTGCGCACCGTCTGGGTGATGGGCACCTTGAAGTGCAGCCCCGGCTGGATATTCTCCTCGATCACCTCGCCGAAGCGCAACTTCACGGCACGCTGGGTCTCGTCGACCACATAGAGGCTGTTGCTGGCCAGCCAGGCGACGGCGGCCAGGCCGCCCACGATCAGCAAGGAACGGTTATTGATCACTTAGCGGCCCTCCCTGCGAATACCACTGCTCTGGTTGCCCGTCTGGCTCTGGCTGCTGCTACTGCGTAGACGCTCCAGCACCTGGGGATCGAGGCGCTGATCCTCGTCGTACTGGCTACCCTCCTGGGAGCGACTGCTCGCACCGGAACGTAACCGATCCAGCGGCAGGTACATCAGGGGCGCATTGTCACTGACGTCCATCAGCACCTTGTCGGTGCCACTCAGCACCTCGCTGATGGCATCCAGGTAGAGGCGCTCACGCATGATCTCCGGCGCGTTCTGGTACTCGGCCAGCATGGACAGGAAGCGGTTGGCCTGACCCTGGGCCTCGGCCACCACCGACTCGCGATACCCCTGGCCCTGTTCGATAAGGCGCTGGGCCTGACCCTGGGCGGCGGGAATCACCGCGTTGGCGTAGGCCATGCCCTCGTTGATGGTGCGCTGACGATCCTCGCGGGCGCGGATCACGTCATCGAAGGCATCGATCACCGGCCCCGGGGCCGAGGTGGACTCGATGTTGATGGTCTGCAGGCGGATCCCGGTGCCGTAGCTGTCCTGGTAGGACTGCAGGCGGCTGGCCACGGAGCTGCCCAGGATCTCACGCCCGGAGGTGAGGATATCGATCATCTCGGTACCGCCGACCACGTGGCGCAGGGCGGAGTCCAGGGCGTTCTCGATGGAGAGCTGCGGGTTGCGCACGTTGAGCACGAAGTCGCGGGGATTGGCGACCTGGTACTGGGCCGAGATCTCGACCTCGACGATATTCTCGTCGCGAGTCAGCATCGACTGGGTCTGGGTCAGTGAACGCACCCGGGTCACATTGACCATGCGCACGTCGTCGATCAACGGCGGGTTCCAGTGCAACCCCGGGTTGACCACTTCCTGGAACTTGCCGAAGCGCAGCACCACACCCCGCTCGGACTGGTCGACCAGGTAGAAGCCCGAGGCGGCCCAGATCGCCAGGGCCACGATGATCAGCAGGCCGGGCAACGCGAAGGTGTTGCGGCGTCCACCACCGCCCTTGCCGCCACGACCGCCGCCACCCTTGCCACCCCGGCCACCGAGCATGCGGTTGAGCTTGTCCTGGAACTTCTTCAGCGCTTCGTCGAGGTCGGGCGGGCCCTGATTGCCCCCGTTACCACCACCGCGGCGACCGCCCCCGCTCCAGGGGTCATGCTGCTTGCCACCACCAGGCTCATTCCAAGCCATACGTCGTCTCCACACTATGCATTGAATCGCCTTGAATCCGTCTGCCGGGCCTCGCCTCGACGATCACCCGGCGTAGCGCAACGCCATCATTGCGAGGAGCTCCTTGATGCTAGAGCTCCCACTCCGCCCGCGGCTCTCGCTGCGCCGGCGGCAGGTAGTCGTCGGCATCTTCACCGAGACGCGCCATCAACTGCAAAAAATCGCGCCGCGGCAGGCGCACCTCGAGGCGGGTCTGCCCCTGCTCATCGAAGCCCTCCTGACGCACCGCGCCCAGCTCGTGCAGGGCGGCCCGCAGGCGCCCCTGGCTCGGTGCCAGGGTCAGCTCGGTGTCCACCACATCGCCGGCCAGACAGCCGGAAAGCGCCTCGCCGAGCAGTTCCAGTCCCTGGCCGCTCTGGGCCGAGAGCCAGACCACCTCGGGCCGCCCGTCGCCGTCGCGTTCGATACGCGGCGCGCTGTCGAGCAGGTCGATCTTGTTCATCACCCGCAGGCAGGGAATCTCGTCGGCGCCGATCTCCTTGAGCACCGCCTCCACCTGCTCCACGTTAAGCTCGCGGTCGGGGTCGGCGGCATCAATCACATGCACCAGCAGGGTCGCCTCGGCGGCCTCCTGGAGGGTGGCCCGGAAGGCCTCCACCAGCTTGTGCGGCAGGTGTCGGATAAAGCCCACGGTATCCGCCAGCACCACGGGGCCGACGTCGTCGATCTCGAGGCGTCGCAGGGTGGGGTCCAGGGTGGCGAAGAGCTGGTCGGCGGCGTAGACGCCGGACTCGGTCAGGGCGTTGAACAGCGTCGACTTGCCGGCGTTGGTATAGCCCACCAGGGAAACGCTGGGGATCTCCGCCCGCGCCCGGGCGCGGCGGTTCTGGTCGCGCTGGCTGCGTACCTTGTCGAGGCGCTTGTGGATCGCCTTGATGCGGGCCCGCAGCAGGCGACGGTCGGTCTCCAGCTGGGTCTCACCGGGACCGCGCAGGCCGATACCGCCCTTCTGGCGTTCCAGGTGGGTCCAGCCGCGCACCAGGCGGGTGGACATATACTCCAGCTGGGCCAGCTCCACCTGCAGCTTGCCCTCGTGGGTCCGCGCCCGCTGGGCGAAGATATCGAGAATCAGGCCGGTGCGATCGAGGACACGGCACTTGAGGCTGCGCTCCAGGTTGCGCTCCTGGGAGGGACTCAGGCCATGGTTGAAGATCACCAGCTCGGCATGGTGCACCGCCAGCAGCTCGCGAAGCTCCTCGAGCTTGCCGCTGCCGATAAAGGTACGGGGGTCGGGCCGATTCCGGCTACCGCTGAGCAGGGTAGCCGGTTCGGCACCGGCGGAACGCACCAGCTCCAGGAATTCACCCGGGTCTTCGCGTTCGCGTTCGTCCTGGAAATCCACATGGACGAGGATCGCCGTTTCACCGGCGTCGGGGCGTTCGAAAAACAATCACTACCTCGCGATCAAGATTCCTGCGCCGCCGCGGGATCCTGCGCCGGCAGGCGCACATTGCGGGACGGCACCACGGTGGAGATGGCATGCTTATAGACCATCTGGCTCACGGTGTTACGCAGCAGAATAACGAACTGGTCGAAGGACTCGATCTGACCCTGCAGCTTGATACCGTTGACCAGGAAGATGGACACCGGAATACGCTCCTTGCGCAGGATGTTCAGATACGGGTCTTGAAGGGACTGTCCTTTGGACATTTTGCTCTCCCTAACTGTCTCTTTTGGCATTGATGTCATGTTATTGCGCCTGCCGACCAGGGGCAGCGCAGCATACGGCCCGGCAAGCGGCCAACCGAACACCGTATCTTACGCTAACTACTAAAGCGGCGCACGAGTTTCAGGACCCCTTCCAGGGGATCTGCCTGCTGGCTATCCACCCAGTGCAGGTCGGGCCAGCCCCGCAGCCAGGTCAGCTGGCGCTTGGCCAGTTGGCGGGTGGCCGCCGTGCCCTTGGCGATCAGGGTCTCGCGGTCATAGGCACCGTCGAGATGCTCCCAGGCCTGACGATACCCCACGCAGCGCATGGAGGGCAGGTCCGGGTGCAGGTCACCCCGCGCCTTCAGTGCCGCCACCTCCTCCAGGAACCCCTGGTCCAGCATCGCCTCGAAGCGCCGCTCGATGCGCTCATGCAACACGGCGCGCGCGGCGGGTGCCACCCCTATCGACAGCGTGCGCCAGGGCAAGGTTTCCCGGCACTGCTCCGCCCACAGGACGCTCAGCGGCCGGCCGCTGAGGCGATAGACCTCCAGGGCCCGCAGCAGGCGCTGGCGGTTATGGGGGTGCAGCTCGGCGGCGAGCCGGGGATCGACCCGCGCCAGCTCCTCGTGCAGGGCCTGCAGCCCGCGGCGCTCGGCCTCCGCCTCCAGCTCGGCGCGCAGCGCCGGATCGGCGGCGGGCATCTGGGCCACCCCCTCCATCAGGCGCTTGTAGTACATCATGGTGCCCCCCACCAGCAGCGGCACCCGGCCGGCAGCGGTGATCTCACGCATCGCCGCCAGGGCATCCTCGCGGAACTCGGCGGCGCTGTAGGCCTCGGCGGGGTCACGGATATCCACCAGGCGGTGGGGCGCCCGGGCCAGCTCCGCGGCCGAGGGCTTGGCGGTGCCGATATCCATGCCGCGATAGATCAGCGCCGAGTCGACGCTGATCAGCTCGCAGCCCAGGCGCTCGTGGAGGGCGATGGCCAGGTCGGTCTTGCCGGCGGCGGTGGGCCCCATCAGCAGGATCGCCGGCGGGCGGCGGTCGTCGCTCATCACTGCCCCCTCAGGAAGCGCTTGTCGAGCTCGTGCATCGACATCTCGAACCAGGTGGGGCGGCCATGATTGCACTGGCCGCTGCGTTCGGTGCGCTCCATATCGCGCAGCAGGGCGTTCATCTCGGCGATCGACAGCCTGCGATTGGCGCGCACGCTGCCGTGGCAGGCCATGGTGGCCAACAGCTCGTTGATCTGCGCCTCGAGGCGATCCGAGCGCCCGTAGCGCTCCAGGTCGCCGAGCATGTCGCGAATCAGCGGCTCCACGTCGGCCTCCGCCAGCAGGGTCGGCACCTGGCGCACCAGCAGGGTCTCGGGGCCGGCCACGTCGAGCTCCACCCCAAGGCGGGCGAAGGCCTCCCGCTCCGCCTCGGCGGTGGCCACCTCGGCGGCACTGGCCGCCAGCGACACCGGTACCAGCAGCGCCTGGGCCTCCAGGGCCCCGCCATGCACCTGGGTCTTGAGGCGCTCATAGGTGATCCGCTCATGGGCCGCGTGCATATCCACCACCACCAGGCCACGGCGCCCCTGGGCGAGGATATAGACGCCCTGCAGCTGGGCGATGGCATAGCCCAGGGGCGGTGCCTGGGTGGGATCCTCCTCGGGCAGGCCCGGCCGCTCCACCGGGGCGGTCGGCATGGCGCGAGGCGCATGCCGCGCGTCGCTCCAGGACGGCGGGGAGGACGCCGCCAGGCCCGGGGCGGACTCGGCCCGGGCCTGGGCCGCCGCCTCGCCGCCGGGAGGCGCCGGCTGGGGCGTCAGCAGGCTCTCCTCATGATCGGGATGCAGCGCCCGGTAGCCGGCCATGAATTGCCGCACCTTGTCGGCCCCCGGGTGGCGCTCGCGCCCCTCGTCGCTGACCAGGGCCATGGGCTGCTGCTGCCAGCGCGGCGCCGCCTCGGTGACGCCCGGGGCCTCGGCGGTCGTCGCCTCGGCGCCCTCCCCCGCCTCGCCTTCCGCTTCCCGGTGGCCGGGGCGGGCCTCACCCAGGGCGCGATGCAGGCTGGAGAAGAGGAAGTCGTGGACCAGGCGGCCATCCCGGAAGCGCACCTCATGCTTGGTGGGATGCACATTGACGTCCACTACGCTGGGCTCGAGCTCCAGATAGAGCACGAAGACCGGGTGGCGCCCATGGAAGAGCACGTCCCGGTAGGCCTGGCGGATGGCGTGGGCCACCAGGCGGTCGCGGACCACCCGGCCATTGACGAAGAAGTACTGCTGGTCGGCCTGGGCCCGGGAGAAGGTGGGCAGCCCCACCCAACCCCACAGGCGCAGGCCGTTGGCCTCGAGATCCAGGGCCAGGGCGTTCTCCAGGAAGCCCTTGCCGAGCAGGGCGGCGATGCGCCGCTCGCGGCCGGCGGCGTCCGCGGCGGGGCGCAACTGGTGCAGGGTCTTCTGGTTGTGGCGCAGGCTCCAGCCGATGTCGTAGCGGGACAGCGCCAGGCGGCGGAAGGCCTCCTCGGCATGACCGAACTCGGTCTTCTCGGTGCGCAGGAACTTGCGCCGCGCCGGGGTATTGAAGAAGAGGTCGCGCACCGTCACCGTGGTGCCCCGGGGATGGGGCGCCGGCGTCACCCGGGGTTCCATCTGACGTCCCTCGGCCACCACCCGCCAGCCCGCCTGGGGATCCTCGGCGGTATTGGAGATCAGCTCCAGCCGCGACACCGAGGCGATGGAGGCCAGCGCCTCGCCGCGAAAGCCCAGGCTGGCCACGCCCTCCAGCTCCTCCAGGGAGGCGATCTTGCTGGTGGCGTGCCGGGACAGGGCCAGCGGCAGGTCCGCCTCGGCGATACCGCCGCCGTCGTCACGCACCCGGATCAGGCGGGCGCCGCCGGCCTCGAGTTCCAGCTCGATGCGTTGACTGCCGGCATCCACGGCGTTCTCCACCAGTTCCTTGAGCACCGAGGAGGGACGTTCCACCACCTCGCCGGCGGCGATCTGGTTGGCCAGCCGGGGGTCGAGGATGCGTATGCGTCGCTGTAGGGTCATAACACTCCAAGTTAAGCCGGAAGCCGGAAGCCGGAAGCCGGAAGCCGGAAGCTGAATTATTGCCTTAACATCCCCTTGGGACAGTGGTTTTTCTTATAGCTTGTAGCTTATGGCTTACAGCTCCCCGAAGGGGTCAAGATTGCGGTATCCGCAGCACCTGACCAACCCGGATCACGTCGTCATTGATCTCGTTGGCCTGCTTCAGGGTGCCCAGGGGGACCCGGTGGCGGGCGGCGATCTCCGAGAGGGTATCACCGGGCTGGATGCGGTATTCGTTGCCGCCCTCCCCGCGGTTCTGATCCCGCTGCCAGGCCAGCAGGCTGGTGGGGGGCGGATTGCGCTGGAAGTGCTCGCGCACCCCGGCGAAGATCGCCTCCGCCATGCCCTGCTGGTGACCGGAGTCTCTCAGGCGGCGCTCCTCGTCCGGGTTGGAGATGAAGCCGGTCTCCACCAGCAGGGAGGGAATGTCCGGGGACTTGAGTACCACGAAGCCGGCCTGCTCCACCCGCGACTTGTGCAGGCGGTTGACGCGCCCCAGCCGCTCCAGCACCTGGCCACCGATGGACAGGGAATCGTTGAGGGTCGCGGTCAGGGTCAGGTCCATCAGCACGCCGCGCAGCACCTCGTCGTGGTCGTTGAGGGAGAGGCCGCCATCGACGCCGCCGATCAGGTCGGCGCGATTTTCGCTGTCGGCCAGCCACTGGGCCGCCTCGGAGGTGGCCCCGCTCTGGGAGAGGGCATAGACCGAGCTACCCTGGGGGCGCGGGCTGTTGAAGGCGTCGGCGTGTACCGAGACGAAGAAGTCGGCACGCTGCTCCCGGGCGATGCGGATGCGCTGACGCAGGCCCACATAGTAGTCGCCGTCGCGGATCATCACCGCCCGGAAGCCGGGGGTCTCGTCCACCAGGCGCTGCAGGCGGCGGGCGATCTCCAGCACCACATCCTTCTCGCGGGTGCCCGAGGGGCCGATGGCGCCGGGATCCTCGCCCCCGTGCCCGGCATCGACGGCGACGATGATATCGCGCCGGGGATGGGGCTGGGCCTGCTGCTGGGCCACCGCCGATTCGGCGGCCACCACCGGCGCCTCCCCCGCCCGGGCGGCCATCTCCTGCTCGCGGATCACCGCCTCGATGGGGTCGATGGGGTCCTCCACGGCGCTCTCGCCGGGGTATTCCAGATCCACCACCAGGCGGTGGCCATACTGATCATTGGGCGCCAGGGTGAAATGGCGCGGCGCCACCTGGCGCTCCAGGTCGAGGACGATGCGCAGGCCGTCGCCGTCGCGCACCCCGCTGCGCACCGCACTGATGGCGCTGCCCGAGAGATCGAGGTGCCCCGGGTCCGCCGCCAGTCGCGTGCCGGAGAGATCGATCACCAGGCGCCGGGGGTTGTCCAGGGTAAACACATCGGCCTCGGCCGGCGACGAGAGATCGAACACCAGCCGCGCATGGTCCGGCGCCGCCCACAGCCGCAGGTTGTCTACCACGGCGGCCCGCGCCGGCTGACCGATCAGCAGCGCCAGGGCGATTAGCGGCACCCACCAGCCGGAGAGGCGGGCGAGGCGGCGGGATGGCAACACTCCTCGGATCATGCGGGTATCCAGTCATCCATGTCGGAAAGGGGGGTAGGCTCAATCGGCCACGGGCCAGCATTCGGCGAGGCGCGCCAGCACCGCCTCGCCCCGGGCATCGCCGGCGATCAGCTGCGCCTCGCGCCCCGGTTCGGCCAGGCGCAGCCGAATCTCCAGGGTCGGCGGCGGCAACCAGCCTTCGCCACGGCTGGGCCACTCCACCAGACACAAGCCATCATCGTCGAAGAGGTCCCGGGCACCGATGAACTCCAGCTCCTCGGGATCGCCGAGACGATAGAGGTCGAAGTGATAGAGGTGCCACTGGCCGAGCTCGTAGGGTTCCACCAGGGTATAGGTGGGACTCTTCACCGCGCCCTGGTGGCCGTGGGCGCGCAGGATACCCCGGGTCAGGGTGGTCTTGCCGGCGCCCAGCTCACCGCCGAGGTAGACGCGCCCCTGGCCCGCCAGGGCCCGTCCCAGCGCCTCGCCGAAGGCGACCTGCGCCTCTTCATCAAGCAGTCTGACCCGCATCATCTAGCTCCGTCCCACCCCATTGGCCAAGCGTCGCGCATAGGATGCCAGATCACCGGCCAGCAGACCACGCTCCCCCTCCGCCCGGGCGGCGAGATCCGCGGCTCGGGCATGCAGCAGCATGCCCGCCTCGGCGGCGAGGCGCGGTGCCAGCCCCTGGGCCAGCAGGGCCCCCAGGATGCCGGACAGCACGTCCCCCATGCCGCCGCTGGCCATGCCGGGATTGCCATAGGGACAGAGCGCCAGGGGCGCGCCGTCGTCCTCGCCGACCAGGCTCCCCGCCCCCTTGAGTAGCACCACGGCGGCGAAACGCAAGGCCAGCTGGCGCAGGCTGCCGGCGCGGTCGGCCTGCACGCTGGCGGTGTCGCCGCCCAGCAGCCGCGCCGCCTCCCCCGGGTGGGGAGTGAGGATCCAGGCCGGCGGGCGCGCCTCGATACGCCCCCGGGCCAGCAGGTTGAGGGCATCGGCGTCCGCCACCAGCGGCTTGCCCGCCCCCAGGGCCGCCCCCAGGGCCGCCTGCAGCAGCCCCTGCCCCCAGGGCCCCTGCCCCAGGCCGGGACCCACCACGATGGCATCGGCGGCCTCCAGCAGGGGCGCCGCCTCCGGCGCACCGCGCACCCCGTGCACCATGACCTCGGGGCAGCGCACCAGGCTGGCGGTGATATGTTCCGGCGCCGTGGCCAGGCTCACCTTGCCGGCCCCGAGGCGCGCTGCCGCCTCGGCGGCCAGCAGGGCCGCGCCACCGAAGCCCGGTGCACCGCCGATCACCAGCAGGTGACCGCAGCCGCCCTTGTGAGCATCCCGGGGACGCGGCGGCAGGGTCTCGCCGATCAGCGCCTCGGTCAGAATTCGTGCCGCCGGCACCAGGTCGGCATAAGCCTCGGCGTCGACACCGAGCGTCTTGAGGCGCAGCTCGCCCACCCGGGCCGGGCCGGCGCCGGTATGCAGCCCCAGCTTGTCGCCGATAAAGGTCACGGTGGCGCTGGCCGCTACCGCCGCGCCCAACACCGCCCCGCTATCGGCACAGAGCCCCGAGGGAATATCTACCGCCAGCACCGGCCGTTCGGCGGCATTGATCCGCGCGATGGCGCTCAGGAAGGGCTCGCGCACCTCACCGCTGAGGCCGGTGCCCAGCAGGGCATCGACGATCACCTCGCCTTCCAGCGACACCTCCGCCGACCAGGGGGTGAGGGTGACGCCACTCCTCGCGGCGAGTTCGGCGGCCTTGGCGGCATCGCCGGTGAGCCGCTCAACCGGGCGCAGCGCCAACAGCTGCACCGCCAGCCCCTCCTCGGCGGCCAGGGCCGCCATCACATAGCCGTCGCCGGCGTTATTGCCGGCGCCGCACAGCACGCTAAGCGACCGCGCCTCGGGCCAGCGGGCCCGCAGCACGCTGTAGGCGGCCTGGGCCGCGGCACGCATCAGGGCGAAGCCCTCGGTGCCGGCGGCGATGGTGCGCCGGTCCAGTTCGCGCACCTGTTCGGCCAGATAGAGCGGCCTGCCTGGATTCATGTTTTTCTCCCTCCGCCATCGCAGTTGGAATTGCTGAGGAGCGCTGGGGACAGGCCGGAGCGAAGCGTCTTTTTCAGGGACGAAAAAGCCGAGCGCCCAGGGACGGGTCTACAGCGTCTTCGCGAAGTGCCTGCCCCCAGGGTAGCCCCGGGGCTCGAGTAGAGGAGACGGACTGTACTGTAATGACACTATGACTCCCCATGACGACGGTCTGAGTCTAGTGTAGGGTGTGCCTTCGCCACGCCCAGCCCCACCCCCCTTCCTCGGTAGTTTCACGATCATGCCAGTCCTCGATGACTTCGCCCCGGATGCCCTCGACCTGGACGCCCTCGCCGCCACCATCAAGGTGTGGGGCCGCGAGCTGGGCTTTCAGCAGGTGGGGATCACCGACACCGATCTGGCCACCCATGAGCGCTACCTGGCGCGCTGGCTGGCGGCGGGCCACCATGGCGAGATGGCCTTTATGGCCAAGCACGGCACCAAACGCACCCGCCCCGAGGAACTGGTGCCGGGCACCCTGAGGGTGATCAGCGTGCGCATGGATTACCTGCCGCCGGAGGTGGAGACCACCCGGCTACTCGGCCGGCCGGAAAAGGCCTATGTCTCCCGCTACGCCCTGGGGCGCGACTATCATAAGCTGATTCGCAAGCGCCTGGCCCAGTTGGCCAAGCGCATCGAGGGCGAGGCGGGGCCCTTCGGCTATCGGGCCTTCGTCGATTCGGCCCCGGTGATGGAGCGCGCCCTGGCCCAGAAGGCCGGCCTCGGCTGGTTCGGCAAGAATGCCATGCTGCTCAACCCCAGGGCCGGGTCGCTGTTCTTCCTCGGCGAACTCTATACCGACCTGCCGCTGCCGGTGGACCCGCCCTTCGAGAGCGAACACTGCGGCAAGTGCAGCGCCTGCCGCAGCGCCTGCCCCACCGGCGCCATCGTCGACGACAAGGTGGTGGACTCGCGGCGCTGCATCTCCTATCTCACCATCGAGCTGCACGGGGCCATCCCCGAGGAGTTTCGCGAGGCCATGGGCAATCGGGTCTATGGCTGCGACGACTGCCAACTGGTCTGCCCCTTTACCCGCTTTACCCGCCTCAGCGACGAGGCGGACTTCGCCCCCCGCCATGACCTGGATCGCGCCGACCTGCTGCGGCTATTCGCCTGGAGCGAGGAGGAGTTCCTGGCCAGGACCGAGGGCAGCCCCATCCGTCGCATCGGCTACGCGCGCTGGCTGCGCAACCTGGCGGTGGGGCTGGGCAATGCGCCCTGGAGCGAGGCGACGGAGGCGGCCCTCGAGGCGCGCCTGGCCTACCCCTCCGACCTGGTCCGCGAGCATGTGCGCTGGGCGCTGGCCCGCCAGCGGGCGAAGCGAGAGCGACGTATCGCCACCGCTGGCTAAGCGCTTATTGCTCTTCCTCATCGGCCTCCGGCGGCGCCAGTTGCAGGAAGGTATTGCGGTAGTGGGCCAGCTCCGCCAGGGACTCGCGGATATCGTCCAGGGCCTGGTGGGTATTGCGCTTCTCGAAGCCCTTCAGGGCCGCCGGGTTCCAGCGCTTGGCCAGTTCCTTGAGGGTCGAGACATCCAGGTTGCGGTAGTGGAAGAAGGCCAGCAGCTCGGGCATTTCCCGCTCCAGGAAACGGCGATCCTGATGCACGCTATTGCCGCACATCGGAGAACTGCCCGGCGCCACCTGGGCGCGCAGGAACTCCAGGGTGCGCTGCTCCGCCTCACGGGTGCCGATGGTGCTCTGGCGCACCCGGGCCACCAGGCCCGACTCGCCATGGGTCTTCTGGTTCCAGGCATCCATCCCCGCCAGCAGATGCTCCGGCTGGTGCACGGCGATCACCGGCCCCTCGGCGATCAGATTGAGGTCATTGTCGGTGATCAGGGTCGCCACCTCGATAATGCGCTCCTTCTCGGGGTCGAGGCCGGTCATCTCCAGGTCGATCCAGACCAGAAGATCCTTGCGGGGGGGGGCGTCGGGGGTCGTAGCCATGGTGCATCGATTCCTTCATCGAGGCCGCCGCTTGCGCATCGGCCCGGTGTCTAAGAGGGCGGTCTATGAGTACAATGCCCTCATTGTACAGACCTCGGGCGGCCCATGAGCAAACGCAAGCTAACTCGCCAGCAGCGCTGGCGCATCGAGAAGGTTCAGGCCGAGCGCGCCCAGCGCGCCGCCAAGCGCGATGCCCAGGATGCCGATAAGCTGGAGGCCGGCGAGTATGGCCCCGAGCGCCATGGGCGAGTGATCGCCCACTTCGGCCGCAGCCTGGACGTGCGCCCGAGCGAAGGTGGCCCCTTGCACCGCTGTCACCTGCGCTCCAACCTGGAGCCCCTGGTGACCGGGGATCGTGTCATCTGGCGCGCCGCCAATGACGGCAGCGGCGTGGTGGTGGCCCGGGGCGAGCGCGACAGCGTGCTGGAACGCCCCGATGCCCGGGGCCAGCTCAAGCCGGTGGCGGCCAATATCGACCAGATCCTGATCGTCTTCGCCGTGGAACCCGCCCCCCACGCCAACCTGATCGACCGCTACCTGGTGGCCGCCGAGGCCACCGGCATCGCCCCGGTGCTGGTGCTCAACAAGACCGATCTGCTCCCCGAGGGCGGCGGCGAGCTGATGACCCTGCTGGGCCAGTACCAGGCGCTGGGCTACCCGGTGGTCACCACCACCACCGCCGAGGAGCACGGCCTGGACGCCCTGCGGGCCCGGCTCGCCGGGCGCACCTCGGTGTTCGTCGGGCAGAGCGGGGTCGGCAAGTCCTCACTGATCGACCGCCTGCTGCCCGACGAGACCCTGCGCATCGGGGCCCTCTCCGAGGACTCCCGCAAGGGCACCCATACCACCACCACCGCCCGCCTCTACGCCTTCGACAACGACGACAGCGAGGCCGGCGAGCTGATCGACTCCCCGGGGATCCGCGAGTTCGGCCTGACCCATCTGGATGCCCAGCAGGTCACCGAGGGCTTCGTGGAGTTTCGCGATCTCCTGGGGCATTGCCGCTTCCGCGACTGCCGCCATCAACAGGAGCCGGGCTGCGCCCTGCTCGAGGCCGTGGAGCGGGGCGAGATCCGCGCCGCGCGCTTTGCCAGTTACCGCCGCATCCTCGATAGCCTCGAGGACGAAGGGCGTTGAGGGGCCGTGTCGCCCCGGGCCACGGCGATATGCCATTATCCTTCGCAGCAACCGAGACAAGGAGGGCGCCATGAGCTCCGAAGCCAATCTTCTGCCGCTGATCGTCGAGCCGGACCAGCTCGCCGAGGTGCTGGACGATCCCCAGCTGTTGATTATCGATGTGCCCCTCAAGCCCGACAGCTACGCCGAGGGCCATGTCCCCGGCGCCCGCTTCCTCGACTACCGGCGCCTGCTCAAGGGCAGCGGCGAGGTGCCCAACGAGGTGCCCGACGAGGCGGCGCTGTCGGCGCTCTTCTCCGAGCTGGGCCTGACCCGGGACACCCATGTGGTGGCCTACGACGACGAGGGCGGTGGCTGGGCCGGCCGCCTGCTGTGGACCCTGGAACTGATCGGTCACGAGCGCTACTCCTACCTCAACGGCGGCATCCACGCCTGGCGCGCCGAGGGCCTGCCCTCCGAGACTACCCCGGTGGCCCCGGTGCCCAGCGACTATGAGGCGGAGATCCTCAACCCCGAGGTCACCATCGACCGGGAGAGCCTCCAGGCGCGCCTCGGCGACAAGGGTTTCGCCATCTGGGACGCCCGCTCGCCGGCGGAGTACCGCGGCGAGAAGGGCCAGAACCGGCACCTGGGGCATATTCCCGGTGCGGTCAACCTGGAGTGGACCGATGCCATGGACAAGGCACGCCAGTGGCGTATCCGCGACTATGCGGAACTGATCACCGAGCTGGAGGCCCTGGGCCTGACGCCGGACATGGAGGTGGTCACCCATTGCCAGAGCCACCACCGCAGCGGTTTCACCTGGCTGGTGGGCAAGGCCCTGGGCTTCGAGAAGATGCGCGCCTACCCCGGCTCCTGGAAGGAATGGGGCAATCGCGATGATACGCCGGTAGAGAAGCCGTAATCCTAACCTCCCTTTTGATGAGATCGTCCTTACGTGTCGCCATCCAAGCTATTCGCCCTGATCCAGTACCCCCTGCCCCACCACCTGCTCTCGCGGCTGGTGGGGCGGCTCGCCGAGACCCGTATCGGCTGGCTCAAGCAGTTGCTGATCAAGGCCTTTATTCGCCGCTTCAAGGTGGATATGAGCGAGGCCCGGGTCCCCGACCCCAGGGCCTACGCCTGCTTCAACGACTTCTTTACCCGCCCCCTCAGGGAGGGTGCGCGGCCCATCGAGTCGGGCCTGGTCTCCCCCGCCGACGGCACCCTCTCCCAGTGCGGCGAGACCCACCACGGCACCCTGATCCAGGCCAAGGGACAGGCCTTCTCGATCACCAGCCTGCTGGGGGGGGACATGAAGCGCGCCGCCTCCTTCCGCCAGGGCAGCTTCGCCACCATCTATCTGTCGCCCCGGGACTATCACCGGGTGCATATGCCGCTGACCGGCACCCTCCGGGAGATGGTCTATGTGCCGGGCCGGCTCTTCTCGGTGAACCAGGCCACCGCCGACCATGTGCCCAACCTCTTCGCCCGCAACGAGCGCCTGGTATGCATCTTCGATACCGAGGAAGGCCCCATGGCCATAGTGCTGGTGGGGGCCATGATCGTCGCCGCCATCGAGACCGTCTGGGCCGGGCAGATCACCCCCCTCTCCGGGCGGGTGCAGTCGATTCGCTTCGATGAGCCCATCACCCTGGAGAAGGGCGCCGAGATGGGCCGCTTCAAGCTGGGTTCCACGGTGGTGATGTGCTTCACCAAGGAGATCGACTTCGAGGAGCTCGTACCCGATATCTCGGTAAAAATGGGCGAGCGTTTAAGCAGGCTCTCCCACCTGGCGGATAACGGCTAAGGGCGGCTAATGGAGGCCGGATTAGCAGCGCGGCGTGGCGAAGGCCATCACCTCCGCCACGCTGGCCTTGCCCAGGGCCAGTTGAATCAAGCGATCGAGGCCCAGGGCCACGCCACTGCCCGCCGGCATCCCCGCCTTCAGGGCCGCCAGCAGCCGGGCATCCACGCTCACCTCGGGTAGCCCCCGCGCGCGCCGGGCGGCGTTGTCCTCGGCGAAGCGCACCGCCTGCTCGGCGGCATCGGTGAGCTCGTCATAGCCGTTGGCCAGCTCCAGCCCCTGCAGATAGACCTCGAAGCGCCCCGCCACCCATTCGCCATCCTCCGGGTCCCGGTGCCGCCGGGCCAGGGCCGCCTGGCTGGCCGGGTAGTCCACCACCACGTCCAGGCCATCGCGGCCCAGGGTCGGCTCGATCGCCAGGCTCAGCAGCAGGTCCAGGCAGTCGTCCCGGGGCGCCTCCCCCATGGAGAGGCCGCCCCGCGCCTCTGCGAGCCGCCGCAGCGTCTCGAGGGGAGTGGTAAAGGGGTCGACACCCAGGTGCTCGCGGAATAACTCCCGATAGCGCCGCCGCCGCACCGGCCCCGGGTCACGCCCCAGCACGGCATGAATCAGCGCCACCACTTCCTCGATCAGCTCATCCAGGGCCAGGCCCGGGCGGTACCACTCCAGCATGGTGAACTCGAGGTTATGGCGGCGCCCCACCTCACCGTCCCGGAAGCTGCGGGCGATCTGATAGATGGGCCCGGCACCGGCGGCCAGCAGGCGCTTCATATGAAACTCCGGCGAGGTCTGCAGCCACAGGCGCTCGCGCCCCTCGGGGGTCGTCGCCTCGCAGCTCAGCGACGCCAATCCCACATCGGTGCTGCCGCCATGACCCAGTACCGGGGTCTCCACCTCCAGCACGCCGCGCGTGGCGAAGAAGCCGCGCACCTCGGCCAGCAGCCGGGCCCGCTGGCGCAGGGTCTCGATGGACGCCGAGGGGCGCCAGTCGTCAGTCATCACAGCCTCCAGACACACCAAGGCCACGCCTTGGCGTGGCCCTGCAAAAACTACCGTAGTCGCTTGAGCCCTCTCCGAGCGATGCTCAGACCAGGCGAATCCCGGGTAAGGCGGCTGAGTTTAGCAGCACTAAATGAGCAAGCCGTCCCGGGACTCAACGCCGTATGAGCGAGCGCAGGAAGGGCCCCTCATTAAGCGCGGGAGACGTACTCCCCGTTGCGAGTATCGATCTTCAGCACCTCGCCCTGGTTGATAAACAGCGGCACGCGCACCACGGCACCGGAGGAGAGGGTCGCCGGCTTGGAACCGCCCTGGGCAGTGTCGCCCTTGAGGCCCGGGTCGGTCTCGACCACTTCCAGTTCGATAAAGTTGGGCGGGTTGACGTTGATGGCGTTGTCGTTCCACAGGGTCACGGTGTAGGCGACCTGCTCCTTGAGCCACTTCTCGGTGTCGCCCAGGGCCTTCTTCTCCACCGCATACTGCTCGAAGGAGCCGTCGGTCTTCATGAAGTGCCACATCTCGCCGTCGGTGTAGAGGTACTCCATCTCCAGCTCGAGGACATCGGCGCCTTCCAGGGACTCGCCGGACTTGAAGGTGCGCTCCCAGACGCGCCCGCTGATCAGGTTGCGCAGCTTGACCCGGTTGAAGGCCTGGCCCTTGCCCGGCTTGACGTACTCGTTCTCGAGGATCGCGCAGGGGTCGCCGTCCAGCATTACCTTCAGACCGCCCTTGAATTCGTTGGTAGAATAGTTCGCCATGATTCCTCGCTGAATGATCGGCGCCCCGCCATGGCGGCGGCGCAGGAAATGTATCGACGGGCGCCGAGGCGCCCGCCCGCAATTGGTGTGCCGCATGATAACCCGAAGCCCGGCCGATGTGCAGAGCGTCCCCCTCGCCTCCTCCCAGGAGCGCGCCCCCTGGCAGCGTCAGTTAGCCGGCATCATCCGCGACCCGGCGGAACTCTGCCGGCGCCTCGACCTGGATCCGGCCTGGCTGCCTGGCGCCGAGGCCGGCCATGCGCTGTTCGAGGTGCGCGTGCCCGAGGCCTATCTCTCGCGCATTCGCCCCGGCGATCCCACGGATCCGCTGCTGCGCCAGGTGCTGCCGCTGGGCGAGGAGACGCTTGAGGTGCCGGGCTACCTGGCCGACCCGCTCCAGGAGGCCGAGCATACCCCGGCCAAGGGGCTGATCCACAAGTACGCCGGCCGGGTCCTGTTGATCGCCAGCCCCAGCTGCGCCATCAACTGCCGCTACTGCTTCCGCCGCCACTTCCCCTATGGCGAGAACGCCCCCTCCCGGGCTCAGTGGGAAGCGAGCCTGGACACCCTGCGCGGCGACGCCTCCATCCGCGAGGCGATTCTCTCCGGCGGCGACCCCCTGGCCGCCAGCGATCGCCAACTGGCCTGGCTGGTGGAACGCCTCGACGCCATCCCCCACCTCAAGCGCCTGCGGATCCATAGCCGTTTGCCGGTGGTGATCCCCGAACGGGTCGACGACGCCCTGCTCGGCTGGCTCTCCGCCACCCGGCTACAGAAGGTGCTGGTGCTGCATATCAACCATGCCAACGAGATCGACGAGGCAGTGATCGCGGCCTGCGCCCGCCTGAAGCAGGCGGGCGTGACGCTGCTCAACCAGAGCGTGCTGCTGCGCGGCGTCAACGACTCGGTGACGGCCCTCGCCGCCCTCTCCGAGCGGCTCTTCGAGGCCGGCATCCTGCCCTATTACCTGCATGTGCTCGACCCGGTGGCCGGCGCCGCCCACTTCGACGTCCCCGACGACCAGGCCCGCGAACTGGTCGCGGGCCTCAGGCAGGTACTGCCGGGTTTCTTGATGCCGACCCTGACCCGGGAAGTGCCCGGCGAGGCCAGCAAGACGCCGCTCTAGCCGCAAGCCGCAAGCCGCAAGCCGCAAGCCGCAAGCCGCAAGCCGCAAGCCGCAAGCCGCAAGCCGCAAGCCGCAAGCCGCAAGCCAACAGCATGGTGTGCCCCGAGCAAAAGCAAACCCCGAAGGTCCGGCCTCCGGGGTTTGCTTGTAGCTCGGCGCTCTTAAGCCAGCGTTTCGGCGGTCACATTGGCCGCGGGAGCGGCGCTGGAGGCCCGGCGGTTGATGGCACCGACCACCGCCTTCATCGAGGCGCTGGTGATGCTCTCGTCGGTGCCCACGCCGAACACCGCCTCGCCGTCGATGCGCACCTCCACATAGGCGATCGCCTCGGCATCGGCGCCCTGGCCGCGGGAGTGTTCGTGGTAATCGATGACCTCCACCTCGTGGCCGGCCGCCGCCAGCCCCTTGATAAAGGCCGCCAGGGGGCCATTGGCCTCGCCGCGCACGGTCTGGGGCTTGCCCGCCACGGTGACGGCCGCCTCCAGTACCACCCGGGGGCTATCCGGCTCGGAGGAGAGGCGGTGATTGATCAGGGCCAGGGGAGCCTCCTGGGCCAGGTACTCGTCGGCGAAGGCCTGGTAGATCATCTGCGAGGTGATCTCCTTGCCCGTGCGATCGGCCACCTCCTGCACCACCTGGCTGAACTCCATGGCCAGGCGCCGCGGCAGCTCGATGCCGTGCTCCTGCTCCAGCAGGTAGGAGACCCCGCCCTTGCCGGACTGGCTGTTGACGCGGATCACCGCCTCGTAGCTGCGCCCCACGTCGAGCGGGTCGATGGGCAGGTAGGGCACCTCCCAGACGGCCTCCGGGTTGGCGCGACGCTCGGCCATGCCCTTCTTGATGGCGTCCTGGTGGGAGCCGGAGAAGGCGGTGAACACCAGGTCGCCCACATAGGGATGGCGGGGATGCACCGGCAGCTGGTTGCAGTACTCCACCTCGCGCATGATCGGGGTGATGTTCGAGAAGTCGAGGCCCGGGTGCACGCCCTGGGTGTAGAGGTTCATGGCCAGGGTGACGAGGTCGACGTTGCCGGTGCGCTCGCCGTTACCGAACAGGGTGCCCTCGACGCGGTCGGCGCCGGCCATCACGGTGAGCTCGGCGGCGGCCACCCCGGTGCCCCGGTCGTTATGGGGGTGGACGCTGACGATCAGCGCCTCGCGGTCCTTGACGTGGCGGCAGAACCACTCCACCTGATCGGCATAGTTATTGGGGGTCGCCGCCTCCACGGTGGCCGGCAGGTTGACGATCATCTTCTTCTCGGCGCTGGCGCCATAGGCGGTCATCACCGCTTCCACCACCTCCTTGGCGAAGTCCATCTCGGTGGTGGTAAAGAGCTCCGGCGAGTACTGGAAGGTCCAGTGGGTCTCCGGGGCGGCCTCCATCAGCTCACGAATCCGGGTGGTGGCATCCACGGCGATCTGGGTGCACTGGGCCTTGTCGACGTTGAAGACCACGCGACGGAAGACCGGATCGGTGGCGTTGTAGACGTGAACGATGGCGTTCTTGGCCCCCTTCAGGGCCTCGAAGGTACGCTCGATCAGGTGCGGGCGCGCCTGGGTCAGCACCTGGATGGTGACGTCCTCGGGAATCTTGTCGTTCTCGATCAGCGAGCGCACGAAGTCGAAATCGGTCTGGGAGGCGGAGGGGAAACCCACCTCGATCTCCTTGAAGCCGATCTTGAGGAGCATGTCGAAGAAGCGCTGCTTGCGCTCGGCGTCCATGGGATCGATCAGCGACTGGTTACCGTCGCGCAGGTCGACGCTGCACCACAGCGGCGGCGTCTCGATGCGCCGGCTCGGCCACTGGCGATCGGGCAGGTCCACGGCGACAAAGGGGCGGTACTTGATGGACGGATCCTTGAGCATCATGCGGGCATCTCCTGGCGACGGGGCAGAAACGGCGACGCCCCGGCGGCACAGGGGCCAACCGGGGCGTCAGAAAGCACTCGGGCCACGATCATGCGAGTGATCGCGGCCTGGGCACGGCATACGGAAGAAGAACTGGGGGTAATGGACATCTTGCAACCTCGAGACTAGAAAACGACTTCGCGATGCACGGCATCGCCCGACACGCTTAGCGGTCGGCTAGTAGTCGTAGGTCTAGGCTGAGGCGGCAAAATGTGATGTTCATGCCCCTAGAAAATCAGGAACGGCCCGGGCTGTCAACTACCGCGACGCTGGAGCGCCTCCTCCATCCGCGACAACTGCGCCTTGAGATCGCGCACATCGTCGCGCAGGCCATGCAGTTCCGCGGCCTCCCCCTCGCCGTTCTCCAGCTCGATGGCCAGGCTCTCCTTCTGCATCACGTCCAGCACGATGCCGATCATCATGTTCAGGAAGATAAAGGCGTTGAGGAAGATAAAGGTCAGGTAATAGATCCAGCTCCAGGCGTACAGCTCCTGGGTGGCATACATCACATCGGTCCAGTCCTCGAAGGTGGCGACACGGAACAGGGTGAGCATGGCGATGGAGATATTGCCCCACAGGAACTCGTCCACCTCGGCGAACAGGAAGCTGCCGACGGCGGCGTAGATATAGAAGATGATAAACATCAGCAGGGCCACATAGCCCATGCGCGGGATCGACTTGACCAGCGCCACCATCAGGATGCGCAGCTCCGGGATCATCGAGACCAGGCGCAGCACCCGGAAGATGCGCAGCAGCCGCGCCAGCAGCACCATCTCCGAGTCGTCCATGGGAATCAGGCTGGCGGTGACGATCAGGAAGTCGAAGACGTTCCAGCCCTTCCTGAAGAAGTCGCGCAGGCGCTTCTCTGCTCCGATGCGGATCAGGATCTCCACCAGGAAGAAGATCGTCACCCCCGTATCGAAGACCAGCAGCGCCTGCTCGAAGCGCGAGGTCTCCTCATAGGTCTTGGCGCCGATCAGCAGCGCCGAGAGGATAATGATGGCGATCACGAAGGTCTCGAAGACCCTGTGGCTGCGCAGCCGCTCGAAGCGGTCGCGCCAGATACTCAGGGAGGTCATGGGCGAATCGGTCACGGCAGACGGAGAGTGGCTAGGGTCACAAGGTGCCGTGGATTATCCCCTATCGCCCCGGGATGGCAAAGGTGGGAATCGTGCAGAGGCGGAGAAGTCTGTAGTAAAGGGAGGCTAACCTGGGGGCAGGCCTCGCGGAGACGCTGTGAACCCCTCCCTGGGCGCTCGGCATTCTCGTCCCTGATAATGACGCTCCGCTCTACCCTGCCCCCAGCGCCACTTGGCCAGGCTCTCGGCAATGGCCAGGGCCGAGCGTTCAGGTGGTCACGCCAGCGCTCTCCAGGATGCCCAAGAGATCTTGGGCGTGGGCGGCGGCGTCGCGCCCCAGGGAGGTGAGGTAGCCGCCATCGGCCTGGCTGAGCAGGCCCTTGGCATGCAGGCGGCCGGCGGCGGCCACCAGGCCGGGGGCGGCGCTGGAGGCATGCACCTTGAGCCCTTCCTGGGTGGTGCTCAGGTTGTAGAGGCAGAGCAGGTGCAGCTCATCGAGGAGTTCCGGGGTAAAGCGTGATGCGGTCATGGCGGCCTCCGGCGACCTGGGGAAGTCCCTCGACCCTACGCCAGCGGCGCGCGCGCCGCCAGCCCCGGGTTTCCACGCAACGTCGGCCTCTCCCTCTCGGCAGGAGATAAGCTAAGCCGGCGCCGATCTCGACAAGCCTCGGAGACGGTGGCTTACGGCTTCTCCAGGTCCTCCTGGCGGTAACCGATAGATGCCGCGCGTCGCCAGCCCCTCAGCGCGCCACGCAAGCCCGCTCCTTTACTGCTCCAGGTCCCCCTGGCGATAGCCGATTAGATAGAGCACCGCATCCAGCCCCAGGGTGGAGATGGAGTGGTTGGCCTGGGCGCGGACCAGCGGCTTGGCGCGGAAGGCGATGCCCAGCCCCGCGGTGGCCAGCATCTTGAGGTCGTTGGCGCCATCCCCCACGGCGATGGTCTGCTCGAGGGCCAGCCCCTCCCGCTCGGCGATCTCGCGCAGCAGCAGCGCCTTGCGATCGGCGTCGAGGATCGGCTCCTTGACCTCGCCGGTCACCTTGCCGTTCTCGATCACCAGCTCGTTGGCATGGATCTCGTCGAAGCCGAGCTTCTGTTGCAGGTGGCGGGCGAAGTAGGTGAAGCCACCGGAGAGGATGGCGGTGCGGTAGCCCAGGCGCTTGAGCTGGGTCATCAACCGCTCGACGCCATCCATCAGGGGCAGCTCCTCGGCGATCTCGGCGAGCACCGACTCGTCGAGGCCCTTGAGCTTGCTCATCCGCTCGCGGAAGCTCTGCTGGAAGTCCAGCTCGCCGCGCATGGCCCGCTCGGTGACCTCGGCCACCTCGTCGTAGACGCCGTGGCGGCGGGCCAGCTCGTCGATCACCTCGGCCTGGATCAGGGTGGAATCCATATCGAAGCAGACCAGGCGGCGGTGGCGGCGCCAGATGGAGTCCTCCTGGATGGCGATATCCACGCCATGCATGGCGCCAAGCGCCAGGGCCTTCTCGCGCAGGGCATCCAGGTCCACCTCCTCGCCACGCAGCCAGCACTCCACGCAGGCGCCCTGGATGACGTCATGCTCGACGGGCACGCCGCCGTCCAGGGGCTCGCGGCCGGAGAGGCGGTGGATCAGCTCCACGGTGAGGCCGTGCTCGGCGGTCAGCGCCCCCACCTCGGCGAGGATGCCCGCCGGCAGGTGCGGCGCCAGCAGGGTGAGGATCAGCCGCGGCTGGCTGGCATGGCTGCTCCAGCGCTGGTAGTCCTCGGCGCTGACCTGGATCGCCTGGACGTCCAGGCCCAGTTCGTCCCCGGCCTCCCCCAGCAGGGCCTCCAGGTCGCTCTCGTGGTCGAGGCCCACCAGGGCCTCCAGGGAGAGCATGCCGAAGGTCACGCTCTGGTTGATATCCAGCAGCCGCGCCCCGCTGCGGGCCAGCGCCTTGCCCAGCCCGGCCAGTTGGCCGGGGCGTGCCGCCCCGGTGGCGCGAATCAATACTCGTCGTGTCATGTTAACCCCAGTCTTGAGCTAGAAGCTGGAAGCGGGAAATGTCCCACTCCCAGCGCCGAGCCGGTTTTTCTTCAAGCTTCCGGCTTCAAGCTTTCCAACCTATCCACCTTCTGGAAGCCCCGGGGCAGCTTGCTGCCGCGCCGGCCGCGTTCGCCCGCATAGTAGTCGAGATCCGTCGCCTTGAGGGTCAGGTGACGCTTGCCGGAGCGGATCACCAGGGCATCGCCCTCGGCCAGCAGGGCGATATCCCGCACCAGCTCCTCGCGACGTGCCGCCCGGGCCCCGGGGATATCGAGCATCTTGTTGCCCTTGCCCTTGGCCATCTCCGGCAGCTGTTCCAGGGCGAAGACCAGCAGGCGCCCCTCGTTGGAGACCACCGCCACCCGCACCTTGTCGCCCTCGGGGATGCGCAGGGGCGGCAGGACGGCACAGCCCTTGGGCAGGTTCAGGGCCGCCTTGCCGGCCTTGTTCTTGCCGGTCAGGTCGTCGAGCCGCGCCACGAAGCCATAGCCGCCGTCGGAGGCGAGCAGGAAGCGCGCCTCGGGCGGGGCCAGCATCAGCCCCGCCATATGAGCGCCGGCGGCCACATTGACCCGCCCGGTGACCGGCTCGCCCTGGCTGCGGGCGCTGGGCAGGTTATGGGCGGCCAGGGTATAGGCGCGGCCGGTGTCGTCGAGCAGCACCAGGGGCTGGTTGGTCTTGCCCCGGGCCGCCAGCAAAAAGCGGTCGCCGGCCTTGAAGGCCAAGCCCTCGGGATCGATATCGTGGCCCTTGGCGGCACGGATCCAGCCCTTCTCGGAGAGCACCACGGTGATGGGGTCGGCGCCCATCAGCTCCACCTCGGAGAGGGCCTTGGCCTCTTCCCGCTCGACCAGCGGCGAACGGCGCGCATCGCCGTGGTCCTTGGCCGCCTCGCGCAGCTCCCGCTCGATCAGGTCGGTGAGCTTGGCCTCGCTGCCGAGCAGGGCCTGGAGGCGCTTGCGCTCCTTGCTCAGCTCGTCCTGCTCGCCGCGGATTTTCATCTCCTCGAGCTTGGCCAGGTGGCGCAGGCGCAGCTCGAGGATCGCCTCGGCCTGGCGCTCCGAGAGGCCGAAGGCCTCGATCAGGGCCGGCTTGGGCTCGTCCTCCTCGCGGATGATGCGGATCACCTCGTCGATATTGAGGTAGGCGATCAGCAGGCCCTCGAGCAGGTGCAGGCGCTCCTCCACCTTGCCCAGGCGATGCTCCAGGCGCCGGCGCACCGTAGTGCGGCGGAAGCGCAGCCATTCGCCGAGCAGCTCCGGCAGTGGCATCACCCGGGGGCGGCCGTCGAGGCCGATGACATTGAGGTTGACCCGGATATTCTTCTCCAGGTCAGTGGTGGCGAACAGATGCGCCATCAGCGCCTCGATATCGACCCGATTGGAGCGTGGTTCGATCACCAGCCGGGTGGGCTCCTCATGGGTCGACTCGTCGCGCAGGTCGGCGACCATGGGCAGCTTCTTGGCCTGCATCTGGGCGGCGATCTGCTCCAGCACCTTGGCGCCACTCACCTGGTAGGGCAGCGCGGTGATCACCACCCGCCCCTCTTCCAGGACATAGCGGCCGCGCAGCTTCACCGAGCCGCGACCGCTCTCGTAGAGCTTCCTGAGGTCGGCGCGGGGCGTGATGATCTCGGCGGCGCTGGGAAAGTCCGGCGCCGGCAGGTGTTCGATCAGGTCACTGGTGGTGGCCTCGGGATGGCGCAGCAGATGGCAGGTGGCCTCGACCACCTCGTTCACGTTATGGGGCGGAATATCGGTGGCCATGCCCACGGCGATGCCGGTGCCGCCGTTGAGCAGCACATGGGGCAGCCGGGCCGGCAGCACCACCGGCTCGTTCATGGTGCCGTCGAAGTTGGGGGTCCAGTCGACGGTGCCCTGGCCCAGCTCCGAGAGCAGCACCTCGCTGAACTTGGAGAGCCGCGCCTCGGTATAGCGCATGGCGGCGAACGACTTGGGATCGTCGGGGCTGCCCCAGTTGCCCTGGCCATCCACCAGCGGGTAGCGGTAGCTGAACGGCTGGGCCATCAGCACCATGGCCTCGTAGCAGGCGCTGTCGCCATGGGGGTGGAACTTGCCCAGGACATCGCCGACGGTACGCGCCGACTTCTTGTACTTGGCGTTGGCGGAGAGCGCAAGCTCCCGCATGGCGTAGACGATGCGCCGCTGCACCGGCTTCATGCCGTCGCCGATATGCGGCAGCGCCCGATCGAGGATGACGTACATCGAGTAGTCGAGGTACGCCTTCTCGGTATATTCGCGCAGCGAAAGGCGTTCGACGTCGCCCTCCGCCACCTGGATATCCATGGTCATGGGTTCTAGGCCCTATTGGTCGTCATGGAAGATTCGCGGGGAGTGCCCGCACTCAATGTATCGGCGTCGCCGCCCCATGGGAACTCGGCTCTACTCTGCGCGAATGGTGCCCTGGCGGGCCTTTTCATTCGGCCGCCGCTACGCGGCGGTTCGCGCGCTAAAGCGTGCTCCTACGGGGCTTATGGCTCGGCGCTTGGCGGCTTGGCGCTACACCTCGATATCGGCGAGGTTGCCGTAATCCTCGAGCCAGCTCTTGCGGTCGGCGGCCCGCTTCTTGGCCAGCAGCATATCCATCATCTCCAGGGTGCCGTCGCCGTCGTCCCGGGTCAGCTGCACCAGGCGCCGGGTGTCCCGGGCCATGGTGGTCTCGCGCAGCTGCAGGGGGCTCATCTCGCCCAGGCCCTTGAAACGCTGCACGTTCACCGTGCCGCGCTTGCCCTCCAGCTTGCGCAGGGTGGCCGCCTTCTCGCTCTCGTCCAGGGCGTAGTAGACCTCCTTGCCCAGGTCGATGCGGTAGAGGGGCGGCATGGCCACATGGACATGGCCCGCATCCACCAGGGCCGGGAAGTGGCGCACGAAGAGCGCGCACAGCAGGGTCGCGATATGCAGGCCGTCGGAGTCGGCGTCGGCGAGGATGCACACCTTGTGGTAGCGCAGCTTGGAGAGGTCGTCGCTGCCCGGGTCGAGGCCGATGGCCACGGCGATATCATGCACCTCCTGGGAGCCGTAGATATCGTGGCTGTCCACCTCCCAGGTATTGAGGATCTTGCCGCGCAGGGGCAGGATCGCCTGGGTCTCGCGATCCCGGGCCTGCTTGGCGCTGCCGCCGGCGGAGTCGCCCTCCACCAGGAAGAGCTCGCTGGTGGCCGGGTCCTGGCCGGAGCAGTCCGCCAGCTTGCCGGGCAGCGCCGGCCCCGAGGTGACCTTCTTGCGGGCCACCTTCTTGGCGCTCTTCTGGCGCCGCTGGGCGGCGCTGATCACCAGCTCGGCCAGGGCCTCGGCCTGGTCGACGTGGTGGTTGAGCCACAGCGAGAAGGCGTCCTTGACCACCCCGGAGACGAAGGCCGCCACGGTGCGCGAGGAGAGGCGCTCCTTGGTCTGGCCGGCGAACTGGGGATCGAGCATCTTCACCGAGAGCACGAAGGCGACCCGTTCCCAGAGGTCGTCGGCGGTCAGCTTGACGCCCCGGGGCAGCAGGCTGCGGTAGTCGCAGAACTCGCGCAGCGCCTCGAGCAGCCCCGAGCGCAGGCCGTTGACGTGGGTGCCGCCCAGCGGGGTGGGGATCAGGTTGACGTAGCTCTCCTGGAGCGATTCGCCGCCTTCCGGCAGCCACTGCACCGCCCAGTCCACCGCCTGGTCGTCATCGGAAAAGTGGCCCACGAAGGGCGCCTGGGGCAGCACCTCATAGCCGTCGGTGGACTGGGCCAGGTAGTCGCGCAGGCCATCCTCGTACTGCCAGGTGCTCTCGGTGCCGTCGGGCTCCACCAGGGTGATCTTGAGTCCCGGGCAGAGCACCGCCTTGGCGCGCAGCAGGTGCTTCAGCCGCCCCAGCGCCAGCTTGGGGCTATCGAAGTAGCTCGCCTCGGGCCAGAAGCGCACCAGGGTGCCGGTGGTGCGCTTGGCGCAGCTGCCGATCACGGCCAGCTCGGCGACCTTCTCGCCTCGCTCGAAGGCGATGGCGTGGCGGCTGCCGTCGCGGCACACCTCCACTTCCAGGCGCGTGGAGAGCGCATTGACCACCGAGACCCCGACCCCGTGCAGGCCGCCGGAGAAGCGGTAGCTGGAGTCGGAGAACTTGCCGCCGGAGTGCAGTTTGGTGAGGATCAGCTCGACCCCGGAGACGCCATGCTCGGGATGGATGTCGATGGGCATGCCGCGACCGTCGTCGGCCACCTCGATGCGCCCATCCTCGCCGAGGCGCACGCTGATCTCCCGGGCATAGCCGGCCAGGGCCTCGTCGACGCTGTTGTCGATGACCTCCTGGGCCAGGTGGTTGGGGCGACTGGTGTCGGTATACATGCCGGGGCGCTTGCGCACCGGCTCGAGTCCGGAGAGTACCTCGATGGAGCTGGCACTGTATTGCGTCATAAATGTTCCGGTCGCTAGTCGTTATCGATGCCCATGGTAGCCGTGTCCTGCCCCCGGCGCCCCTCAATCATTCCAGCGGCGTTTGCCCTGGCCAGTCGAGGGCCTCCTGCTCGGCGATACGCCGGGCCGTCTCCGGGGTCAGGCGGTGGCCGCCCCAGGCCAGGATCGCCGGCAGATAGTCGGCCAGCGCCGTGAAGGCGTGATCGCCGCCGGGATGCAGCAGGGTCGCGGCGCCACGGTAGGCGGCGAAGGCCTCGCGGCAGTCCAGGGCCTCGTCGGCGGTACCCAGCAGCAGCAGGTAGCGCTCGGGGCTCAGCCGCTCCGGCGTCATGGCCGAGAGCGCCTCGCGATGAGCCGCCGTGAGGCGAAAGGCCTCGCCGGTGTACTCGTTGACGAAGCGCTCGCCGATCCAGTCGGCCATCAGCGCCGCCGGCCGCAGCGCCGGGTTGATCAGCACCGCCGCGAGGCCGTGCCGCTCGGCCAGGCAACTGGCCAGGAAGCCCCCCAGGGAGCTGCCCACCAGCAGCGGCCTGGGCCCCAGCGCCGGGAGCGCCTCCTCGGCCAGGGCCAGGGCCGCCTCGGGGCGATGGGGCAGCTGGGGGGCGGCACAGGCCAGCCCCAGGACCTCGCAGGCCCGCACCATCAGGCGCAGCTTGGGGGAGCCCAGGCCGCTATTGAAGCCATGCAGATAGAGCAGGCCCGAGGCCGGCTCCCCGCCGCGCGGTGCGCTTAGCATACCGCAACCCCTGGATGGATAACCAGTTTCCAGTAAAGACGCCTCACGGCACTTCCGCCTCGGCGGCCCAGAAGGCCTCAATCAGGCCGCGGCTGGAGTCGTCCATGGTCTCCTGGCCGCGGCGGCCGGCGAGGATCCGCTCGGTCTCGCCGGCGATGCGCTTGCCCAGCTCCACCCCCCACTGGTCGAAGGGGTTGATATCCCAGATCACCGCCTGGACATAGACCTTGTGTTCGTAGAGGGCGATCAGCGCCCCCAGGGTGGCCGGGGTCAGGCGCTCCAGCAGCAGGGTGGTGGAGGGCTGATTGCCCCGGTAGCGCTTGTGGCTGGGCTGGGCGTCGCCATTCTCCAGGGCCTCGTCGCCGAGCATCAGCACCCGGGACTGGGCGAAGCAGTTGGCCAGCGTCAAACGGTGCTGCTCCTTGAGGTGGGCCCGGGTGGCGGCGTCCGCCACCTCGTCATAGCGGCGCAGCGGGGCGATAAAGTCGCAGACCACCGCCTGGGTGCCCTGGTGCAGCAGCTGATAGAAGGCGTGCTGGGCATTGGGGCCCAGCTGGCCCCAGAGCACCGGGCAGGTGGCGTAACCCACCTGGCCGCCGTCGTGGGTCACCGACTTGCCGTTGGACTCCATCTCCAGCTGTTCGAGGTAGGCGGCGAAGTACTCCAGGCGGCCGTCATAGGGGAGGATGGAGTGGGCGCGGATATCCAGGAAGTTGACGTTCCAGATGCCCGCCAGGGCCAGCAATACCGGCAGGTTGTCGGCGAGCTCCGCCTCGCGGAAGTGGCGATCCATGGCGTGGGCCCCGGCCAGCAGCTCCCGGAAGTGGTCCATGCCCACCACCAGGGCGATGGGCAGGCCGATGGCCCCCCACAGCGAATAGCGTCCGCCGACCCACTCCCAGAACTCCAGTTGGTGCGCGTCGGCGATGCCCCAGTCGCGCATCTTCTCGGGGCTGGCCGAGACGCCGATAAAGTGCTGGCGCATCACCAGCGACGCCGGCATGCCGAAACGCTCGCCGGCCAGCCGCGCCAGCAGCCAGTCCCGGGCGGTGCGGGCATTGGAGAGGGTATCGATGGTGGTAAAAGACTTCGACGAGAGCACGAACAGGGTGGTCTCGGGATTGAGGCGTCCCAGGTAGTCGGCCAGTTGGGAGCCGTCCATGGTGGAGGCGAAGTGCACCTCCAGCGCTTGGCTCCCCTCGGGGCGGAAATCGGCCAGGGCGTGGGTCACCATCAGCGGGCCCAGGTCGGAGCCGCCCACCCCCAGGTTGACCACGTCACGGATCGGCTTGCCGGTGGCGCCCCGCCACTGGCCCGTATGCAGCTTGGCCACCATGGCCTCCATGCGCGCCAGGGTGCGATGCACCGCCGGTACCAGGTCCTCGTCCTCCACCACCAGGGAGGCCGACTCGGGCAGGCGCAGGGCGGTATGCAGCGCCGGACGATCCTCGCTGATATTGACCCGCTCGCCATCCAGCAGCCGGGCGATGGCCTGGGGCACGCCGGCCTCCCGGGCCAGCGCCAGCAGCAGCTCCCGGGTCTCGGGGGTCCAGCGCTGCTTGGCCAGGTCCAGGGTCAGCCCCGCGGCGCTGCGGGTAAAGGCCCGGTGGCGGGCGGGCTGCTCGGCGAACAGCGTCTTGAGATGCACCTCCCCCAGGGCCTCGCGGTGGGCGACCAGGGCCCGCCAGGCCGGTCGCCGGGACAGGGGTGACGCTGACGGCATAACTCTCTCCTTGAACGGCTGCAGGTACGCTTGCCTGGGGCCACTGCCATTGAGCTGGCCAGGGGCGCTGGGAGCAGGCCGGAGCGAAGCGTCATTATCAGGGACGAGAATGCCGAGCGCCCAGGGAGGGGTTTACAGCGTCTTCGCGAAGTTGCCTGCTCCCAGGATAGCCCCGGGCCTCAACGCCTGGTGGTGACCATAATTAGATTTAGCCGGGGTCGTGTCATCCCGCGACACGCAGTAGAATGGTCGTATTTCCCCCGGGCCCACCATGCCATGAGTGACGCATCTTACCGTGACGCGATCTTTTCCACACCCCTGGACCGGGTCGCGCGCTTCTCCTTCGACGAGCAGGTCGTCGCCTGTTTTCCCGACATGATTCGCCGCTCGGTGCCGGGCTATGGCCAGATCCTCGGCATGCTGGGGGTGATCGCCGAGCGCCACCTGCGTCACGGCGCCCGGGTCTACGACCTGGGCTGCTCCCTGGGCGCCGCCGGCCTGGCCCTGGCCGGGCGCCTGCCGCCGGCGGCCTTCGACTACACCGGGGTGGACCTCTCTCCGGCCATGGTGAGCCGGGCCCGGGAGACCCTGGATAGCGAGTGTCCCGAGCACGCCATCAGCGTGGTGGAGGGGGATATTCGCACCCTCGACTACCGGCCCGCGGGCATGATCCTGCTCAACTTCACCCTGCAGTTCCTGCCGCCGGCGGATCGCGACGCCCTGATGCGCCGCCTGCATGAGGCCCTGGAGCCCGGCGGGGTGCTGATCCTCTCCGAGAAGATCAGGGCCGCCGACGAGCAGGAGAACGCCTGGCTGGTGGAGCGCTACCACGACTTCAAGCGCGCCAACGGCTACAGTGACCTGGAGATCAGCCAGAAGCGCACGGCGCTCGAGAACGTGCTGATCCCCGACAGCCTGGAGGCGCATCATGCGCGCCTGGCCGAGGCCGGCTTCTCCCGCAGCCTGACCTGGTTCCAGTTCCTCAACTTCGCCTCGCTGATCGCCTTCAAGGAGTAGCGGGCGCCGGCGGGGCCGGGAGGCTCTCCATGTCGCCTACCCTGCTCGCCCTCTTGCTGCCCCTCGGCGGCGCCTGGCTGGCCACCGCCTGGTGGCACCGCCACAAGCCGCTGCCGCCGGGCCTGCATGTGGTGGGTCCCTGGCGAAGCGCCGACGACCTGCGCCTGCTGCTCGACGAGACCTATGCGGATACCTCGGGTCGACGCCGCCGGCGCCAGGCCATCTTCGCCGAATGGCACCGCCTGATCGCCCAGGCCCGCCGCCTGGTGATGATCGACCTCTTCCTGCTCGACGATGGCGCCCCGGGACGGGCGCTGTGCCAGGCGCTGATCCAGCGCAAGACCCGGGTGCCGGCCCTGGAGGCGGTGGTCCTGGTGGACCCCATCAATCACCGCTACGGCGGCCGCGAGGCGCCTCAACTGGAACGCCTGCGCCGCGCCGGCATTCGGGTCGTCAGCTGCGACCTGACCCCGGGGCGCGATCCCAACCCGAGCTGGTCGGCGCTCTGGCGAGGGCTCTTTCGCCCCCTGGGCAACTCGCCCCGGGGCGGCTGGCTGCCCGATCCCCTGGGGCCCGGTCGGGTCTCCCTGCGCAGCTACCTGGCGCTGCTCAACCTCAACGCCGACCATCGCAAGACCCTGGTGGTGGACGAAGGCGACGGCTGGCGGGCGGTGCTGGGCTCGGCCAATGCCGACGAGGCGAGCCGCGATTATCGCAACGCCGCCCTGAGCCTGGGCGGCCCCGCGGCCCAGGACCTGCTGCATAGCGAGCTGGCCCTGGCGCGGCGCTCCGGCCTCGGCTGGCTACCGCCCTGCCCGGCCCCGCCAGGCGGCGAACCTTCCTCCCTTCCACGGCTGCGTCTGCTGACCGAGGGCGCCGTCCGCGACACCCTGCTGACGCTCCTCGCCGAGGCCCGCCCCGGCGACCGCCTCTGGGTGTGCGCCTACTACCTGGCCCACCGCCGGGTGATCCACGCCCTGCTGGCCGCCCGGCGCCGCGGCGTGGCGATCCGCCTGCTGCTGGATCCCAACGACCGCCACTTCGGCCACGCCAGCCCCGGGATTCCCAACCGGCCGGCGGCCCGGGAGCTGGCCCGCCGGGGCCTGGCCATCCGCTGGTACGGCGATGCCGAGGCCCAGGGCCATGCCAAGTGGCTGCTCCACCAGCGTCCCGGGGCTCCCGCCACCCTGCTGCTGGGCTCCGCCAACCTCAGCCGGCGCAGCCTCGACGACAACAACTTCGAGGCCAATATCCAACTGGAGGCCGCGGCGGACCATCCGGTGATCCGCCGGGCCCGGGCAAGCTTCCTGCGCTACTGGCATAATCGCCACGGAGAAACCCATAGCCGCCCCTTCCCGGCCCGGGACGACGCCACGCCCTGGCGCTACTGGCGTTATCGACTGATGGAGGCCAGCGGCTGGTGCACTTTTTAAGGATCCTATGAACAGCCCCCATCGCGATCTCTACCGCGCCTTCCTCGACCAGGGCCTGGAGACCTGGCTGGCCCGCCTGCCGGAACAGCTGGCCCAGGGCCTCGACCGCCAGCGTTTCGGCGACCTGCCGGCCTGGGAGAAGGCCGTGGCCAAGCTGCCGCCGCTCCCCGAGGAACGCGAGGCCTACCTGGATACCGATACCGTCGGCGTCGAGGTGGCCCTCAACGACAGCCAGCGCCGCCAGTGCGAGAACCTGCTGAGGAAACTCGCCCCCTGGCGCAAGGGCCCCTACCGGCTGGGCGGCATCAGCATCGACACCGAATGGCGCTCCGACTGGAAGTGGCAGCGCCTGGCCCCGCACCTGGCCGACCTGGCCGGGCGCCGGGTGCTCGACGTGGGCGGCGGCAGCGGCTACCACGGCTGGCGCATGGCCGGGGCCGGGGCCTCCTTCGTGCTGGTGATCGACCCCTCGCCGCGCTTCTACTACCAGTTCCAGGCGGTGCGCCACTTCGTCGGCGACCGGGACACCCACCGCACCCACTTCCTGCCGGTGGGCATCGAAGCGGTCCCCGACGACCTGCAATGGTTCGATACGGTCTTCTCCATGGGGGTGCTCTACCACCGCCCCTCGCCCCTGGAGCATCTGCTCAAGCTCAAGGCGTGCCTGCGTCCGGGGGGCGAACTGGTCCTGGAGACCCTGGTGGTGGAGGGCGACGAGACCACCGTGCTGCTGCCCGGCGAGCGCTACGCCGCCATGCCCAATGTCTACTTCCTGCCCTCCTCGAAAGCCCTATGCCACTGGCTCGAGCGCTGCGGCTTCCACGACGTGCGGGTGGTGGACGAGGCGGTCACCACCACCGAGGAGCAACGCGCCACCGACTGGATGACCTTCCAGTCCCTGGCCGACTTCCTCGATCCCGAGGACCCGACGAAGACCCGGGAGGGCTACCCGGCCCCGCGCCGCGCGGTGGTGATCGCCAATCGCCCGGCCTGAAGCCCTTAGCGCCGCAGGATCACCAGCCAGCGCCCCAGGTTAAGCAGGCTGGCCAGCGACGCCGCCACATAGGTGAAGGCGCAGGCGGTCAGCAGGTGGCGGGCCGCGGGCATATCGTAGGGAGGCACATACTCCTTGAGCAGCGGCAGGGCCCGCCGGTAGCTGGCGTCCAGCTCCACCGGCAGGGTGATCAGATGCACCAGGGCGGCGGTACCGAAGCTCAGCACCGCGGCCAGGATCACCAGGGCCAGGCCCGTGGGGGTGCGGGTCAAGAGGAACAGCAGCGGCGCGGCCATCATCAGCGCCGCGCCGAGCTTCTCGGCGCCCTGGGCCAGGCGCACCAGGCGGGTACGCGCCAGCAGCGGTTGATAGCCCTGGTGATGTTGGATGGCGTGACCCACCTCATGGGCCGCCACCGTCACCGCGGTCAGGGAACGCCCCTCGAAATGCTCCGGGCTCAGGCGCACCCGCCTGGCCTCGGGGTCGTAGTGATCCCCGGCCTCGGTGACCTCCACCGCCACCCCCTCGAGCCCCAGGCGCTCGACCAGATGCTCGGCCAGCTCGCCGCCGCTGCCGGGATAGTCGTCCCGCGGGGCGCTATGGCGCGCCAGCACCCAGCGCGCCCAGACATTGGGCAACAGGAAGAGGGCCAGGAGCCCACCCACCAGCAGCAGCCAGATCACGCCTTCCACCCTCCTCTATCTCTCTGTTCGCTTCGACTCGCCGGGGCCCCGGCCGTTCCGGGCTTGACTGAGAGAACGATACAAATAACAATGATTATCGTTAATTTATTCTCAGGAGGTTCCATGGATCGGTCGTCTCCCCCCGCGACACCGCATGATGCCAGAACCCTGGTGATCCGCGATAACCGCGTTCCCAGCCGCCAGTTACTGGATGGCCGGGGCCAACTGGAGATCGAGCACCAGGGGCGCCGCTACCAGCTAAGGGAGACCCGCAACGGCAAGCTGATCCTGACCTGCTGAACGATACGACCGCCCCTTCCCCTCACCCCCCATCGAGACCCGCCAGCCCGGCCCATGCCCAGCCAGCCGCTCGATGACGTCATGCCCCAAGGACAACGTCATCCCCATGAAGCGAGCCCTGTGCTGTGGCGCCATCCCGACCTTGCTGCCCCTGAGCCTGCGCGGCCTCGGCCGTGGCGGGATGCGGGTGCGCCAGGACATCCCCACCGGCCATACCGGCAACCTCTTCCTCGCCCCGGCCTTGCTGCGGGAGGTCCAGGTAACCCGCGGCGCCCTATCGAGCCGCTATGGTGACAACGCCATGGGCGGGGCGGTCAGCTGCGAGACCAGCCTCGAGCTGCGCAACCTCGCCGACAAGACCCGGTATCGCCCCGACGGCGACCTCGGCGATGGCCGCAGCCTGCTCGTCAACCTCAGCCTGCAATGGTGATCCTAATGCCCGAACTCGAACGCGCCCCCTCCCACGACCAGAGTGCCATCCTGGCGGCCTTCGATGCCGCCCGTCGCGCCACCCCGCGCCTGCCGGCCATCGATATCGCCCAACGCCTGTCGATCAGCGAGGGCGCCCTGCAGGCCGCCCGCCTGGGCCGCGACGTCGTCGGCCTGCCCCTGGCCCCGGCGGAGCTCGCCGGGCGTTTCCATACCCTGGGGCGGGTCAAGGCGCTGACCCGCTCCCGCCACGCGGTGCTGGAGCAGCAGGGCCAGTGCCCGGAGCTCGGTGGCGCCCCCCAGGCCGGCCTGCTGCTGGCCCCCGGCGGCCTGGATATGCGCCTGCTGTTCGCCCACTGGCACTGGGCCTGCCTGATCCGTGACACCCTGCCCAATGAGCGGGGTGAGGCCCAGGAACGCCTTAGCCTGCAGGTCTTCGATCGCCACGGCCGCGCCCTGCTCAAGCTGTTCTGCCTGGCAGCCTGGCCGAACCGCGGCTGGCAGACCCTGGAGCGCATCGGCAACGCCCACCCACCGGTCTTCACCGGGGCGGCACATCCCGCACCCCGCCCCCTGCCGGAGGCCCCGGGACTGGCCGACGACTGGGCGCGGATGCGCGACGTCCACCAGTTCTATACCCTGCTGCGCCGTCACGGTCTGACCCGCCACGAGGCCAATACCCTGATGGAGGGGCGTTTTACCCGCCGCCTCGACGCCACGGCGCTGACCACGGCCCTGGAGCGGGCCGCCACCCGGGAGCTCCCGCTGATGCTCTTCGTCGCCAGCCCCGGCTGCGTGCAGATCCGCACCGGGCGCCTGCCGGCGCCACAGCGGATGCGCGGCTGGCTGAACCTCTTCGGTGACGACTTCACCCTGCACCTGGACGACGCCGCCATCGCCAGCGCCTGGTCGGTACACAAGCCCAACCGGGATGGCGGCGTCACCAGCCTGGAGGCCTTCGACCCCCGGGGCGAGCTGATCCTGCAAGTCTACGCCGAGCGCCGCGAGGGTAGCGTCGAGCGAGGCGACTGGCGCGACCTGCTGGCCGAGCTGCGCGACGAGGTGGCGGTGGCATGAGCCACTGACTGGTACGCGGCCCGCTAAAAACACGGACGCCCCCGACGGCAGAGACCATCGGGGGCGTCGCTTCACCTGGGCTTTGACTTAACCCAGCAGGTCGCGAATATCCTTGGCTTCCCAATGCGGGAAGTGCTTGCGCACCAGGGCATTGAGGTCCTGCTCGAAGGCGGCCCAGTCCACCTGGCCGGGCTGGGCCTGGCGAGCCTGCCCCAAGCCGCGAACCATGCCGGCACCCACGGTGACGTTGCTCAGGCGATCGATCACCACGAAGCTGCCGGTGCCCGGGCTACGGCGATAGTCGTCCACCGGCACCTCGGCGGTCAGCTCCACCTGGCAGCGGGCGATGGTATTGAGCTCCAGGCGCTCCGCCGGGTGATGCTCCAGGGTATTGACGTCCACCTGGTAGTCGATGGCACTGACCTGGCCAGAGATGTCCCGGGTGGCCAGCTTGAAGTCGTAGAGGCGACCCGGGGTCAGGGCATCCTCATGCATCCAGACGATATCCGCCTCGAAGACGTTGGAGCTGGGCACCTCGGCATCGGCGGCGACCAGCCAGTCGCCCCGGGAAACATCGATCTCGTCCTCCAGGGTCACGGTGATCGCCTGGCCGGGATAGGCCACCTCCAGGTCGCCATCCTGGGTGACGATGCGTGCCACCGTGGAGCGCTTGCCGGAGGGCAGCACCTGAATGGCCTGGCCGGGACGCAGGATGCCGGCGGCCAGGGTGCCGCAGTAGCCGCGGAAATCCAGGTTGGGGCGATTGACGTACTGCACCGGCAGGCGCAGGTCGGTGAGGTTCTGGTCGCGGGAGATCTCCACGCCCTCGAGCAGCTCGAGCAGCGCCGGGCCGTCGTACCAGGGCATCCCCTCGCTCTGGTTGACCACGTTATCGCCCTTCAGCGCCGAGATCGGCACGAAGCGGATATCCCGGGCATTCAGTTTCTCGGCCACCTGCTGGTACTCGGCGACGATCTCGTGGAAGCGCTCCTCGGCGAAGTCCACCAGGTCCATCTTGTTGATCGCCACCACCAGGTGCTGGATGCCCAGCAGGTCGGCGATAAAGCTGTGGCGCCGGGTCTGGGTCTGCACCCCGTAACGGGCGTCGATCAGGATGATGGCGAGACTCGCGGTGGAGGCCCCGGTGGCCATATTGCGGGTGTACTGCTCGTGGCCCGGGGTGTCGGCGATGATGAACTTGCGCTTGTCGGTGGAGAAGAAGCGATAGGCCACATCGATGGTGATGCCCTGCTCGCGCTCCGACTGCAGGCCGTCCACCAGCAGCGCCAGGTCCACCTCCTCGCCGGTGGTACCGCTGGTCTTGGAGGCCTGGGTGATGGCCGCCAGTTGATCCTCGTAGATCATCTTGGAGTCGTGGAGCAGCCGGCCGATCAGCGTCGACTTGCCGTCATCCACGCTGCCGCAGGTGATAAAGCGCAGCAGATCCTTGTTCTCGTGCTCGTGGAGATACTGTTCGATATCGTCCGCGATCAGTGCCGATTGATGTGACATCTTCAAACCCTTTACTGGAAGCTGGTGACCCGATGAACCGTCGGCGCGTTAGAAGTAGCCTTCGCGCTTCTTCTTCTCCATGGAGCCGGCCTGATCGTGGTCGATGGCGCGGCCGCTACGCTCGGAGGTGCGGGTCAGCAGCATCTCCTGGATGATCTCCGGCAGGGTCGCGGCCTGGGACTCCACCGCCCCGGTGAGGGGGTAGCAGCCCAGGGTACGGAAGCGCACCCATTTCTCCTCGGGAACCTCGCCCGGCTCCAGGGGCAGGCGCTCGTCGTCCACCATGATCTGCATGCCGTCGCGCTCCACCACCGGACGCGGCGCGGCGTAGTAGAGGGGCACGATGGGAATCTGTTCCAGGTAGATGTACTGCCAGATATCCAGCTCGGTCCAGTTGGAGAGCGGGAAGACGCGGATCGACTCACCCTTGTTGATCTTGCCGTTGAAGAGGCTCCACAGCTCCGGGCGCTGGTTCTTGGGATCCCAGCGGTGGAACTTGTCGCGGAAGGAGTAGACCCGCTCCTTGGCGCGACTGGCCTCCTCGTCGCGGCGGGCACCGCCGAAGGCGGCATCGAAGCCGTACTTGTCCAGGGCCTGCTTGAGGGCCTGGGTCTTCATGGTATCGGTGTACTTGGCGCTGCCGTGATCGAAGGGGTTGATATTGGCCGCCCGCCCCTCCTCGTTGATGTACTCGATCAGCTCCATGTCGGCTTCCGCGGCCATGCGGTCGCGGAACTCGATCATCTCCTTGAACTTCCAGGTGGTATTGATATGCATCAAGGGGAAGGGAGGCGTGCCGGGATAGAAGGCCTTGCGCGCCAGATGCAGCATCACCGAGGAGTCCTTGCCGATGGAGTAGAGCATTACCGGGTTGCGGAACTCGGCGGCCACTTCACGGATGATATGGATCGACTCGGCTTCGAGTTGCTTGAGATGGGTCTGTCGCTCGGGAGAAAGCATCGCGGCTTGGCAACCTCTTGTAACCTGGGACGGCGCATCGCCGTGGGTGGGCTGCCAGTGGCGCCGGTCGACGCCGAGCGCTGGGGGTCGATCGACCGGATAAGCGCCCGCGGACGCGCCATGGCAGCGTCATGCCGGCTAGGGTACTGAGGGGGCAATGATAACGTCAAAGAATTAAGAACTATCTTTTTAGCCGATTAAGGCATAAGAGGGGCCGTCCGACCGCCTAGAGGTCGACCCGCTCCACCCAGGTGGTCAGCCGCTCGCCATCCAGGTCGATCACCCGGTAGCCGGGACGGGAGGCCTGGTCGATGGCGAACTCGGGGGAGCCGCCGAGAAACTGGTCGGTGGTGGCGGGCGTGCCATAGACCGCCACCTCACCCTCGGGCAGGGCCCGCGCCCCGGCAAAGGCCTGGTGGATATGCCCGCAGAGCACCGCCTTGACCTGGGGGTGAGGCGCCAGGGTCTCCCAGAAGGCCTCGCCGTCGGCCAGGCCGATGGCGTCCATCCAGGCGGAGCCGATGGCCAGGGGCGGATGGTGCATGGCCACCAGGGTGGGTCGCTCGTCCATGGCCAGGGCGCTGGCCAGGTCAGCGAGGCGCTCGGCACCCAGTTCGCCATGGGGCTGGCCGATCACCCGGGTATCGAGCATCAGCAGCCGCCAGGCGCCCAGATCGAGCTCGTCGTGGAAATCGCGGGCCTCGGCCATGAAGTCGCCGTGATCGTGATTGCCGGGCAGCCAGAACCAGGGGCACTCCATGGCGGAGAAGGCCTCCGCGGCGTGGCGATAGGAGGCGGGGGTCTCGTCCTGGCTGACATCGCCGGTGACCAGCAGCAGGTCGGGGCGCAGCCGCCGGGCATGTTCCAGCACCCGATGCAGCTGGCGCAGGGGCACGCCGGTCCGGGAACGGGCCTCGGGGTCGGCATGCAGGTGACAATCGGTGACTTGCACCAGGCGCATCAATTCAGCTCCGGCAGATCCAGGGAGTGACCATGGGCCAGGGCATGCTCCAACCATTCGCCGAGGAAGCGGTTGATCTGCAGCTTCTCGTCGGGCTGGTGCATGCGGGCATTGGGGTAGCGGTAACGCCCATGAAAGTGGCGCTGGCGCTGGAAGTCGGTGACCTCGGCCATGCGCACGTCGTGATAGAGGTGCACCAGCATGCGCGGTGCCTCGACGAAGGCGTCCATGACGCCGCTCTGGGAGACCCGCAGGCGGCTGGTGTAGGGGGCCTGTTCGACCAGTTCCAGCCACAGGGAACCGTAGCGCTGGTCGCGGCCGCGCAGGGCGATCTCGCGGGTCTCGCCGGGGCCGAGCTCCCCCACCAGGCGCGACAGGCGCAGGTAGTTGATGCTGCACTCGGCCTGCAGCCCCTTGAGGTCGGATACATAGGCGGCTCTTGCCATGGCGTTACCTCCGTGCTCGCAATGCGGCCCGCTCCCGCGCCAACCAGTGGAAGGCGATCAGGCACATGGCGTTGTCGAGTCGTCCGGCCTCGAGGAGTTCCCAGGCCTCGCCGAAGGGTAGCACATGTACCTGGATATCCTCGTGCTCGCTGTCCAGGCCGTGCACGCCCCCCAGGCCGCGGCTGTCGGTCAACCCCAGGTAGAGGGTGACCCGCTCGTTGCAGGCGCCGGGGCTGGGGTAGTAGGTGTGCAGCTCGATCAGCTCGTCGAGGCTGCAGCCCGCCTCTTCGAGGGCCTCGCGGCGGGCCACCTCGGCGGGGGCCTCCCCCGCCTCCACCAGGCCGGCCACCGGTTCCAGCTTCCAGGGGCCCAGGGGGTCATCCAGGGCGCCGGCACGCAACTGCTCCACCAGCACCACGCGATCGCGCTCCACGTCATAGGGCAGCACGCCCACGGCGTCCCGGCGCACATGCACCTCGCGCTTGATGGCGGGGCTCCAGCCGCCCTGGAAGAGGCGGTGGCGCAGGGTGCGCTCCTCCAGGCGGAAGAAGCCCTGATGCAGGCGGGTGGTCTCCAGGCGCTCCACATCAGTATTGCCGAAGCGGGGCCGGAGCAGGGTCAAGGATCGGTCGCCGGTATCGGCCATGACACCTCCGGGGTCAGCGAAGGAGCCATTATCCGGTCATGGGGCGGCAATGCCAACCGCCGGGGCATCGCCTTCGCCATGGCAGATCCATGACGGAGCGGATTACTCGAGGCGGCGCAGCAGGGCCCGGGCCTGGGTACGCAGGGCCTCGTCGGAGGCCTGGCGCTCGGTGCGCGCCTCGCCCTCCAGGGCACGGCGGGCGTGTTCTCTGGCCTCGTCCTGACGTCCCGATTCGGCGAGGAACTCGGCGTAGTAGAAGTTGACGTCGATGCCCTGGGGGCGAATCGCCAGGGCCCGCTGGAACATCGCCTCGGCGGTGTCGTCATCGCCGAAGCCGATCAGCCCGCCCGGCACCCGATCGTAGAGCGCGCCCAGGGTCACATAGGCGGAGCCATTGAGGCCCTGGGGGTCGAGTTCGATGGCCCGCTCCAGGGCCTCCCGGGCGCCGCGGGCCCGGTTCAGGGCGCCCAGGCCGCCCCGCTCCCGGGCCTCGGAGGCGAGGATAATGCCCTGCCAGGTCAGCAGCTCCGCGGCCTCGGGATACTGCCTCACCAGGGCCTCGGCCCGCTCGGCCAGGGCCGCCAGGGCATCGCGTTGCTCGCCGGGCTGGGTGGTGACCCGCTCCCACTGCTGTCGCAGCTCGGCGGCCTCCTGCTGCTGAGCGAAGGCCGGCGGCGAGAGGGCGAGGCCGAGCCCCAGGGCCAGGGCCAGGGCCAGGGCCAGGGCCAGGGCGGAGAGGGGATAACGCTTGCGCATGGTCGGACTCCTTGCTTGTTGTTGTGGCGATGACTCACCCGGCACTCTAACGAACGTTTGAATCATGCCCTAGCCCACCAAAGTCGTAGGCGCCCCTTGGCGGCGTCGGATCGGCGCAGTATGGTCGCAGCAATAGTTCCAAGGAGAGCCCGCATGAAAGGCCGCAATATGACCCGCTGGCGCGATCCGGCCAAGGACCCGCGCCAGGAGCCCAAGAGCCACCTGATCACCGCCGAGGGCGCCGAGCGCCTGCGTGGCATCCTCGACCACCTCTCCCGGGTCAAGCGCCCGGCCCTATCGGCCAAGGTGGGCGAGGCGGCAGCCCTCGGCGATCGCAGCGAGAATGCCGACTACACCTACAACAAGAAGGAACTCAACCGGGTGATCGCGCGGATCCGTTACCTGACCAAGCGCCTCGACGAGCTGCAGGTGGTGGATCGCCTGCCGGCGGACACTTCCCGGGTCTACTTCGGCGCCTTTGTCACCCTGGAGGACGACGACGGCGAGGAGATGACCCTGCGTATCGTCGGCCACGACGAGACCGATACCGCCAAGCGCTGGATCAGCATCGACGCGCCCCTGGCCAAGGCGCTGCTGGGCAAGGAAGAGGACGACGAGGTGACGGTGGCCGCCCCCGGCGGCGAGACCACCTATCTGATTACCGGGATTCGCTACCGGGAGCCCAGCAGCAAATAATCAGCGTTTGATGGCTCGATAGACCCGGAAACGGCGGTCGTCGGCGAGGATCTCGAAGCCGCCGAAGCTGGCCTCCAGCAGGTCGGGATAGGGCAGGAAGGCATTGGCCACCAGCCACAGCTCGCCCCCGGGCGTGAGATGCTCGGGGGCCTCGCGAATCAGCCGCCCCGCCGGCCCATAGTCGATGGCCCGCTCCTGATGAAAGGGCGGGTTGCTGATGATGCGCTCGAAGCGCGCCCCCTCGGGCAGCCCCGAGTAGACGTCCCCGGCCACCACCTCCCCGGCCAGGTCGTTGGCGGCCAGGCTGCGCCGGGTCGCCTCCACCGCGAAGGCGTTGATATCGGTGGCACTGACCCTGGCCCCGCGGCGGGCCAGCCAGCAGGCCAGGATGCCGTCGCCGCAGCCCATGTCCAGGGCGCGCAAGGGGCCCTCGGGCAGGCGCGGCGCCAGGGTCTCCAACAGCAGCCGGGTGCCGTCGTCCAGCTTGCCATGACCGAAGACCCCCGGATGGCTATGCAGGGTCAGTCCCTCGGCCTCGAGGGTCTGCCAGGCCAGGGCCGGGTCGAGGGCCACCCGCCCCACCCGGGTCTCGAAGAGGCTGCAGCGCCGGGCGCTGTCGCGCTTGCGACAGCCCAGCCCCAGGGCCGCCAGCACCTTGAGCACCCGCTTGATGCCGCCGTTGTTCTCCCCCACCAGCCACAGGGGGGTGCCCTCGGGCAGGCGCTGGCAGAGCGACAGCAGCCACCACTCCCCCAGGGCATGGCTCTTGGGCCAGAACAGCACCGCCCCCGGCACCTCGCCCAGGGGGGCGGTCGAGAAGGGGTCATGGACCACGCCACCCCGGGCGCGCCAGTCGGTCGACTGGGCCGCATCGCCACTGAGCAGGGCGGCGTCTCGCGGGGTGAGCCAGGCGTCCCGGGGCGGGGCCACCCAGAGCCAGTGGCGGTGGTCCTGCTCCTGGCGTTCGAGGAGTTGGCAGACGGGGGTCTCGGCGGGCATGGCGGTCACTCGGGTTTGTGCAGGGTATAGAGCAGGTAACGCCCCAGGCGCCAGTGGGGCTCGACGTCGCAGTAGCGGCGCTCCAGCGCCAGCAGCTGCTTCAGCTGCGCCTCGTCGGGATGGCGCTCGCGCAGGTAGTCCTGGAAGACGCGGATCCCCGCCACGGCGGTGATCTCGAGCCCCCGGGCCTCGGCCCAGGTGGCGATCTGGTCATGGGTCAGCGGCGAGATGGGGGTCAGGCGCTGGCGCCGGCCGGTGCCCTCCAGGCGGTCCGCCAGGGCCTTCTCCAGGTTGCCCTTGACCACATTGGAGAAGCGCAGGGCGTCCCGGTTGAAGACCATCAGCGACAACTGGCCGCCGGGGGCCAGCAGACCCGCCAGGGTGGCCAGGGCCGCCTCGGGGTCGGCCAGCCACTCGAACACCGCATGGCAGACGATCAGCGGCCAGGGCCCCGGAGCCGCCTCGGGCAGGCGCTGCAGGGGCTCACGCAGGAAACGTACCGACTGCCCCGCCAGGGCCTGCCGGGCCCGGGCCAGCATCTCCTCGGCGGGCTCGGCCAGGGTCACGTCGTGGCCACGCGCGGCGAACCAGGCGGCCATCTGCCCCAGGCCACCGCCCACGTCGAGCAGCGGCTGGCCGCCGAGCTCGAGCTGGCGGGGCAGGCAGTGATCGAGCAGCGCCAGGCGCAGGGCGCCGCGGGGCGAGCCATAGAGGCCGGCGGAGAACTTCTCGGCCAGGCCCTCGAAGTGGCGATCGCCATCGGCGGAGAGGGGCGCGTCGCTGGGCAAGGTGGCAGATCCTGAGGTCAAGGGGGTGCCCATTCTATCCGCTGTGCGGCTCGCGGCGAACCTTAGGCTCTGTACGAAAACTGCCTGCGCTCGCCCATACGGCGTTAAAAATCGGCTCAAAGTACTCATTTACACCGCGTAAACTCCGTCTTTTCGCCGATTTTTGCCTTGTCTGGCCATCGCTCGCCGACTTTTCGTACAAAACCTAGGAACGACCGGCGCCTCCGGCCTCCTGGTCGCTCTCGGGGCGCGGCTCAGGACGCACTTCCAGGGGCAGACGGCTCGCCCAGTTCACCTCCCGCTCCAGTTGGGCGGCGAACTGCAGCAGGCGCCGTTCGCTGCCCATGGGGCCCAGGCACTGCACCCCCACCGGCAGTCCCTGCGGGGTAATATGTAGCGGCAGCGACATGGCCGGCTGGCCGGTCAGGTTGGCCAGCTGGGTAAAGGGCGAGTAGCGCAGCGACTCCCGGGCCAGGGACTCGAGCCCGCCCGCCCTGAGGGCCAGGGCGGCGGCGCCGGGCAGCGCCAGCAGGCCCATCAGGGCCTCCCGCCAGCGGCTCGGATAGAGACTACCGCGCCGTGGCGGCGGGGCGCTGAGCACCGGCATCAATAACAGGTCGAAGCGACGATGGAAGGCGCCCATGGCGCGCCCCAGGGTGTTCCAGTGGCGCTTGGCCAGCTCGTAGTCGCGAGCCTTGAGGTGACGGCCGAGTCGCGCGATGGCGCGGGTGGCCGGTTCGATCGCCAGCCGCGACTCCCTGACCCCGGTCTGCTCGGCGATCCATGCCAGGTCGGCGCTCAGGTGCCCCAGGTAGAGCGTCAGGTAGCTGTGGGCCAGGGCCGCGCCGTCCACCGGGGGATCACCCCATTCCACATGATGCCCCAGGGCCTCGCAGCGCCGTGCCGCGGCCTCCAGCGCCTCGCGCACCTGGGGGTGCAGGGTCGCGCCCAGGGGCGCGCTTAGCGGCTCGCCCAGGGACACGGCGATGGTCAGCGGCTCCGGGGCGCGCTCCAGGGCCGCCAGGAAGCCGCTCTCGTGGCGCACCGGATAGGGCCCGCCCTCATCCATGCCGTTGGTGGCATCCAGCAGGGCGGCGCTGTCGCGGACGCTGCGGGTCAGGGCATGTTCGACGACGGCGCCCTGCCACACCTCGCTATGGGCGGGCCCCAGCGGCACCCGCCCGCGGGAGGGCTTGAGGCCGAAGAGGCCGCACTGGCTGGCGGGAATGCGGATCGAACCGCCGCCATCCCCGGCCCCCGCCAGGGGCACCAGGCCCGCGGCTACCGCGGCGGCACTGCCGCCGCTGGAGCCGCCCGGCGAGTAGTCGCGCCCCCAGGGATTGACCGGGTGGGGAAAGGCCTTGGGCTCGGTGATGCCCATCAGCCCCAGCTCCGGGCAGCCGCTCTGGCCGAGGATCACCAGGCCGGCCTGGCGGAAGCGCTTGACCAGGGTGGCATCCGCCTCGGGCGACCAGTCGGCCAGGGCGGCACTGCCGAAGCTCAGCGGCTCGTCCGCCAGCCCCATCAGCAGGTCCTTGGTCAGGAAGGGCACCCCGGCGAAAGGCGCACGCGGCTCCACCTCACCGGCCTCATGACGGGCCCGCTCGTAGCGCCGGCGCACCACCGCGCCCAACTGGGGGTTGTCCAGGTCGATGGCGGTACAGGCCGCCTCGAAGACCTCCTCGCGACTGACCTCGCCGCTGCGTATCAGGGCCGCCAGCCCCAGGCCGTCATGGCGACGGTACTCATGATCCTTCATTGCCCTTCCCTTACCTCCGCCCGAGCCATCAGCATGATCGAATAGATCAGATGATCAAGTCGTTATCGAAGAAAACGCCAGATAACATTAAAGCTACAATGACATACCGCCGATAACACCTTACCCCCGACTCAGGCCATTGCATCACCCAGGGAGAGACCTCTTGAGCCCATTCCACGGCGACCTCGGCACGCTGCTCGACTTCCCCAGCCTGGCGATCTGCATCAGCGAGGGCGATACCCTCGGCGGCCGACTGGCCTATGTCAATCACGCCTTCGAGCGCCTCACCGGCTACGCTCGCGAGGAGCTGCTGGGTGGTCGCTGTCCGCTACTGGATTCCGAGGGACTGGAAGAGACGCACCGCCAGGCGCTGATGAGCGCGCTGCGTAATGGCCACCCCTTTACCCTGACGCTGACCTGTCGGCGAGGGGATGGCGAGCCCTTCCGCAATGAACTGAGTCTGTCACGCCTGCGCCTCACGGATGGTCGACGCTACCTGATCGGCATCCATCGGGACGTCAGCCAGCGCGAGGCGTATCAGCGTCGCCTGGAACTGGCCCAGGCGGTATTCAACAACACCCATGACGGCATCCTGGTCACCGATGCCGAGAAGCGCATCATCGATACCAACCCGGCCTTCACCGAATTGACCGGTTACCAGCGCGACGAGGCCCTGGGCAAGAAGCCCAACCTGCTCTCCTCCGGCAAGCACGACTCCGGCTTCTACGAGAGCATGTTCGCCGCGGTGGAGAGCCGTGGCTACTGGAGCGGCGACATCTGGAACACCCGCAAGGATGGCAGCCAACTGATCGAAAACACTACGATCTCGGCGATTCGCGACGAAAGCGGCCATATTGCCAACTATATCGGGGTGTTCCGCGATATCACCCAGCGTCGCCTCAACCAGGCGCGGCTCGAGCGCATGGCCAGCTACGACCCCCTGACCGGGCTGTTCAACCGGGAGCACTTCAATACCCTGCTGGAGAGCCAGCTGGCCAGCCTGGAGTATACCCAGAGCGGCCTGGCGGTGTTGTTTCTCGATCTGGACGACTTCAAGCCGATCAACGACAGCTACGGCCACGCCTGCGGCGATGAACTGCTGATCGAGATAAGCCGCCGCCTCAAGCACCTGATGCGCGCCAACGACCTCACCGCCCGCTTCGGCGGCGACGAGTTCGTGATTGCCCTGACCGGCCTGGGCACCGCCGACAAGGCCGCCAAGGTGGCCGGGAAGGTGATGGACGATATCATCCGCCCCTACCAGCTCGACAATGGCGAGCTGGTCAAGGTCTCGGTATCCATCGGCATCGCCTTTACCTCCAGCCACGAGGTCAGCGCCGCCCAGTTGCTGGACGCCGCCGACGCCGCCATGTACGAGGCCAAGCAGCAAGGCAAGAACCGCCTCGCCTTTGCCACCGACCTGGAACGCCAGACGGAGAGCCAGGACGCCTATACCCTGGTCAAGGCGGCCTTCGAGGGCGGCCAGATCGAGCTCTTCTTCCAACCGATCCTGTCGATTCATCGCCGAAGCATCATCGGCTTCGAGGCCCTGGCCCGTTGGCGCCACCCCGAGAAGGGCATACTCGGTCCTCAGCATTTCATCGACGTGATCACCCAGTCGTCGCTGAGCCTGCCCTACGGCCGCTGGCTGATCGACGAGGCGGCCCGGGTCGCCAAGCGCTTCCATGCCGAGGGTCACGCGATCTCCATCGGCGTCAACCTCTCCCAGGATCAGATCGAGACCGGCGCCATCGTCGAATCCCTGGCCTCGGCGCGTCACCACCACGGCCTGACGCACCCCTTCCTGGTGGCAGAGGTACTGGAATCGACCCACTTCCATGACCTGGACCTGGCCTGTGGCCTGCTTCAGGAGGCCCGTAACCTGGGCGCCCAGATCGCCCTGGACGACTTCGGCTCGGGGATCTCCTCCATCACCTATGTCAGCCAGCTGCCGCTGAACACCCTCAAGGTCGATCGCACCGTGACCCGCCATGTGGAGGCGCGGGAGGATCGTCGCCAGTTCGTCAGCGGCATCATCCGCATGGGCCACGCCATGGGGCTGCAGGTACTGGCGGAGGGCATCGAGAGCGAGGAGCAACTGGAGACGCTACGCCTGCTGGGCTGCGACCTGGCGCAAGGCTTTCATATCGGTCACCCCATGGCGGAGAGCGAGATCATCGAGCGCTACCTGGCCCCGACGCGCCCGCCACGCTTCGCCCTCGAGGCGGAAATCGGCAGCCCCTCATGGGTTTAACTTGCCGCCCGGGATCCGTATAATCCTCGCGGCTCGCCCCCTTAGCTCAGCTGGATAGAGCAATCCCCTCCTAAGGGATAGGTCTCAGGTTCGAATCCTGAAGGGGGCGCCACGCCAACCCGCACTTCAGGGCGGCCGCTCTGGCTTCCCGCGCTTATCCAGCCTCTCCGAATCCTCTCCGAGCACCCTACGGACACCGCGAGCGCTTCGTCACGGTAGTCGTTGCTCTTCCTGGATTATTCCAACGCCGCTACCTGCACCCCGTTGCGTCCCAGGCGCTTGGCCCGATAGCTGGCGGCATCGGCGCGCTTCAGGGCCGCCCCCACATCCGCATCGCCCGGCTCGAAGCTCGAGACCCCCAGGCTCAGGGTCGTGGAGTAGCGATGCCCGCCCTTCGCCACCGAGACCCCGGCGGCGGCACGCCGCAGGGCCTCCGCCACCGGCAGCCCCTGAGTCAGGGCACAGCCGGGCATCAGCACGGCGAACTCATCGCCGCCGAGGCGCGCCACCCAGTCACTCCGGCGCACCGAGCCCGATACCGCCCCGGCGAGGCGCCGGAGCAACTCATCGCCCAGGGCATGGCCGCCCTCGTCATTGATCGGCTTGAAGTGATCCAGGTCGAAGAGGATCAGTACCGCCGGTACCGACTGATTGCACCAGTCACTCCAGGCCTCCTCCAGTCGGCGCTCGAAGCCACGCCGATTGAGCAACCCGGTAAGGGGATCATGCTCGGCCTCCCAGCGCTGCTGGGCCTCGATCTCGCGGCGCTCGGTGATGTCCTTGACCATGCCCACGAAACCCAGCAGCCGCGGCCCGATCCTGACCGCCGTGGCGTGTACCTCCAGCCACAGCACGCTGCCATCGGCATGACAGAAACGGCACTGGCGCAGGAACTCCTCGCCACTGGCCAGGGTATGCCGCCACAGGTCCAGGGCATCCTGACGCTCCTCGGGGTGCAGATTGGCATACCAGGGCCAGGAGCGCTTGGCACCATGCCCCACCAGGGCTCGCAGGGCCGGGTTCATATAGGAGGTCTTCCCCGCCGGGTCGGCGACGAAGATCCCCGTCGGGGTCGACTCCAGTACCGCATCGAGAAAGGCCTGGCGTTCCTGCTGGGAAGCGTGACTGGCCGCACGCTCCCGCTCGACCCGGTTGAAGGTGGCCGCCACCTGGTCGAGCTCCCCCATGCGGGTATCCAGGACGATCCGTGAGCGCTCTCCCTGCCCCACCTCGTCGATCTGTCGTTCCAGTTGCCGCAGCGGCGCCAACACCCGACCGATGCGCCAGAAGATCAGCGGCAGCATGACCAGGACGGCGACCCCTCCACCCCAGCCCAGCCGGTGAATCAGCGCCTGCAGTGCCGATTGCATCTCGCGCTGGGGCAGGAAGATGCCCACCACCCAGTTGGCCGGCCAGATCTGCCGATAGGCCTGCAAGGACATCTCCTCGCTAAGCAGGGGCGCATAGGCGACTCCTTCCCAACCATCCAGGGCCAGGTCGGCCCAGGGGGCCTGATCGGGTCCCGGCACCGGCTGTAGTACCAGGGCGGGGTCGGGGTGAAACAGGATGGTGCCCGAGGCGGTGGCCACGGCGGCGAAGCCATGCTCGCCCAGGCGAATGCGCCGCAGGCGATCGAAGAGGCTGCCTTCGGCCAGGTTCACCAGGCCGCCGAGGATGCCGAGAAAGTTTCCGTTTGCATCGTCGAGGGGCAGGCTGATCATCACCAGGGCCTCGCCGCTGGCACGCCCCCGAAAGGGCTCGCTGACATAGGGACGCCCCAGATGACGAGGCAGGCGGAAGAAGTCTTCCGCAGCGATTTCCAGGCCAGTCCGCCCGGGAACGAACGGCCAGTCGGCGACGACTCGCCCCTCGGCATTCGCCACCACCAGGCCATCGAACCAGGCCAGCAGGGCATCGTTATGACGCAGCCCGTCGCGCAGGGACTCGGCATCCAGGGTCTGACTCTCCAACAGCGGCACCAAGCGCTCCAGGGCCGAGATACGCTTGTCGATCTCGGCGGAGAGATCATCGGCGATCAGTTGCGCCTCATAACGCAGATGGGTGCCATTGAGGTCCTCGACCAGGTCCCGGCCCAGTTGCCAGCCAAAGGCAAGCACTCCCGCCAGGACCACCACCCAGGTGGCACTCAGCCCCAGCAGCAGTCGCCCCTTCAGCGACCCCAGACCACCGCGTATTCCCAGAACTCCTTTCAATCGCATCCCTTTTCCTTATGCCAAGCTCCGGCCTGATTATCGCCCGCCGGTGCCCTCTCCTTTAGCACTTGTCAATCCTAGCCTACACCCGGCTCCCCCTGGTGACCCACCCCGCCCGCCATGAGTGCCGGCTCGGTGCGACAAGAGCCAACAAAAATTAGGATACATTTTTATATACACAACCTTTGTCTAGGTATCACTCCATTGTCATCAACGCCATGGCGAGATACCTTGCTCAATCGACGCAAGGGGATAGTTGTCGACCATCCGATGATATCCCCGGATTAATTCGTCAAACAATAAGACCTGCCCGAAGGCAGGTAATGATACGCAATAAAACAAGGAACAAGACGTGACGACTCATAATAAGATCAAGCAAGCCGGACTCTTCTCGACCGCCGCCCTGGCCCTGGCCATCGCCGGCACCTCCCAGGCCTACGAGCTTCAGGTCGGCGAGACCACCGCCAATATCTACGGCTATGCCAAGCTGGATATCATCCATGACCTGGATGCGGATCTCGGCAACAGCGCCAACCGCACCCTGATTCGCCTGGACGATGAAGCCGGCTCCGACGGCCATACCACCCTGCACGCCTTCCAGAGCCGCCTGGGCTTCTCCACCGCCACCCCCGCCGGTGGCAGCACACTCAAGACCACCATCGAGGGCGACTTCTTCGGCGGCGGCGGCGGCAGCTTCCGCCTGCGCCACGCCTATGGGGAGTGGAACGGCGTGCTGGCCGGTCAGACCTGGTCCAACTTCGGCGGCTTCCTGGGCATGAACCCCACCATCGACTTCACCCCGGAGCCGGGCCAGGGCAATGCGGGCCGTCAGGCCCAGCTGCGCTACACCACGGGCGGTCTCTCGGTGGCCCTGGAGGATCCCGAAAACCTCGGCGGCTCGCCGCTGGCCGACGACACCAAGAGCCAGCTACCCGACCTGACCCTGCGCTATCAGGGCGGCGTCAATGGCTTCAACTATGGCGCCTCCGCCGTGCTGCGCCACCTGGAGTATGACACCACCGGCACCACCGACACCGGCAAGGACAGCGCCTTCGGCTGGGGCCTGAACCTGGAGGCCAGCGCCCGGGTGGCCGAGGGGGTGACCCTGCGCGGCTCCCTGACCCATGGCGATGGCATCGGCGGTTATCTGGAAGGTTCTCCGGCGGCCCCGGCCTACCTGGATCCGGCCACCGGCGAGCTGGAGACCATCGGCGCCACCGGCGGCACCCTGGGCATCACCGCCGCCGCCGGCCCCGGCAATGTCACCCTGGGCTATGGCGTGGCCCAGGCCGACCTGGACGAGGCGGTCGCCGCCGGCGCCCTCACCGGCAGCGCCAACGAGACTTTCGAGGTCGTGCACCTGAACTACATCTGGTCGCCGATCCGCAACGTTACCTACGGCATCGAGGCGGGCTATCACAGCCGCGAGGTGGTGGATGGTCGCGACGGCGACGCCCTGCGCCTGCAGGGCATGGTGCAGTACAGCTTCTAAGCCCGCGGGCCGAAAAGCGCCCCTTACCGGCTTACCGCACTTTCGATCTTGCCCCGGCCATTCTCGGCCGGGGCTCTTTATTGCTCCTAAAACAGGACGACGGGCCCATCTGGGCCCGTCGTCCTGTTTCTTGTGGCAGGAGCGAGGCTCGACTAGTCGAGCAGCCGCACCCGCAGCTCGTAGTTATTGACCCCGGACATGCCGGTGCCGAACTTCTGGCCCTGGACGCGAATCCGGTACTGACCCGAGGGCAGCCGCGGCTCGATAGCCACATTGCCGTCGAAGCCCTGACCGGCGCCCTCGGCCACCACACTCCCCTGGCCGTCCACCACCTCGAGCACGATACGGTAGGTGCTCTCGTAGCCCGGCGGATAGGTGGAGGTGGCGATGGCGACCCGGCCCGCCTCGGCCAGCTCGAAGGTCATCACCTCGCCCCGGGCGCGGATCCGCACATCGGTGACCAGCTCGCGCACCTCGGGCTCCTCAGCGGAGGACTCGGCGGCCGCCTGGCGCTCGCCAGGTTCCGCCTCGGCGCCGGCACTCGCCGTATCAACAGCCTCACTACTGGCGCTAGCCACCTCGGCCGAAGCGGCCGCTGACGCGCCGGCGCCAAGACGCACCGAGCGTTCGGCGTTACGCACGAAGGCCTGGTCGCTCTCCTCGCTACGGCTAAAGAGGATACCGCCATCCCCGGAGGCGACGCTGGCCCCCTCGAGACCATGCACGGTCAGATAAAAACCGCGAGAGCCCTGTCCCCGGGCACCGAACTTCTGGCCCTCCACCCGCAGGCGATACTCTCCCGGACTTAGCGCCTGACGCAGCGCCAGGGCCTCGCCTCGGCCCTCGTAGCGGGCCAGCACCGCACCGTCGCTATCCAGCAGTGCCAGGCGCAGCCGGTAGTCGGGCTCGTAGTCTCCCGCCAGTTCGCTGCGCAGCTCATAGGTGCCCGCTTCGGTGACCTCGAAGGCGTGTTCCTGCTCGCTACCGAAATTGAAGGTGCGACTACGGGCATCGCTTTCGGCGTTGAAGAAGCCGGTCAGGTCGAGCTGGCGCCCCTCCTCGCGGAAGCGCTGCTCCATCGTGCTCTGGGCCAGGGCCGACTCGCCGACGGCGAGCCCCGCCACCACCAGGGCCATCGCTATCTTGGAAACGTTCATGGGACTCCTTGTTACTGGCTATCGGAACCACTTTCCTAGGCCACCGAGACTAGCATGTCTAGAGGCGGATCCCGATAAAAAAAGCCGACCCCTGGGGGTCGGCTTTCGATCGTTCGATCAGGCGTTCTGACTGGCGTCAGAGAACGACTTAGAACAGGTAGGTGATACCCACGCCCACGCCGTCGTCTTCGTCGTTTTCCTGGTCGTACCAGGCGGCCTCGACCCAGGTGTACATGGCATCGGAGATATTGTAGGTCGCACCGATGATGACTTCGTTGCGATCGTCTTCATTATCCGGGTCGACGTTCTGGTAGGCGCCGTAGACGTCGCCCATGCCATAGCCGTAACGGGCACCCAGGGCCAGGAAGTCGACATCGCTATCGGCGGCATCGGCATCGAAGCGCTCGGCCTTGGCGGACAGACGCAGGGAGTCGATGGTGTACTGGGCGGTTACGCCGTACTGGTCGCCGACACTATCAACATTGCCGTTGATATCGGTGTAGAGAGTGTTATCCAGGTTGTCGTAGACGGCGGCGATAGAGAAGGCACCCACGGTGTACTTGGCACCACCGAAGAAGGAAGCGTTGCTGCCACCTTCGTCGACACCGCTGTCGGCGGAGTCGAAGTCACCCTTGTACTGGCTACCCACGGCAAACTGGAAGCCGCCGAAGACCGGAGAGGTGTAGGTCACCTTGTCGGTCTGCTGGTTGGCGCCGTCGCCGTGCACGCCGGTGGAATCGGAGACGTCGAAGCCTTCGTTATTGGTGATCGGGTCCTGGATCCAGTCGTCGATCAGCTGGTCGTAGGAACCGACACGAACGTCACCGAAGTCGCCACGCAGGCCAACATAGGCGGTATCGCCGGCATCATCGTCATCAATGTCGGTCGCCATTTCGTCGGCTTTGATATCGTCGAACTCGAGCTTCAGGTAACCGACCAGGCCCGGGTTGATCACGTGCTCGGCGGCGAAACCGAAGGTGGTACCGTTATCGGCGATACCATCTTCGCTGTTACCGTTTTCATCCTGAGTGTTGTAATAGGCCAGCTGGATATTACCGTAGATATCCAGCTTGGTACCGTCCTGGTTATAGACAGTGGCAGCCTGAGCGGAAGCGGCGGAGAGGCCCATGGCGCCGGCGATGGCAGTCGCTAACAGAGTCTTTTTCATCTCGATATGTCCTTACTAGCTTACTGTTTCGATCGTTACTGCGTAGTTGCAGTCGGCTTTCCCGGCGCCCGGCAGGAGCCCTTTCCTCGAACTCGCTGCGCCGGCTACCTGAGCAAGCCTTGTTATAGTCCAATGCTCGCAGGAGAAACCTTATACCGGGAATTTGGAGAACGCAACAAGAAAAAACACTGTTTTCCTATCGCTAATCCGCGGATCACGGAACTTCCCTCGTTCACCATGGTCGCCTGGGCACCCGGCCCATCATAGCCTGCCGGGCCCGCATGACAAGCCCATGACGCTCAACGCTGTATTAGCCGGGACTGCGACGCTGAGTCGCACCCTGCCCTATGCGCCAGCATCAACGACCATGCTTGGCCAATAGCGCATCCAGCTTCCGGGTGAAGCGCGCCTTGGGATCGGGCTCGCGCCCCGCCGCTTTATCGGTGCTCGGCTGCTCGTCTGACCGCCCCTTCCGGGACTCGGCGGCAGAGGACGATCCCTTCTTGCCCGATCGCTTCCGGCCAGTGGCCGCCTTTCCCGGGCCGGCCTTGCCCGGGGTCGCCTTGCCGCCCTTACGCCGCTCCTTGAGGAACGCCTCGAGCTGACGATGGGCATAGCGGGCCTCGCCCTCGGTCACGGTCCCGGCGGCCTCGCCATCCAGCCCCACCCGCTGGGCCCCGGCCCGCACCGCCTTGAGGTAGCGGGGCAGATGCACATAGCAGGCCAGGGCCCGGCGCACCAACTTCTCCGGCCAGGGCTCCCGGGCCAGCAGCTCCTCGTGGACGCCCACCTTGAGGGGCCGGGTATGCCCCTTGAAGAAGGCCTGGGGATAGCGCTGGTACCACTGGGTCAAGAGCGCCTGGGGCGAGGGCGGCGCCTCGATGGGGAGGGACTCCTGGGAAGAGAGCGATTCCTGGGAAGAGAGCGACTCCTGAGAGGAAGGCGACTCCTGGGAGGAGAGGGGCGCCTGAGAAGAGCGCGATTCCTGAGCGGAAAGCGGCTCCTGAGAGGAAAGCGGCTCCTGGGAGGAGAGGGGCGCCTGAGAAGAGCGCGATTCCTGAGCGGAAAGCGGCTCCTGAGAGGAAGGCGACTCCTGGGAGGAGAGGGGCGCCTGAGAAGAGCGCGCTTCCCGGGAAGAAAGCGGCTCCTGGGGAGCCGTCGCGTCCCCAGCAGTGGAGGTTACCCGAGGCGGCAACGCTTTCTCGACGTCGGCCTGGTGTTCTTGTGCCACGTCTTCTTGCGGACGCGGGCGACGCCCAATCAGCGCCGCCAGGCCCTGACTGCGCGGCACCCCCGCATCGGGGCGTTCGGCCTCGAGGCGCTGTCGCAGGGCCTGGTTATCCGCTTCCAGGCGTCGATTACGCGCCTCCAGCTCGGCGATTCGCCGCCGGGCCTCGCCGAGTTCATCGAGCCGTCGCTCGACCTGACCTTCCAATGCCGCCAGCAAGTGTCGATTCGCTTCGCTGCTCAAGACGCCCCCCTCCCTCGGTGTCATGCCTTTGCCAAGTCTGTGCCAGCCTGGGCACGGTGACAACTCTCCCTTAACGCCGGCGATAGGCCACGAAGTGGTAACTCGGCTGCCCTTCCACCGGGGTGCCGGCCACGCGCTGCACTTCCTCCCAGGCCGCCATGGGCAGTTCGGGAAAGCGGGCATCCCCCTCCAGGGTCAGATCCACCTCGGTGAGATAGAGGCGACTGGCGAAGGGCAGCGCCTGGCGGTAGATCTCCCCGCCCCCCATCACCATGATCTCCTCGGCGCCCTCGAGCAACGCCTGCTGCTCGGCGAGCTCCAGGGCACTAGCCAGGTCGTGGCAGACGCGCACCCCGGGATGGGCGAAACCGGCATCCCGGGTCACCACGATATTGAGCCGCCCCGGCAGGGGCCTGCCGATGGACTGAAAGGTCTTGCGCCCCATCACCAGGGGCTTGCCCTGGGTCATGCGCTTGAAGAACTTGAGGTCCTCCGGCAGATACCAGGGCAACTGGTTATCCACGCCGATCACCCGATTGCGAGAAAGCGCGGCGATCATCGCCACCGGCACCCGGACAGCATCGGCCTGACTCATACCGCCACCTCCGCCTTGATATGCGGGTGGGCCTCGTAGGCCTCGATACGAATATCCTCGAAGCGGAAGGCGAAGAGGTCCTCCACCTCGGGATTGAGCCACAGGCGCGGCGCGGCCAGCGGCGAGCGGCTCAGCTGCAGCTCGGCCTGTTCCAGATGGTTGAGGTAGAGGTGGGCGTCCCCCAGGGTATGAATAAACTCCCCGGGCTTCAGGCCACAGACCTGGGCCACCATCTGAGTCAGTAGCGCATAGCTGGCGATATTGAAGGGCACCCCCAGGAAGATATCGGCACTGCGCTGATAGAGCTGGCAGGAGAGGCGGCCCTCGGCCACATAGAACTGGAAGAGCGCATGGCAGGGCGGCAGCGCCATCTCGTCTACCTGGGCCGGATTCCAGGCGGAGACGATCAGTCGTCGAGAATCGGGATTGCTGCGAATCTGTTCCACCACCTTGTCGATCTGGTCCACCGAGCCGCCCCTGGGATCGGGCCAACTGCGCCACTGGTAGCCGTAGACCGGCCCCAGCTCGCCATCGGCGTCGGCCCACTCGTCCCAGATGCGCACCCCATGCTCCTTGAGGTAGGCGATATTGGTATCACCGGCCAGGAACCACAGCAGCTCATGGATAATCGAGCGCAGGTGCAACTTCTTGGTGGTCAGCAGGGGGAAGCCACGCGCCAGGTCGAAGCGCATCTGGTGGCCGAACAGGGAACGGGTGCCCACCCCGGTGCGGTCGTGCTTCTCCACGCCATGGTCGAGCACCTGGCGCATCAGGTCGAGGTAGGGCTGCTCCAGGGCAGCGGGTTGCGAAGCGGTCTCGGGGATCACGGCGATTCCGGCGGTCAAGAAGTGGTGGGCGCTATTCTATGCCACAGGCTCGGCCCACCCAAGGCTTTCGGGTCGAGCCGCGATCAGGGCGTGGGCTGGCGCCGCGACCAGAGCATCAGCGCCGCCCCGGCGAGGATCATCGGCAGCGTCAACAGCATGCCCATGGTGACCCAGCCGAAGGCGATAAAGCCGATATGGGCATCGGGCAGGCGCACGAACTCCACGCCGAAGCGGAAGAGACCATAGAGGGCGAGGAAAAGCCCCGAGACCAGCCCACGGGCGCGGGGCTTGGCGGACACCCACCACAGCACCACGAACATCACCAGGCCTTCCAACAGCGCCTCATAGAGGGCCGAGGGGTGGCGCGGCTCGGGTCCCATGCCGGGAAAGGGCATCCCCCAGGGCAGGGTCGTCACCCGACCGGGAAGCTCGGCATTGATAAAGTTGCCGATGCGCCCGGCGCCCAGGCCGATGGGCACCAGAGGCGCGACGAAATCGGTCAGCGTAAAGAAGGCCAGTTGCTTCCTGCGGGCAAACAGCAGCGCCGCCAGCAGTACGCCGATCAAGCCCCCGTGGAAGCTCATGCCGCCATCCCAGACCTGCACGATCCACAGCGGATTCTCCAGTAGCCGATCCATGCCGTAGAAGAGCACATAGCCCAGGCGCCCGCCCAGCACCACGCCCAGGGCGGCATAGAAGAGCAGGTCACCGATATCGTCCCGGGTCAGTCCCAGGCGGGAGGCACGGCGGCAGCCCAGCCACCAGGCCGCCACGAAGCCGACCACGTACATCAGCCCATACCAGTGGATGGCCAGGGGCCCCAGGGAAATGGCCACCGGGTCGATGGCGGGATAATTCAGCATGGAAGGTCCTATTACAGAAGCGAGATAACAGACGGCCTAGCGCAGGAAATGCCGGTCGACAATCCTCAGCGGCGGGGCAAGGGCCGGCCAGAAACGCAGCCGGTAGATCCCCGTGGCGGCAGATCGTTCACCCTGGGAATCATGTGACCTTGTCCCGGGCGGTGGCCGGCAGCCAGCGGCGGACCAGCTCGATCAGGCTGTGGGGGCGGTAGGGTTTGGCCAGATAGTCATCCATGCCGGCCTCCCGGAACCCCTGACGATCCGCCTCGCTGGCGTTGGCGGTGAGTGCCACCAGCACGCTGGGTGGCTCACCATGTCGAGCCTCATGCTCGCGCCAGCGACGACTCGACTCCAGGCCATCGGGGGTCGGCATATAGATATCCATCAATACCAGGTCGAAGCGCTGTTCACGCTGTAGCGCCAGCGCTTCCTCGCCACCACTGGCGGTCACCACCCTTAGCCCTTGCCCCTCCAACACCTGTCGGGCCAACATCACATTGACCGGCCCGTCATCGACGATCAGCACCTGGGGACAGGGTTCCGCCGGCGACGGCATCTCGAGATTCGGCAGACTGCCATCCACCAGACTGGCCAACAGATCGGCGAGGCCATGAAGGCGTGACTCGAGCTCGCACTCCTCCTCGCCCCTCTCACGCCGGTAGGCCCTCAAGTCCTCCAGCAGCGGCACCAACTCCTGCTGCAGCTGCTTGAGATACCCCGCCTGCAGGCTGGCCTCCTGACGGGCGCGGTCCCGCGCCTGGGTCAATTGGGCCAGGCTATGGCGCTGCTCGTCCAGATCCTCCAACAGCCCCAGGCTGAACCCCTGGCCATCCTCCAGGCGTACCAGACGGAACTCATGCCAGCCCTCCTTGGCCAGGGGCAGACGCACCCTCAGGTCTGTCTCGGCGCCTTCCGCATGACGCAGCACATAACCCAGTTCCAGTCCCTCCAGGGCACTGCGGGGTCGCCCGAGCAGTTGCTCCAGGGGACGGTTGACCTCCAACAGGGTGCCCTTATGGGCGAGAAAGGCGGGCTGGGCCAGGGAGTCCAGCATGGCTTCGAGCTGCGGGCGCTGGGCGAGGCGCTCCAGCAGGCGCTGCAGGGTCTCCAGCAGGCCATGCAGGCGCTGCTCGACCCCCTCCTCCGGGTCACGCGCCGGCAGCAGGCGCTGATTCTTCAGCCGCGAGGGCAGCGAGCTATAGACTTCCCGAAGCAGGTGCTCCAACTGATCACAAGGCACCTCGAAGCTCAGCTCCCATTGGTGCAGGCGCCGCTGGAAGAGTAGCAGGAAGGTCACCAGGACCAGGGCGGAGCCCAACAGCAATGCCCCCACCGGCAGGGCCAAGAGGCCGAGAGCGCCATCGGCCCGCCATACCATCAGCCACGCCAGCAGGCATAACAGGACGAGCCCCGCTTCCGCCGCCAGGCAGGGCCAGAGCGCCGGCCAGACCAGTCGCTTCCAGAGCACTCCCTTGCCAGAATCGAGTCGCATCCCTACCCCTGTCGTCATCCACCAATGAACTGAGTTTACTGCTCACGCTCTGGACTGTCATGGTCGAGCCCAAGCACTCGCCGACAATGACTTCCCCGTCGTCGCCTTCGGGGATAAGGTAGCAGCCATGTGTCTTATCGCCCTTGCCTACCACCCCGATGCCCCCCACTGGCTGCACCTGGTGGCCAATCGGGACGAGTTTCATGACCGCCCCAGCGCCGCCCTGGACGACTGGCCCGACGCGCCACAGATCCTGGGGGGCCGCGACCTTCAGGCCGGCGGCTCCTGGCTGGCCCTGCACCGTCGCGGCCGCCTGGCCACGGTGACCAATGTCCGCGATCCGGCCCTGGTGGTCCCCAAGCAGGCACCGAGCCGCGGCGAACTGGTCCATCAGGCCCTGACCTGCGATGACCTGGCAGCCTGGCTGGAGCGTTTGGCCGCCGGCGAGGCGTGGCGCTATGCCGGCTTCAACCTGCTGGTGGCCGAAGAGCGCCGCCTCTGGCACCTGCATCGCAGCCGCCATGCGCTGACCCTGCGACGGGTCGGCCCCGGCCTGCACGGCCTCTCCAATGCCGACCTCGACACCCCCTGGCCCAAGCTGCTGGCCAGCCGCCAGGGGCTGGCCGACAGCCTGACGCAGGGCGTCTGGCCGGATACGGCGCTAGCCGCCATGGGCGATACCCAGGAGATCACGAACGCCGCGCGCCTGCCCGACACCGGCGTCGGCCGCGAGCTGGAGCGGCGGCTCTCCGCCGCCTTCATTCTAGGCGACACCTATGGCACCCGCGCCCTGACCTGGCTGCGCTGGCATCGAGAGGGGCGAGTGGAGATCACCGAGCGGCGTTTCGGGCCCGGGGGACAGGCCCGGGGAGAGACTCACCGCCTACTGAGACTGGACGCCCGGTCTCCTCCCTCCGCTTCCCTATCGGCCGATACTCCGAAAAATTGAACGACCTAGTCCTTGGGGGGCAAAAGGTGGGTCAACTGCCAGGTCTCCAGGCGCCGATTGAGCAGGCTGCGCACCTCGGCGGGACTCCCGAGCGTCAGGGTCTCGGCCACCAGGGCCCGGGCATCCGCCATCGAGACGCGGCGAATGGCGGCACGCACCCGGGGCAGGCTGGGAGCATTCATGGATAGCGCCTCGAAGCCCATACCCATCAGCAACAGGGCCCCCGCCGGATCGCCGGCCAGCTCACCGCACACCGAGGTGGGCATGCCCAGCGCCGCCGCCTCATCGGCCAGCCGCGCCAGGGCCGCCAGTACCGCCGGATGGCAGGCATCATAGAGATCGGCGACCCGGGGGTTGTTACGATCTACCGCCAGCAGATACTGGGTCAGGTCGTTGCTGCCCACCGAGAAGAAATCGACGCGCTCGGCCAAGGGACCCAACTGATAAAGAGTCGCCGGCACCTCGATCATCACCCCGACCCGGGGCCGCGGCACCACCACGCCCTCTTCGGCCAGCTCGTCCCGGGCCCGATCGAGCAGGCGCAGGGCATCGTCGACCTCGTCCACATTGGTGATCATCGGCAACAGGATCTGCAGGTTATCGAGCCCCTGGGAGGCGCGCAGCATGGCCCGCAGCTGCACCATCAGCACCTCGGGGTGATCCAGGGTCACCCGAATGCCCCGCCAGCCGAGGAAGGGATTGGCCTCCTCGATGGGGAAATAGGGCAGGTCCTTGTCGCCACCGATATCCAGCGTCCGCATCACCACCGGCAGGGGCGCGAAGCTCTCCAGTTGCTCGCGATAGAGGCGCGTCTGCTCCTGCTCGCCGGGGAAGCGCTCGGCGATCATGAAAGGCACTTCGGTGCGGTAGAGCCCCACCCCGCCGATGCGCGACTTGAGGGAGGCCACCGCATCCACCGCCAGGCCGGTATTGACCATCAGCGGCATGGCGTGACCGTCCGGCGTCTCGCTGGGCAGGTCCTGCTCGTGCTCCAGCACCTCGGCCAGGGCCAGTTCCTCGTCGATCAGGGCCTGATAGTGGCTACGCATCTCGCTGCCGGGGCGCACGATCAGCCGACCGCGGTGACCATCCAGTACCACCGGACTGCCATTGAGCCGTGGCAACGGCAGATCGACCATGCCCAACACGGTGGGAATACCCATCGCCCGGGCCAGGATCGCCACATGGGAGGTGCTGGACCCCCGCACCGCCACCAGGCCGGCGAGCTTCTCCCGGGGCACCTCACCCAGACTCGCCACGCTGATCTCGTCCCCCACCAGGATGGTCTGGGCCGGGTAAGAGTCCGGCGTCTGGGGACTCTCCTCCTGCAGGTGGGCCAGCACGCGGCGCCCCAGGTCGCGCACGTCGGCGGCCCGCTCGCGCAGGTAGTCGTCGTCGACCCGTTCCAGGTACTGCACATGACGGCGCACCACATCGGCCAGGGCGCCGGGGGCCCACTGCCCCTCACGAATGCGCTTGACCACCTCCTGTCCCAGGGCGGCGTCGCTGAGCATCTGCTGGTAGACCTCGAACAGCGCCAGTTCCTGGACACTGATGCGGCTGGCCAGGCGCTCACCGGTGGCGCGAATCTCGTCGCGCACCCGATAGATGGCGTCCTGCAGGCGCTTGATCTCGTATTCGGTATCGGAGGGAATCAGGTCGGGGACGCTGTCCAGGTCGGCGGGGGGCATGATCACCCGGGCCTCACCGATGGCCATCCCCGGAGAGGCCGCCACCCCGGTGAAGACCGCCTGACCATCGGCCCGGGCGGGACGACTCAGGGTCCCGGTGACCAGGGCATGGGCCAGCACGCCGGCCAGTTGGGCGGCCATGGTGACCAGGAAGGCTTCATCGCCTTCATCGTAGCGCCGCTTGTCCTGCTGCTGCACCACCAATACGCCGAGCATGCGGCGCTGATGGATAATCGGCACGCCGAGGAAACTGGAGAAGCGTTCCTCGCCGGTCTCCTCGAAGTAGCGATAGGCGGGATGGGCCGGCGCATCCTCCAGGTTGAGGGGCTCCTCCCGCTGGCCGACCAGGCCCACCAGGCCCTCCCCCAGGCGCAGGGTCACATGCCCCACCGCCTGGGTACGCAGGCCGATGGTCTCCATCAGCATCAGGCACTCCTGCTCCGCGTCATAGAGGTAGAAGGAGCACACATCGGTACGCATCGCCTTGCGGATACGGCGCACCATGGTCGACAGGGCCGCCTCCAGACTGCGGGCCCCATTGACCTCCTGAACGATGCGGCGAAGGACGTCGAGCATAGCGTATCTTCTTGTAATGATTGAAATGGGCGGTGTTCGGCCGGTGACCCTCCGGGGCTACTCGCCGATCAGGGCCAGGCGCTGGGCACGGGGTGCCAACTCGCGCAGGGCTCGCCGATACACCTCCCGCTTGAAGGGCACCACCTGCCCCAGCGGATACCAGTAACTGACCCAGCGCCAGCCGTCGAATTCCGGCTTGGGCGTGCCATCCATGCAGATCTGGCTGTCCTGGCAGCGCATTTTCAGCAGGAACCACTTCTGTTTCTGGCCGATACACACCGGCCGAGAGTTCGTTCGTATCATGCGTCGTGGCAAGCGGTAGCGCAGCCATCCTCGGGTACAGGCCAGCACCTCGACATCGGCCGCCGTCAGGCCGATTTCCTCTTCCAGTTCCCGATACAGGGCCTGTTGCGGAGTCTCGTTTGCCTTGATGCCTCCCTGGGGAAACTGCCACGCATTTTGTCCTACCCGACGCGCCCAAAGCAGCTGGCCCTGACGGTTGACAATGATAATGCCAACGTTGGGCCGAAAGCCGTCAGCGTCGATCACGGACATCACCTTATAAATTCACTATGGCAGTCATTCTTCCACAAAGCCGGAAAGCGCATCAATAAGGCATTTACGGGCGGCGAAAAGCACGGTCGCATCGGCGGAACGGCCGGGGCCCCACTCGCCAGCGGGAAGCGGCCTGGAGGCCACGGAGGGCGCGGGCCCCAGCCTTGCTAGCGGCCCACCGTTGTCGATCGAGAAGAGGATTCGGGGTCAGTCACGCAGGCTGATAATCCGCCAGCCGCGGCGCTCCGCCTCGGCGCGCAGGGTCTCGTCCGGGTCCACCGCCACCGGGTGCTCGACCTTCTCCAGCAGCGGCAGGTCGTTGTGGCCGACTAGAGAGCCTGTAGAACCCGACGGCCATCACTCACGCAGGCTGATAATCCGCCAGCCGCGGCGCTCCGCCTCGGCGCGCAGGGTCTCGTCCGGGTCCACCACTACCGGGTGCTCGACCTTCTCCAGCAGCGGCAGATCGTTGTGGCCGACTAGAGAGCCTGTAGAACCCGACGGCCATCACTCCCGCAGGCTGATAATCCGCCAGCCGCGGCGCTCCGCCTCGGCGCGCAGGGTCTCGTCCGGGTCCACCGCTACCGGGTGCTCGACCTTCTCCAGCAGCGGCAGATCATTATGCGAATCGCTGTAGAACCACGCATCCTCGAGGCCGACCTCCTTGTCCTCGAGCCACGCCTCCAGGCGTACCACCTTGCCCTCGCGGTAACTGGGCACGCCGGAGACCTTACCGGTATAGCGGCCATCGACCACCTCCGGCTCCACGGCGATCAGATCGTCGACCCCCAGCCGTTTGGCGATGGGCCCGGTGATAAAGCGGTTGGTGGCGGTGATGATCAGCAGGGCATCGCCCCGGGAGCGATGACGCGCCAGCAGCTCCTCCCCCTTGGGCAGGATATGCGGCTCGATCTTGCTGGCCATGAACTGCTGGTGCCAGGCGGCCAGTTGCTCCGGGGTATTCTCGGCCAGGGGCCTGAGAGCCACCTCCAGGAAGGCCGCCATATCCAGGGTGCCGTTCTCGTAGTCACGCAGGAAACGGTCATTGGCCTCGCGGTAGCTGACCGGATCCACGGCCCCCTGTTCCAGCAGAAACTCGCCCCAGGCATGGTCGCTGTCGATGCTCAGCAGGGTGTTGTCGAGGTCGAAGATGGCCAGGCTCACTGCGTTCCCCTCTCAGTCGGCGCTCACACGCCGCGGTTGGTGGTCGAAAAGCCCACGATTATGGCAGAGATCCCCCGGCGGGGGGAGCCGCCGCCCCGGCCCGGCCCCGATAGCCACCACACGGCATACCCCATACAAAAGTTTTATACTGCATCGCACAAACCGTGCGGCGGCCTTATACAACAACCAAGTTGTTGATATTAAATGATAAAATAACCAACCCTCAGCCAAAGCTTTTCCTTATGCCCAGCATAACTCCCATAAAGTCTAGCTTTGGCATGGATTCTCTTTACCGTCAAAATGGCTATAATGCCTGCATCGATTCGTCGAGCCTGCCGATGGCCAACCTAGGCGGCAGGCCAGGGCCTCCGGGCAATCCCTGGAGGGTGACTCCCGCACCAGGCAAGCGAGAACCTCCCATGTCCACACCGACCTATGACGTTCTGATCGTGGGTGGCGGCGTCTCCGGCACCGCCCTCCTCTACGAGCTGGCGCGCTATACCGACCTCAAGGCCCTGGGCCTGGTCGAGAAGTACGATCATGTGGCCATCGTCAACTCCCATGGCCGCAACAACAGCCAGACGATCCACTGTGGCGATATCGAGACCAACTACACCCTCGAGAAGGCCAGGGTCACCAAGCGTACCGCGGGCATGGTGGTCAACTTCGCCACCAAACTGGCCCCCGAGCAGCGCGACAAGATCGTCTACCAGTACCCGAAGATGGTGCTGGGGGTGGGCGAGAGCGAGTGCGACTTCCTGCGTCAGCGCTTCACCAGGTTCCAGGAGCTCTTCCCCAAGATGCGCCTGCTCGAGCGGGACGATATCGCCGAGCTGGAACCCAAGCTGGTGGAGGGACGCCGTCCGGAGGAGCCCATCGTGGCCATGGGCTCCACCGACGAGTACACCGCGGTGAACTTCACCACCCTCTCCGAGGCCTTCGTGGAGCAGGCCCAGCAGAGCGCGCAGGAGAAGGGCATGGCCTGCGACGTGCATCTCTCCACCGCGGTGGAGTCGATCACCCAGGGCGAGGACAAGCTGTTCCGGGTCAAGACCCCCAACAAGGGCACCCTCACCGCCCGCTATGTGGTGGTCAGCGCCGGCGGCCACTCCCTGCTGTTCGCCCACAAGATGGGCTACGGCCTGGACAAGTCCTGCCTGCCCATGGCCGGCTCCTTCTACTTCACGCCCAGGGTGCTCAACGGCAAGGTCTACACCGTGCAGAACGAGAACCTGCCCTTCGCCGCGGTGCACGGCGACCCGGACGTGCTGGTGGAAGGCAAGACCCGCTTCGGCCCCACCGCCCTGATGCTGCCCCTGCTGGAGCGCTACAACGGCAAGACCTTCTTCGAATTCCTCAAGGTGCTGCGCCTGGACCGCAACGTGGTCAAGGCCCTGTGGGACCTGATGAAGGTGCGCGATATCCGCCGCTATATCTTCAAGAACTTCCTGTTCGAGGTGCCGGTGCTGCGCGAGCGCCTCTTCCTCAAGGACATCAAGAAGATCGTGCCGAGCCTCACCGTCCAGGACGTGACCTTCGCCAAGGGCTTCGGCGGCGTGCGCCCGCAGCTGATCGACAAGGAAAAACAGAAGCTGGTGATGGGCGAGGCCAAGATCAACCCGGGTACCGGTATCGTCTTCAATATGACGCCCTCCCCCGGCGGCACCAGTTGCCTGGGCAACGCCGAGAAGGACATGTACCTGGCCCAGGAGTTCCTCGGCTGCAACGTCGACAAGGAGGCCTTCGAGCGCGACCTGCTGAGCGGTGAGATCCCCCTTACCGACCTGGAGCGCCCCGAGGCTCACTCCCTGATGTAGACCGAACCGCCTCGCATCACGACGACGCCCCGGCCAATTGGCCGGGGCGTCGTCGTTAGAGGGATTCGTCGCGCGGGCCGCGGCCCGTCAGGGGGAGAGCCGGGCCGCGGCCCGTCAGGGGGAGAGCCGGGCCGCGGCCCGGGAGGCGGGAGGCGGCGAGTGGGCAGCATGCAGCCGCTCGATCAGTTGGTCTTCCAAGGAGAAGCGTTCGCCGAGCCCCTTGGCCAGGCGATCGAGCCAGGCCGGCAGCCGGGAGAGGTAGTGCTGGCAGCGGCTGGGGGTGGAAAAGTCTTCGTCGAAGGCCAACACCAGCTCGGTGGACATCTCCAGGCGCTGCAGCAGCTTATCGGCCAGGGCCAGGGCATCGTGGTCGTGGAAGGCCGTGGCCTCCTCGCGCAACTGGGGATAGATCTCGAAGTGGCCGGCGCTGATATAGTCCATCAGCAGCTCGCTGAAGGCATCGATCTGGCTCTTCTCCACCGCGTCCAGCTCGGCGTCACAGGCCTCCTTGAGGTCCATGAAAGTGACCAGCAGCTCGCGGCGCTGATCCAGCCAGCGATCGATCAATCGATGCACCCCACCCCAACGCTCCAGGGCCGTCTTGCACTCTTCCAGCATGGCTCTTCCCTCACGACTCTCGGCTCGCCATCCAGACTCACCCGAGCGGGGGCGAGTGTCAATGCCCTGACGTGAACACCATCAACCAACGCCCGTTTGGCGGCGCCTCAGCTGCCCTTCAGGCCGCGCCACAGCAGGCCCAGGGGGCCTAGGGCCAGGACCAGGAAACCGAGCAGGGTCCAGCCAGGCAGGGAGATCCCCCACCACAGGAAGTCGATCTCCGCGCACTCGCCGGAGCCGGAGAGCACCATGGCCAGTACTTCCTGGAAGGGTAATACCTCCATCATATAGTCGAGGCCGGGACCGCAGCTGGGCACCTGGTCCGCCGGCAGCGACTGCAGCCAGAGATGGCGGCCGGCCACGCCGATGCCGCCCAGCACCGCCAACAGCCCCAGGCCACCATAGGCGAGCCGACCGCCGCGGCCAACGGGGTTATGGATGGCCGCCACCGCCAGCACCAGGGCCGTCGCCAGTACCGCCACCCGCTGGAAGATACACAGCGGACAGGGCTCCAGGCCCACCAGATGCTCGAGGCCCAGGGCCACCGCCAACATCACCACACAGAAAGCGAGCCCCGCCAGGCTCCAGCGGCGGGGACTCCAGGTCGAAAGGGTCGCCATCATCGGCTCAAGGTTCCTTTACCGAGGTAAGCGCCCCCGCGCGGCGGGGGCAAACGCTGGGTCAGACCATCGGGGTGCCGCGGGGTTCACGGGCCCGGGCGAAATAGTGGTCCAGGAAGTCATCGAAGGACTCGTTATCGGCGGCCTCGAGCTCCCGCTGCTGCCGATGGGAGGTCTCGCCGAGCTCCGCGAAGAGCGCCTCCCGGGCCGGGTCCATGGCCTCTCCACGCCACTGGGCCGCCTGCTCCCGGGCCAGCGCCAGGGTCGCCTCGACGAAGTCGTCACCGCTGGACTCGAGCAGGGCCAGCAGTTGCCCCGCCGGGGTCTGGGCGGGATCCCGCAGCCGCGGCGCCAGGGCCGCCAAGGCCTCGGCATGGGGGGAGCCACCCTCCTGGGCATCGAGCAGCTCGGCCACCTCCCCCAGCTCGGCAAAGATCGCCTCGCCGCGCTCGGCCAACCGACGCTCCACGCCGTCGAGATGCAGCCGCGCTTCGGGGTCCCGGCCACGCTCTACCACCAGGCGACGATTGTCGTCCAGGTGGTCGCACTCGGCGTCGTCGATCCAGGGGCTCTCGGAGAGCAGGCACCAGAGCATAAAGGTATCGAGGAAGCGCATCTGGGTGGCGTCGATGCCCAGCGGCAGGAAGGGGTTGAGGTCCAGGCAGCGGATCTCGATATATTCGACGCCGCGGGCCTCCAGGGCCTGGCTGGGGGTCTCGTCCTGCCGGGCCACCCGCTTGGGGCGGATATCGCTGTAGTACTCGTTCTCGATCTGCAGGATATTGGCATTGAGCTGCTGCCAGCCCTCCCCCGTCTTGACGCCCAGGGCCTCGTAGGCGGGCCAGGGGGTGGCGATGGCATGACGCAGGGTACCCACATAGTTGGAGAGCGAGTTGAAGCAGATCTTCAACTGGGCCTGCACCTTGTTCTGGTAGCCGAGGCCGGACATGCGCAGGCAGGTGGCATAGGGCGACACCCGCGTCGCCTCGCCGTGGCGGCGCAGCCCCAGTGTCTCGGGGGCCTCGCGGCCCTCGAGGAAGCTGTCGTCGAAGGCCGGCGAGGCGCCGAACAGGTACATCAGCAACCAACTGTGGCGACGGAACTGGCGAATCAGCCCGAAGTAGCGGCTGGAGCGGTAGTCGGCCAGGGCCTGGCCCTCGGCGCCGTCGATCGCCTGCAACTGCTGCCAGAGGGTATCGGGGAAGGAGAGGTTGTAGTGCACTCCGGCGATGGCCTGCATGATGCGCCCGTAACGCACGTCCAGCCCCTTGCGGTAGACATGCTTCATGGTGCCCACGTTGGAGGAGCCGTAGTCGGCGATGGGAATGCTGGCATTGCCCGCCAGCCGCGACGGCATGCTGGCCGGCCAGATCAGTTCGCCGCCGAGTTCGCGGTAGCTGAAGCGGTGCAGGTCGGCCAGGAACGCCAGGGCATCCTCGGGCCGGCAGGTGACCGGCGTGATGTACTCCAGCAGCGCCTCGGAGTAGTCGGTGGTGATATGCGGATGGGTCAGCTTGGACCCCAGCCCTCGGGGGTGCGGGGTCTGGGCGATGCGACCCTCGCCATCGACCCGCAGCCCCTCCTTCTCGATGCCCCGGCGAATGCGCCCGATCAGCCCCTGGCGGGCCGGTCCCTTGAGCCGTCCGATGACGGTTGTGAGTTGCTCGGACAAGATCAACACCCCATGTCATGGGAGGCGGCCGAGCCGCCTCGAATATCGTTGGCTAGGAGCCTGAGACTCTCAGCTTAGCCTTTGTCGCGGGCCTTCAGCAGGGCCGCCCCCAGGGCGCCCATCGGCTGGCTATCGCCGCCGCTCGACTTGCGCTGCGGCTTGCCACCGCGCCCCTTGCCGGCCGGGCGCTCGCCGCCGCGGCGCGGCGTACTCTCCTCGCCGGGCTGATCGTCGAGGCGCATGGAGAGGCCGATACGGGCTCGCTCCAGGTCGACGCTCATCACCTTGACCTTGACGATATCGCCGGCCTTGACCACCGAGCGCGGGTCCTCGACGAACTTGTCGGAGAGCGCCGAGATATGCACCAGGCCGTCCTGGTGGACGCCGATATCGACGAAGGCGCCGAAGTGGGTCACGTTGGTGACGCTGCCCTCGAGGATCATCCCCGGCTCCAGGTCCTTGAGGGTCTCGACCCCCTCGCGGAATTCGGCGGCCTTGAACTCGGGGCGCGGGTCGCGACCCGGCTTGTCCAGTTCCTTGAGGATATCGCTCACCGTGGGCACCCCGAAGCGCTCGTCGGCGAATGCCTCTGGCCGCAGCGACTTCAGTGTGGCGCTGTCGCCGATCAGGCTGGCCACCTCGCGACCGCTGCGCCGGGCGATGCGCTCCACCAGGGGGTAGGCCTCCGGGTGCACGGCGCTACCGTCCAGGGGATTGTCGCCATTCATGATGCGCAGGAAGCCGGCGCACTGCTCGAAGGTCTTGGGTCCCAGGCGACTGACGTCGAGGAGCTGCCTGCGGCTGGCGAAGGCGCCCTCGCCGTTGCGGCGGGTGACGATATTCTCGGCCAGCGCCGGGTTAAGGCCCGCCACCCGCGCCAGCAGGGCGCTGGAGGCGGTATTGAGATCGACGCCCACGGCGTTGACGCAGTCCTCGATCACCGCCTCCAGGCTCCTGGAGAGCTGCAGCTGGGAGACGTCGTGCTGGTACTGGCCCACGCCGATCGACTTGGGCTCGATCTTGACCAGCTCGGCCAGCGGGTCCTGCAGGCGCCGGGCGATGGAGACGGCGCCACGGATGGTGACGTCCAGGTCGGGCAGCTCCCGGGCGGCATATTCCGAGGCGGAATAGACCGAGGCGCCGGCCTCGCTGACCATCACCTTGGCCAGGCGACGCCCACTCAGGCGCTTGACCAGCTCGCCGGCGAGCCTGTCGGTCTCGCGGCTGGCGGTGCCATTACCTACGGCGACCAGCTCGACGTCGTACTTCTCCACCAACTTGGCCAGCTCGGCCAGCGAGGCGTCCCAGGCGTTGCGCGGGGCATGCGGGAAGATGGTGGCCTGCTCGAGGAACTGGCCGGTGGCATCCACCACCGCCACCTTGCAGCCGGTGCGCAGGCCCGGGTCGATGGCCAGGGTGCTCTTGGGGCCCGCCGGGGCGGCCAGCAGCAGGTCCTTGAGGTTGGCGGCGAAGACCTCGATGGCGGCGAGCTCGGCGCGTTCGCGCAGCCGCCCCATCAGTTCGGTCTCCAGATGGGTGTAGAGCTTGACCCGCCAGGTCCAGCGCACCACCTCGGCGAGCCACTTGTCGGCGGCACGCCCCTCATCGCGAATCTCGAAGTGCCGGGCGATGGCCACCTGGGCCGGATGCAGCGGCGCCTCGTCCTCGCCGGGCAGCTTGAGGGCCAGGCTCAGCACCCCTTCGTTGCGGCCGCGGAACATGGCCAAGGCCCGGTGGGAGGGCACCCTGGCCAGGGGCTCGTCATGCTCGAAGTAGTCGGAGAACTTGGCGCCCTCGCGCTCCTTGCCCTCCAGCACCCGGGCGCTGAGCTGCCCCTCCTGCCAGAGCCGCTCGCGCAGCCGGCCTACCAGTTCGGCGTCCTCGGCGAAGCGCTCCATAAGGATCTGCTTGGCGCCGTCCAGGGCCGCCTTGGCGTCCTCGATGGCCGGCGTCTCGCCCTCGGCGGGACGCAGGTAGTGGGCGGCCTCGGCCTGGGGATCGAGCTCGGGGTTGGCCAGCAGGGCATCGGCCAGCGGCTCCAGGCCCGCCTCCCGGGCGATCTGTGCCTTGGTGCGGCGCTTCTTGCGGTAGGGCAGGTAGAGGTCTTCCAGGCGCTGCTTGGTATCGGCGGCGCGAATCAGGCCGGCCAGCTCGTCGGAGAGCTTGCCCTGCTCGTCGATGGCGGCCAGCACCGCCTCGCGGCGTTCCTCCAGCTCGCGCAGGTAGCGCAGGCGTTCGTCCAGTTCACGCAGCTGGGTATCGTCCAGGGCCCCGGTCACTTCCTTGCGGTAGCGGGCGATAAAGGGCACGGTGGCGCCGCCGTCGAGCAGTTCCACAGTGGCCGACACCTGCTGGGGGCGGACCGCGAGTTCCTCGGCGAGGCGGGCGATGATCTTGGCGTGTGCGTCCATGAAGTCCTTGACGTTCCAGCGGCAAAAGATCGCGTCAAGGTATCATAATGGCGCGCTCGTCGGGAGCCTTGCCGCCTGATCGTTAGGAAACTACCTTCACGACTATTGCCATATGATCCTGCCCCCAGCGCCCCTCAGCGATTCTCACTGCGACAATCTCACTGAGCCTCACCTACCCCTGGCTTCAGCCGATGGCCGCCTTCCTCAAGAGGCCGCGGCGGGAACGAAATGCAGGGCCAGGCCGTTATTGCACCAGCGCAGGCCGCTGGGCTCGGGGCCGTCCTCGAAGATATGCCCCTGGTGACCGCCGCAGCGGGCGCAGTGGTACTCGGTGCGCGGCCAGATCAGCTTGTAGTCCACCTGGGTCAGCAGATGCCCCTCCACATGCTCGAAGAAGCTCGGCCAGCCGGTGCCGGAGTCGTACTTCATGGCACTGGTAAAGAGCAGCAGGTCGCAGCCGGCGCAGCGATACTCGCCGTCGCGCCACTCGTCGTCCAGGGGGCTCGAGTAGGCCGGCTCGGTGCCGTGGTCGCGGAGGATCTCGAACTGCTCCGGGGTCAGCCGCTCCCGCCACTCGGCCTCGCCGAGTTCCAGGGGCTCGATGCCCGGCGAGGCCGAGAGATCGAGGCGCGGCCGGGCATTGGCCAGAACGGGGAAGAGCCCCACCAGGCCACCGGCGCCCAGGAAGCCCAGAAAATGACGTCGCTTCATCGTGCCTCTCCTTCGACAGGGGGTAATGAAGGTACGCGCGACACCCCGACACGGATGCAGCGCAAAACGGGGAAGGCTTGCGCCCTCCCCGTTTCAGACCCCGGCGCCGGGCCGGGGTTCGTCACTGCGACGCTGGGTCGCGTGCCGGCTTAGCCGCGCTGCGGACCGGCGGCGATGATCGCCGGATCGACGCCGGCGAACTTCTCGAAGTTGGCCACGAACTTGGCCACCAGCGCCTGCATCTGTGCCTGGTAGGCGGCCGAGTCTGCCCAGGTCTGGCGCGGGTCGAGCAGTTGGGTGTCGACGCCGGGTACCGCCACCGGCACCTCCAGGTTGAGGCCCTCGATGCGCCGGGTCTCCACGTCGCGCAGGGCGCCGGACTGGATGGCGCTGATGATGGCGCGGGTGGTGGGAATGCTGAAGCGCGAGCCGCCCTGACCATAGGCGCCGCCGGTCCAGCCGGTGTTGACCAGGTAGACGCGGGCATCGTTGGCCTTGACCCGCTTGATCAGCAGGTCGGCGTACTCCCGGGCCGGGCGCGGGAAGAAGGGCGCGCCGAAGCAGGTGGAGAAGGTCGCCTCGAGACCGGCGGAGGAGCCCATCTCGGTGGAACCCACCTTGGCGGTATAGCCGGACAGGAAGTGGTAGGCGGCGGCTTCCTCGGAGAGCAGCGACACCGGCGGCAGCACACCGCTCATGTCGCAGGTCAGGAAGATGATCGCGTTGGGCTCGCCGGCGCGATTCTCGGGCACCCGCTTGTCGATATGCTCCAGCGGATAGGCGGCCCGGGAGTTCTGGGTCAGGCTGTCGTCGGCGTAATCAGGCGCGCGACGGTCGTCCAGCACCACGTTCTCCAGCACGGCGCCGAACTTGATGGCGCGCCAGATCACCGGCTCGTTCTTCTCGGAGAGGTCGATGCACTTGGCGTAGCAGCCGCCCTCGATATTGAACACCGTGCCCTCGCCCCAGCCATGCTCGTCATCGCCGATCAGGTAGCGGGCCGGATCGGCGGAGAGGGTGGTCTTGCCGGTGCCGGAGAGGCCGAAGAACAGGCAGGTCTGGCCATCTTCGCCGACATTGGCGGAGCAGTGCATGGGCAGCACGTCGGAGGCCGGCAGCAGGAAGTTCTGCACGCTGAACATGGCCTTCTTCATCTCGCCGGCGTAGCGCATGCCGGCGATCAGCACGCGACGCCCGGCGAAGTCGAGGATCACGCAGGCCTCGGTGCCGGTGCCGTCGCGCTGCGGCTCGCAGACGAAGTTGGCGGCATTGAGGATGGTCCACTCGTCGCGCCGCGCCGGGTTATAGGCTTCGGGGCGCACGAACATGGTGCGGCCGAAGAGGTTCTGCCAGGCGGTCTCGGTGTGCATGCGCACCGGCAGGTAGTGCTGGGGGTCGGCGCCCACATGCACCTCGGAGAGATAGTGATCACGCTCGCCCAGGTAGGCCTCGACGCGGGTCCACAGCGCCTCGAACTTGGCGGCGTCGAAGGGACGATTGACGCTGCCCCAGTCGATCTGGTCGCGGGTGGACGCTTCCTCGACGATAAAGCGATCCGCCGGTGAACGCCCGGTACGCTCCCCCGTCTTGACGACCAGCGCGCCATTGTCGGCCAACTGTCCCTCGCCTCGCAGCAAGGCCTGCTCGATCAACTCGGCACGGCTCAGGTTGGTGAAGACGCGGGGGGTGGCTGACGATACGGCGCTTGCGGCTTGGGTGGTGGTCATGTCGGTGTCCTGGGCCATGCGGCCTATTCTCTCTCGTGGGTCGTAGCAACGACAGGTGGGCTGCCTGCCCGATGCCCCGGACGGTGTACCGCCTCTTATGACATCGGGCCGCCAAATTAAGGGGGGCCATTATGACAAAAACCCGGGCGCTTACCAAAGCTCTCATTCGCCGAATTTCATGTAGTTTTACTACTACATAACGACCATTGTTAGCATATGAAAACCCCGGCGCAGGGCCGGGGCATCGGGTATCGATCGAGTGAGCGCTTACGCCCTTAATGAAGGGTGGGCGGCGGCGCATCCGGCGCCTCGATCAACCCCTCCACCTCGGCGGCACCGAAGCGGTAGCGGGTATGACAGAAGTGACACTCGGTCTCGATGCCCTGCTGCTCGGCGACGATCTCGCGCAGTTCCTCGGCGCCCAGGGAGAGCAGCGACTGGGCGATCCGCTCCCGGGAGCAGGTGCAGCCGAAGCGCAGCGCCTTGGGCTCGAAGACCCGCACCGTCTCCTCGTGATAGAGGCGATGCAGCAGCTCGTGCTGCGCGAGCCCGAGCAACTCCTCGTCGCGCACGGTATCGGCCAGGTGCACGGTGCGCTCCCAGGCGTCCGGATCATGGGGGCGGCCGTCGTCGGGCAGCTGCTGCAGCAGCAGGCCGGCGGCGCGCTGGCCATCGGCGGCCAGCCACAGCCGGGTGGGCAGCTGTTCGGACTGGGCGAAGTAGGCCTCCAGGCAGGCCGCCAGGCTGGCCTCCTTGAGCTCGACGATGCCCTGATAGCGGCGCCCCTCCCGGGGATCCAGGGTGATGACGATATGTCCCTCGCCCAGCAGCTCGCGGAAGCCGGCGGCCGCATCGGGCAGGTCGGCCCCCTCGGCCAGGCGGGCGATGGCGCGCAGCTCGCCGCCGGGGTTGGACTCCGCCATCAGCAGGGCCAGGGCCCCCTCGCCGCGCACCTCCAGGCTCAGGGTGCCATCGAGCTTGACGGTATCGGTGAGCAGGGCCACCGCCGCCAGCATCTCGCCCAGCAGGCGACGCACCGGCGCCGGGTAGGCCTGCTTGTCGAGCACCTCGGCATAGGCCGCCTCCAGGGAGACGATCTCGCCGCGCACCTGGGTATCGTCGAAGAGAAAACGCTGAATCTGATCGGTCATGAAAAAAGCCTGAGAATAAACATCGGTGAGGGAGCGTCAATCGCCCTGGCGGCGCTGAAAGCGCTGGATATCCCGGCGCTGCTTCTTGTCGGGGCGTTTCAGGGGGTGCTGCATGGCCTGGTTGGTCAGGCGCCGGGCCTCGGTCTCACGCTCGCGACGCGCCTCGCTCTCGGCGGTCTCGCGGTAGAGGGCGCGGGCCTCGGGGGCGCCACGGCGCTGATCGGAGAGCGCCAGCACCTCCACCTCCCAGACGTCCCAGCCCTGGGGCACGCGAATCAGGGCACCGACTTCCACGCTCTTGCTGGTCTTGGCCCGGTCGCCATTGTAGTGCACCTTGCCCCCTTCGATGGCCTTCTTGGCCAGGGCGCGGGTCTTGAAGAAACGCGCCGCCCACAGCCACTTGTCGAGTCGTACGCTGTCCATGGGGCCTCCTTAGGCCTGCGGCGGGCGCTCAGCGGGAAGGATGGTAGCGAAACGATCCAGGGCGATGAACTCCTCCAGCTCGCGCTCCGGCTGGGTGCTGTCGGGCTGCTTGATGCCCAGCAGGTGGCGGATGCCGAACTCCCGGGCGCTCTCCAGCACCGAGGGGTTATCGTCGATAAAGAGGGTGCGGGCCGGGTCGAAGGGCTCGACCTCCTGGAGCTCGAACCAGAATTCCTGGGCCTCCTTGGGCACGCCCAGGTCCGCCGAGGAGACGATGGCATCCAGGTACTCCTCCAGGCCGGTCAGCGGCAGCTTGAGCTCGAGGCTGGCGCGGTCGGCGTTGGTGGCCAGCACCACCCGGGGGTGGGCTCGCTTGAGCCATTTGAGGAAATCCAGGGCATCGCCGCGCAGGCCGATCAGGTGCTGGACCTCGCGCTTGAGGGCGACGATATCGACTCCCAGCTCGCGGCTCCAGTAGGCCAGGCTGTACCAGTTGAGGGTGCCCTGCTCGCCGATGATCCGCTCGCGAAGCTGGTGCTGGCTGGCCTCATCCAGACGATGCAGCTCCCCATAGCGGCGCGGCAGGTGCTCCAGCCAGAAGTGGCTGTCGAAATGCAGATCCAGCAGGGTGCCGTCCATGTCGAGCAGGACGGTGTCGATGGCTTGCCAATCGATCATTGGCCTTGGGCTCCACGTTCGGGTATTGGGAAACGCTGAATAAATCGGCGAGCGGGATGAAGCACAAGGCGCCCGCAGCGCAGAAACCGGAGCCTAGGGGGTACTAGGTGAGGATTTCGAGCAGCGCGCAACGCAGTGATTCGCCCGCGCAGGCATTTATGCAGTGTTTCCATAGGATGCTATTGTACAAAATCCCCCCGGCCCACGCATCGCCCCACGGAGTCTCCATGTATCCCAGCAAGCCCCGCATCCTCTCCCAGCGCGAAGTGACTCGAAGCCGGCTGTTCCGGGTCGAGGAGCTGGAACTGCGCTTCGGCAACGGCGAGGAGCGTCACTTCGAGCGCCTGATGGGCAGCGACCAGGGGGCGGTGATGATCGTCGCCATGCCCGACCCGGAGCATGTGCTGCTGATCCGCGAATACGCCGCCGGCTTCGAGGACTATGTCCTGACCCTGCCCAAGGGGTTGGTGGACCCCGGCGAGGATATCGTCACCGCCGCCAATCGCGAGCTGATGGAGGAGTGCGGCTTCGGCGCCAACAATATCGAGCCCCTGGTGGAGCTCTCCCTGGCCCCCAACTATATGTGCCACCGCATGCAGGTGATGCTGGCCAGCGACCTCTACCCCCAGCGCCTGCCCGGCGACGAGCCGGAGCCGCTGATCGTCGAGACCCATGCCATCGACGAGCTGCCGGCGCTGCTGGCCCGGGAGGACTTCCACGAGGCCCGCGCCATCGCCGCCCTCTATATCGCCCGGGACCGGCTGCGCGCCGAGCGGCCCCATCCCCTCACCTGGTAGCCCCCCGTTAGAGGCTGATCCAGCGCCGCTGACGATGGCTGGTCAGCCCCGCCTCCAGCAGCGCCATCACCGCGATGGCTTCCTCCACGCTCACCGGCATGGGGCCCTCGCCACGTAGCGCCGCGACCACCCCCTGATAGTAGGCGAGATAATCCCCCGGCAGGCTGGGGTGCTCCCGGGACACCAGCTCGCCCGCCTCCGCCGCCAGGCAGAGGCGCCCCGGCGCATCCTGGCCCCAGTCGGGGCTCGGCGAGTCGCCGGCCTTGAGGCGCTCCTCCTGGGGGTCGAGGCCAAATTTCACATAGCTGCCCCGGGTGCCATGCACCCGCCAGCGCGGCGTCTCCTCCGCCACCAGAGTGCCCGCCTTGAGCTCCACGCTGAGCCCCTCATAGTCGAGCAGGGCGGTAAACTCGTCGTCGACCCGGGCGC